>JAEOUG010000122.1 GCA_016839445.1 Candidatus Thorarchaeota archaeon
AGAACAAGGCCTATGTCGAATCGGCTAGGGCCATTGGAGCCTCAGACACATACATCATGTTCCGACACATCCTCCCGAATGTTACGCCGATCCTATTTGCTAACATCACGCTGGGAGTTGTCGGCGCCATCCTCTCTGAGGCTGGTCTGTCCTTCCTTGGTCTGACTGATCCTGAGGATCCGAGCTGGGGTCGCATGCTCGCAGACGCCCGAACTGGTGGTGCTTTCACCACGGGTGCCTGGTGGGTTGTGCTGTTCCCGGGTCTGATGATCACGATGCTATCGTTGGCGTTCACTTTCGTCGGCCATACGTTAGACCAGGTTCTCAACCCGCGATTGCGAGAGAGATAGACACTAGAATAAGGGCAAGGAGACCGTTGTCTCCTTCCCTCTTCCCTTCTTTTTCCCCTGTTTTCCCTTCATCGGCCTTGAGCACTACGCTTATTAGGAGCTGAATACCTAGTCAGACTAGGCATTGGTACTTAGTGACACTAGGTACTGCAATGGAGTGAGTCTGAAATGGGACTTCGTGAATACATCATTCGCCGAAGCATCTACATGTTCCTCCTAGTGGTGGCTGTAGTCTGCTTCAACTTCTTCCTGTTTCGGCTTCCTACATTCTTGTTCGGGGCGAGCCCTGTTAGCCTCATGCTCAGTGATGAGCTGCGCAGAAATCTGACCCAGGACCTCCTGGAGCAGATGTATGCCAACTTCGGACTAGTGCCTGACCCAGACATCTTTGACTGGATCTACATGTTCTGGCGCTATCTTGTGAGCATGTTCACTGGCAACTTCGGGCTGTCGTTCCTGTACCAGCGACCCGTGATGACCCTCATTGTGGAGAGGCTGCCCAACACACTTCTGCTGATGGGCACATCCTCAATGGTTTCAATCCTTCTCGGCATCTGGACCGGCGTGAAAGTCGCGGCGGACCCGGGATCAAGAAAGGATGTGGGCGCGGTCACGGTCGCGCTGTTCATCTATGCGTTACCGGTATTCTGGTTAGGGATGATGCTGCTGCTGATCTTTGGCTTCATGTTACCTGAATGGACCGACGCCATGTGGGGTGTCCGAATCGGATTCCCGCAGTTCGGAACAATCAGCTATGACGTCTGGGAGGCGGCGCGGACGAACCCATTCGGAGCGCTAATGGTGGCAGGGGATATTCTACATCACTTATTCCTGCCCATGATCACACTTGGTGTGGGCGGCTATGGTGGCTACTTCCTGTACATGCGTAACAACTTGATTGATGTTATGACGGAAGACTATATCCTCACAGCGCGAGCCAAGGGTCTGGACGAGAATCAAGTGCTCTACAAGCACGGCATGAAGAACGCGATGCTGCCCATGGTCACGATCATTGCGATGACCTTTGGGTTCTTGATAAACGGAGCGACGCTTACAGAAACGGTGTTCACGTGGCGAGGGTTAGGGCGGTTCATCTTTGACAGCTTACTGCTGATGGACTATCCGGTGATCCAAGCCATATTCATGATCATCGCGATAACGGCGATCCTAGCGAACTTCGTGGCGGACTTGTTGTACGGAGTACTCGATCCCCGAATCAAGTACGGATGAAGTGAACAGGACCCGTAGGTCCGGGAGCTCAGGCTCCTGGGCCCACTCCTTTCTTTTGTGTGATACCCATTGCAGAGGACTCACTGCTGGTTGCGTGCAGTTGTGAATACAGCAACCGTTCGGACATTCAGTAATCTACCGCAACGGCTCTGCAAATCCACCTAGAGCGTGCTTGCGAATTGAGTCTTTTATCGTTAGGAAGAGCAAGGTACACATCCAATTTCGACTTGGAGTTAGGAGATAGAGAAACATTGCTTACTGATAGGAAGAAAAGAATCCTAGCACTCACGCTAGTTGCGACCTTTGTCTTCATGGCAGTGTCTCCAGCCATTGTGTCTGTAGACGCAGCTTTCTCAAGTGACCTAAATGTGGGTCCATATGTTGACAAGATCGTCTTCAAGGTGATTGCCAACCAAGATCAGAGGATTCTTGCACTCCAGGCCGGTGAGATCGAATTCGACAATAGCTTCTTTGATCCAGTTCATCTCCCCGTTTTGGATGCAGACCCTGATATCGACATCTTCAGCGCTCTACGTTTCGGCTATGGTCATATCACGATAAACTGTCGTGACTACCCACTGAACATCAGTGGCTTCAGGAGGGCTTTTGCATTTGCCTTCGATAAGACACGAGTGACAGTGGAGATTCTTGACGGCTTCTCCCAAGAGCATGACTCAATTGTGCCATACCCGAACGGCTGGTGTATCGAAGATGAACTACCCTACCACTACTACACCTCACAGCCAGATACTGGGAACCACATCCTCGATGTCCTTGGCTTTGATATTGATCCGGTGACTGGCTTTCGGAACGCTCCGGACGGCTCACCATTCAATGTCGTTGTCGAGTACTCGTCTTCCTCCCCTGAGATTGCAGGTGGCACAGCACAGATTGGTGTGGACGCCCTTCACTTGCTCCATGTCAACGCTGAGACCCGCGCGGCAGACTTCAACGAGTACATCTCCCGGCTGGACAGCCACGGCGATTACGATATGGTCTTCTACGCAAACAACTACCTGACAAATGATGTTGACTGGCTCGCACGGCTGTATTGGTCAGAGTATGCTGATGAGCCATACCAGAACCCATGCAACTTCGTCAATGCTTCATACGACGCTTGGCGTGACCAGCTGCTCTACAGCACAACCTATGAGGAAGTCCAGGAGGCTGCTGCTGCTATGCAGATGATTCTGCACGAGAACGTGCCTCGTCTGGTTGCATACGAGAACACCTACATGCAGGGCTACAGAAACGATGTCTTCACTGGACACGTTGAGGATCTTGCCTACTACATTTCAGGTCGTTGGACCATGAGGAAGATCCACAGAATCGACGGCGTACCTGGTGGGACAGTTCCCGTGGCGATTAGTCAGGAGCCTGACAGCTTCAACATATTCACCACGAACTCCGCGTACTCTGCGGCAATCCTGAACAACCTGTGGCCTCAGCTGTACATGTACTCGCCAGACCTGACCCCGTGGCCAGATCTTGCTGAGAACCTGGTCACTGAGACGCATTCCACTAACCCCGACGTACCAGTTGGGCACACCAGGTTCATTGTGGATGTGATCCAGAATGCGACTTGGAG
Source organism: Candidatus Thorarchaeota archaeon (assembly GCA_016839445.1). Classification (GTDB taxonomy): domain Archaea; phylum Asgardarchaeota; class Thorarchaeia; order Thorarchaeales; family Thorarchaeaceae; genus SMTZ1-45. The sequence continues at coordinate 3,169 of JAEOUG010000122.1, forward strand.
TGATGGAACACCAATCACCGCGGAGGATGTTGCCTTCACCTTCACGTATGCCTTCGAGAGCGGGCCGTACGGTAACCCCGCGGCTGCCACTCTGACGGATCTCGTTGCGGCATATGCTCCGACGCCTTTCAGGGCCATTCTGGAGTTCGGCACTGAGTCGTACTGGCACTTCTCGAACTTCGCCTTCCTCAGTATCATCCCGAAGCACATCTTCAACGATATTGACGGAATCGGCTATGCAGGTTGGAACACCTGGAACCCAGTGTTCGATCCAGCCGAGCCCAACGTGAACGCTGGTCCATTCACGTTCACGGACCTGGAAGCTGGTGAGTTTTACGAGATCACAGCCAACCCCGACTTCTATTACTACCCACAGGAAGACACTTCCACTGGGACTGGCACTGGAACCGGGACTGGTACAGGTACTGGAACCGGCACAACCTTCAACGCCATGCTGGCCATTGTGGCTGGTGCCGTGGGTGCAGCTGTAGTGATCCTCGTCGGTGGCTTCGTGCTGCTCAGGCAGAAGTAGTATAACCCAAAACAGGGGAACCTCTCCCCTGTTTCTTCTTCTTTTTCTCACCTACAATATGCAATCGCGTGACACCAATCCATCCAGATTTGCCGAAAATACTTGGCAATATTGCATCTGAGATTTACTTCGCTGTTCTATTTTTTTATTCGATGAATGGATGAATATTCGTTCAACGTGTAGGTGCCCACACAACGAGACCGCGATACACAATGCTTTTATTCGCCTCAAGTAAACGAACAGCATCCGAATTCGACTCGGAGCGGAAAGGAGATAGAGAGAAATTGCTAACTGATCGTAACAAGCGAATCATAGCATTCACTTTCGTTGCGGCCTTCGTTTTCATGGCAGTATCACCAGCACTTGTAACTACTGCTGATGCTGCATTTCCAAGTGATCTAAACGTAGGCCCATACGTTGACAAGTTTGTCTTCAAAGTGATTGCTAACCAAGATCAGAGGATTCTCGCACTCCAAGCCGGTGAAATCGAAATGGACAATAGCTTCTTTGATCCAGTTCATCTCCCCGTTTTGGATGCAGACCCTGATATCGACATCTTCAGCGCACTCAGAAATGGATATGGTCACATCACCATTAACTGCCGTGACTACCCACTGAACATCAGCGGCTTCCGCAGGGCATTTGCCTATGCATACGACAAGACGCGAGTCACAGTGGAAATCATGGACGGTTTCTCACAGGAGCAGGACTCCCTTGTGCCATACCCGAACGGCTGGTGCATTGAGGACGACATGCCATACCACTACTACACTGCTCAGGTTGACATTGGCAACAGGATTCTTGACCGCCTTGGCTTCGACATAGACCCAGTGAGCGGCTTCAGGAATGCTCCTGATGGTTCACCATTCAATGTCGTCATTGAGTACGCATCCTCCTCACCGGAGATTGCAGGCGGTACGGCCCAGATTGGTGTCGATGCTCTGCTTGACCTTCACGTCAACGCTGAGACCCGCGCAGCAGACTTCAACGAGTACATCTCCAGGCTGGACAGCCATGGCGATTACGACATGGTCTTCTTCGCTCTGAACTTCGGCAGCAACGACGTTGACTGGCTGGCACGCGAGTACTGGTCCGAGAACGCTGACGTTCCCTACCAGAACCCATGCAACTTCGCCAACGCATCCTACGATGCCTGGCGCAACCAGCTGCTCTACAGCACAACCTACGAGGACATCTATGAGGCATCCTACAACATGCAGATGATTCTCATGGAGAACGTTCCACGTCTTGTTGTGTACGAGAACACCTACATGCAGGGTTACAGAAACGATGTCTTCACTGGACACGTTCCCGACCTTGGTAGCTACATCTCAGGTCCCTGGACATTCAGGAAGATCCACAAGATTGACGGAACTCCAGGCGGCACTGTCCCAATTGCTATCAGTCAGGAGCCTGACAGCTTCAACATCTTCACAATCACCTCTGCCTACTCAATCGCAATTGCTGAGGAACTGTGGCCCAGTCTGTACAAGTACTCACCTGACCTGACCCCATGGCCAGAGCTTGCTGAGAACCTGGTGACAGACACTCATGACACCAACCCCGACGTCCCAGTCGGACACACTCGATTCACAATTGACATCATCCAGAACGCAACCTGGAATGATGGCACTCCCCTGACTGCAGAGGATGTGGCATTCACCTACACCTACGCCTTTGAGAGCGGTCCATACGGTAACCCCGGTGCGGCTGTTCTTGGCGACCTGGTGGCTGCCTACGCTCCTACTCCATTCAGGGCAATCATCGAGTTTGGTACTGAGTCATACTGGCACTTCTCCAACTTCGCGTTCTTCTGGATTATACCCAAGCACATCTTCAATGATGTCGACGGTATCGGATACGCTGGTTGGAACACCTGGAACCCAGTGTTCGATCCCGCAGAGCCTCACGTGAACTCTGGTCCGTTCACATTCACGGACTACGAGGCCGGTGAGTTCTACGAGATCTCAGCCAACGAGGACTACTTCTACTACCCACAGGAGACCGAGACCTCAACCGGAACTGGTACTGGAACCGGAACAGGGACCGGAACAACCACAACCTTCAACGCTATGCTGGCCATTGTGGCTGGTGCAGTTGGTGCAGCTGTGGTCATTCTTGTCGGTGGCTTCGTCCTTCTGAGGCAGAAGTAACCCTAGTTCAAACAGGGGATTTTCTCCCCTGTTCCCCCTTTCTTTTTCAAGTGTCACACTCGGACGCAGTCGCAGACTTCATTCATGGCTGATTGCGTTGACGGCAGTCTCTTTAATCAGAAAAGTATGGAATTGCGAGAGACACCACAATGAGAATCGACAGAACTCGGCTCAGCCTTATTGGGATATCCGCTCTACCACTACTGATAGGCGCGGGTCTTGGAACGATGGTGCTGTCATCTGACGCGTTGGCAGACATCTTGGCCAGTAATGCAGTACCAGTCACACTTCAGAACCTCCTCATTCAGGCTGTTGTTTCCGTTGGCCTGGGGAGCTTTGTCGTGTTTTCTCTGTACTGGACTATCCAAAGACAGGGAGCTCGGACAAGAAGAGCAATTGTTGCGTTCGTTGTCTCTCCAATTTTGACTGCGTCATTCTTCTTGCTGGGACAGTCGATTCTGCTCATAATCCTCAAGGGGTCAACGGATTCCATTCTGCCTAGTCTGCTCTCCATAGCTTCACTTGGCGTGCTGCTCATGTCGTTTGTCTTCATCATGATGGACTCCGTGCCATCTGCCATGAAGAACATCTTCGTGGCGTTCTACGGAAGTGTGTTCGGCACTTTCCTCGGAATCATCTTTGTCACCGCCACCATGTTCGTCTTGATTCTCTCAATTGTGCTCGAGGACTACTTCCTCACACGGTATTCCCCTGCGGTTGATGATGTCCATCTGATTGAACGTGCTGGAGCTGATCCATTTGACTTCGCTCGCATCGAATCCGAGGGGGCCGCCGTTGGCGTCGGGGACTACATTGCCTTCTCGTTGATCTCTGTTCATGCACTGGTCTTCTTCCCACTTCATGTCTGGGTGATGTCAATGGTCCTGGCCTTGGTTGGCATAACAATAAACGCCACGATCTTTGCTCGCGAGGACCATGTCTTGCCGGGTATACCTCTTCCGGCTTTGCTGGCACTAATACCCTGGATGCTCCATATCGTCAGCCTTCCAATATTGGCATAGGCAATCTGCGCGGAGCGTAAGGGCCTTATTACGATTCGGAACTGACTGGGAGCGTGAGATGAGATGATAGCGAGCGACAAAAACCAGAACATCATTGTTGCTACAATGATTATTGCGGCGATCGTGAGTTCTGTATTCTTGGTCAACAATGCCATGTTCTATTCAGGGAGCTATGCGCTTGCGGGGAGGATGGAAGTGGACATGCTGACTCCCGTGGTTACGAATATTGATGTCGCGAATGAATCAGTGCGCCCGAGGGTTTCCATTTCCTTCAATATGCATTCGACTTCTCCCTTTGATGGCAACATGAGAGTCACGTTCGTGGGTGCACAAGTAACTCTCAACGGCGACCTCCTGTCATACTTGCAGTTTGCGAAGGTACCATCTATTGACGACCAGTCAGTTCATCCTGGCTACAACGTCACCTTTGAGCTGGCCCAGACCCCTGCTCCGGATGAACTTGAGGACCGAAACGCCATAATCCACGCCTACAATATCTCCTACTGGAACTGGACTGTCGTGTTTCGATACTCATTCATTGTGTTTGATGAGCCAGGTTCTATCACATGGGTCTACACACCTTTCCAGATGGTAGCTGTGGTCCTTCCCTGAGCTGGCTCATTTCAGTCTCTTCTTGAGTGCTGAGATCTTGGGAACAGAGAGAGGGTCAACGCCGTTGATGTCAGCCAATTCCACCGAAGTGAGATCAAGGTGGTACGTCAGCTCCAGCATCTCGCCCATTTGCGTTGGCGCAGATGCAGTCACAATGGTGCAGTCATGGCCTGCACTACTGAGTATCTCGGCCACGATGTCTAGTCTCTTCGCGTTAGTTGCGCCCTCTGCTCTTGATTTCAACAGGACTATCGCAAAGCTCCCTGCTCTCTTCTCCGTGAATCCTTCCAGCTCGTTATGGGTGGCCTCTGGAAAGGGAGATGCGAAGGCCTCCGTCTTTGCGTTCTCGTTCATCTGACACTTAGCTCTATAGGCAACAGGGTAGAGGTGTCGTGAGCCCATGAAGACCGGTATTCTTCCCCTCATCCATTCTGCCAGTGCGGCGGGCTTTGAGAGGTTCCCGCCCCATGAATCTGCCGCCAAGTTGATCTCTTCAGCCATGTGATTGAGGTCTGTGGTAGGAACCCCGAGTATTGTCTGTGTGGCTTGCAGTAGCGCACCAAACATGGCTGGCAGTGCCCCTCGTGGAGGAAAACCTGGAGGCAAGCGAATGAAGCAGTCTGCTTTCTTCTTGGATAAGAGACCTCCGGACGCCATGGTTACTGTGTGACATCCTCGCTCTGCTAAGATTTCATAAGCATCGAGGGTTTCCTGTGTGTTCCCGGAGTAGCTTACAACAAAGGACACATAGCCCTGTCCAATGTACTCTGGGAGACTCTCATCTCTCACAACAGCAATAGGCTGGCGAGATGTGTCCGCAAGGGACGTTGCGACATACCCTCCCGCAATCGAGCTTCCGCCCATGCCTATGAAGCAGATTCCCGTTGGCCTATCATCCCGCATCTCAGCAAGCTGCTCCCGCAATCTGACATCTAGGCTGGAATGCCTCAGCAATTGTGGGAAGCTCTTCACAATGCTATGCATGTCGTTCTTGTTGACTTCGAGCTTGCTTGACATGGGACTCATCAACTGAGTGTGCTTCGTTGACTTAAAGTTACTCCGCGGTTTCATTGCCGAGTTTGCTGACCGGCAAGACTAATGTAGAGGAGTGTGACTTCCATCGGCAGCAAAGTCTGGAGACAATACCATGGGCATAATGAAGACAGCTGCGGTCAGGGGCATAATCCCTGCAGGCAACAAAGTATCCGAACTAAGAAGCAACCTCATGCGTTTGATCACTGAAATGTCAGTGGTGCTTGAAGAGCGGTTTGGCCAAGAGGGCCTTAACGCAGTTTCAGAGATCTTCAGGCGTTTAGGAGAGGAAGATGCCGCAGAGATGAAGAGTCGGCTTGGGCTCGGTGACACAGTCAAGGATGCCTATGATGCATGGGCGGTGATTGGACACATCATGGGGTCGAAGATGGTCCCACACTGGGCTTCTGACGACCGAGTAGTAGTCGACCACACCCTGTGCCCGCAGTACGACTCCTTCTCGAAGCGAGGGAAGCTGTACTGCGAGTACGCGTGCCTCCCATACGTAGGGGCCGTTGGAGAAGGAGTTGCTCCGGGAGTCAAGATGGAAGTAGTTCGAGCTGCCGATGATTCTGCTCCCTGCACAAAAGCTCTGACCCTCAAAGGATAGCTCAGGAGTTGGGCATCCTGGGCTCTGAGGAAGTGCTCTTTGGAAGCGGGGCCACTCTGTTGCGTGGCGAGCTTACCAGAAGCTCTGGTCACAAGAGGGCGGCTGTGCTCTTCCTTCATCCGCATCCCCTCTACGGGGGAGGAATGAATGACCGAGTAATCGTCACACTGGAGTCCACACTACTCACACTTGGGTTCGATTCACTCCGATTCGGATTTAGAGGCTCAGTCACGACTCCAAAAGGCTACGCAGGAGTTGCCGGAGCTCTTGAGGACGCTGAAGCTGCACGCGATGCTCTAACAGAGAAGCTCAGCCCAGAGCGAGTAGTCTATGTTGGTTACTCCTTTGGCGGGTCTGTTGCACTAGGGCTTGCAGCGAGATTACCTCCCGCTGCGCTCGTGACTCTGAGTGCATCTGCTGCCCTTGCGCAAGAAGGAGGATTTGGCCTCAACGAGTTGAGTTCCATTGAGTGTCCAACGCTCCTGCTCCACGGGAGTGACGACAGGATGATTCCTCTCGGCGATGTGAATGCCCTCATGAGAGCCATAGGTCCATCTGCGAACTCCAAGATACTGGAAGACGGCGACCACTTCTACACTCGAACTCTTGGTGCTGCTTCAGAGGCGGTCTCCGCATTCCTCGCAGACACGCTCGGGGTTTGACAGTGCATCATAAAGGTACCCTTAAGTAGTGCCAGCAGTAGGCGACGCACTGGTGACCCCGGATGCTCAAAGCCTTGGTGTTCGACATGGATGGCACAATCACTGTGCTGACCCTTCCCTTGGAAGCCATGCGACGAGATACTAAGGCGTACTACCTGGCAAAGGGTCTCCCCCACGACATGGTAGACGAGGCGGACGGGATTTCGAGCTCCACTCAGAAAGCCAAGGAGTTCTTCATCGCCAATGGCGTGAGCCAGAATGAATGGGATGAGTGGGAATCTGAGGTTGACGAGATTCTCAGTAGCCATGAGGGTTATGCTGCGGATACCGCCAAGATCATTGATGGGGCCCTTGGTGTTGTCCAGCAGGTACGAGCACGGGGAATCAAGACGGCGATTCTCACGAACAATGGCAGACCTGCTCTAGAGAAGATACTTGAGCAGATTCCTCTTAGGCAGCACTTCGATGTCATTCAGACGCGACATGAGTCGCCCCGTCCCAAGCCATTTCCAGATGGCATTGAGAAGATCATCGAAACACTCGGCGTCAGCAAGGAAGAAGTCGTCTACATTGGAGATGCCTTGATTGATGCAGTTGCCGCGACTCGAGCTGATGTGGAATTCTGGGGCGTGGCCACGGGAGAAACGTCGAAGGAAGCTCTTGAGGATGCGGGGGCTTCGGTGGTATTCCTGTCTCTTCGTGGCATAGTTGCGGCGATTGAAGAGCGCTTGGGAT
>JAEOUG010000123.1 GCA_016839445.1 Candidatus Thorarchaeota archaeon
GCTCGTAGAATGCCCAACTCATTCCGTCAAGGTTCTCGCCCCTACGTGCTGACACCGGGACAATGTCGAATCTTGAGCCGTACTTCTCTTCCAGCTCAGCGAACCTTGCCTCTGAGCCCTCTGCGTCCCCCTTGCTAGCAACAACCATGGCTCTCACATAGGCAACACTTGCATCCATCGCATCTACGAACTGCTGGAACGTAGCTGGCTTATGGAAGCGCACTATCACGTTCGAGATCTTTCGGGCCTTGAGATATTCCTTGACGTCCTCTATGTCGCCTTGGTAGTTCTGAGCGCCGTATACCATGTGACCCCCCAGCCCTACCCGCTCGATTCTTACTGCGCTCTTCTCCTTGTTGAGTCTGATTCGCGCTGCGTCAAGTTCGCCCAGAATGATGTTCATCTGACCGTCGATATCTTGAGATAGGTCCACGACTAGAGCGATACAGTCTGTGTTGCGTACGACGGCGAGAGCCTGTCGGCCGATGCCAGTTTCATTACTCCCGACAAAGAGCCCAGGAATCTCCACAAGCTGGATATTGATGTCCTCAAGTGCCAACATGGCAGGAGTCGGGATGGCTGTTGTGAGCGGGTAGTCTCCCACTTCTAGGTCCGCATTGGTGACGGCATTGATGATCGAAGACTTACCACTATTGGCGACTCCGACCAGACAGACTTGCCCAGCTCCCTCCTTCCGGACGACTCCTTCCTCAGTGCTTCCACCACCTCTTCTTGCACGGTCCTGTTCTCTCTTCTTGTCCAACTGTGCCTTCAGAGTTGCCAGCTTCTTCCTATAGTCGCCTACCATCCTCTCCGCTCCTTTATGTCTGGGAGCGAGTGAAAGGAGTTTCTCGAGCTCTACTATCCTCTGGGCGAGGTCGTCAGTCTCCTCGTAGATAATCCTCTGCTTGTCGAATTCCGGGGTTACATTTGTCGGCAAGTAGAATCACCAAGCCTGCTTCTCAGCAGACGGGGTACTCTCCAAAGATGGCATTATGAAGCTTTCTTCAGGAGCCTATTTGGTGGGCGTCAGCTTGCATGTTCACGTCGAGTATCAGGCGCTCGGGATGAGGTGGTCGGAAAACGGGAATGCCATTAGGAAGTCTGTCACAGATATTCGAAATGGCCTGTTCTGCCCCGTAGACAATGAGGGGGCATACATTCTTCTCTTCGGAAGGAGGCAGCCCAGTGGCTCTGTGGTCTGCAATGTATACGGGGTCGGCATTCCACAGATCCACCAGGGACTCTAGGGAGCTTCTCTCGACTCTGACTCCATTGTCCATTCGCCGGACTTCGTTTGGCCCTGACCTGGCCGCGAGTTCTGATGCCTTGAGGAGGAAGAAGGAGATGGAGCGCTCATCTGGCGAAACACGTCGCAAGTCAGTCCCGGAGAATGACACTACATTCAGATTATCAAGATGGCCCCAGCTCAGAGACACGGTCACATCGCGGCGCAGTCCGCCTGACACAAAGAGCCCAACGTTCACGCACCTTGCTGCCGTGATTGCCTCAGGACTGCCTCTACCGGACTTGACGGACTCCCTTCTCATCTCAAGTTGATCGAACAGCACGAGGAAGCGGCGCATTGAATCACATGCCCTGCAGTCCTGGCGGTAGCCCGGGTATCGCCCCTCTCTTGCCCCTTCGTTGCTTTCCCATCTGCTTCATCATCTTCTTCATCATGTCATACTGCTTGAGCAGTTCTCTGACGTCTTGAGCAGATGTCCCTGAACCCTTGGCTATCCTCTTGATCCTGGAGGCCTTGATGAGTTTCGGCTCATCTAGCTCCTCCCTGGTCATGGAGTTCATCATGACTTCCCAGCGCTTCATCGAGTCCTCTTGAAGCTCCGCCATGCCTTCTGGAAGCTTATACTGCAGGCCGAGCATCTCCATGACTTTTCCAATCGGTCCCATTTTCTTCAGCTGCTTCATCTGCGCCATCATATCCCTGAGGGTGAACTTGCCCTTCATGATGCGCTTCATTTGCTCCTCTTCAACCTCAATCTGTGCATCTCTGACCTTCTCAATGAGCCCCTTGATGTCGGACATGCCGAGGAGTCTTCCAGCGAACTTGGTGGGATTGAAGGGCTCGATAGCATCCATGCCCTCTCCCGTTCCGATGAACTTGATTGGCGCGCTCGTTGCAGCCACGGCAGATAGTGCGCCGCCTCCCTTGGCACTGCCATCGAGCTTCGTCACTATGATTGATCCTATGTCCGTTGCCTTCTTGAAAGCCCCGGCCTGAACGCCTGCCTGCTGTCCTAGTGTTCCATCTATGACTAGGATGATCTCCTGTGGCTTCACCGCCTTGTCGATGTCGCGCATCTCTTTGATGAGACCTGTTTCTTCCCGGTGTCTTCCGGACGTGTCCAAGAGGATGAGTTCGATTCCCTTGTTCTTCATCTCCTTGAATCCGTTCTTCGCCAGCTTCACCGCGTCCTTCTCTTTCTCGTCTCCGTAGAAGGGGATGTTAGAACGCTCAGCGAGCATCTGCAGTTGGCTGTAAGCGCCAGGCCTGAAGTTGTCTGCACAGATAACCCCCGTCTTGATGCCTCGTTTCTGATAGTAGCGTGCAAGTTTGCCGATCGTGGTTGTCTTGCCCGAGCCTTGAATTCCTACCATCATGACGAGATTCTGTTTTCCGGGATGGATGGTCAGAGGTACAGCCTTCTCGCCGAGGAAGTAGGCTAGAGTATCCCACACAACACGGACAATATGCTCTCTTCTTGATACACCTCGGGGTAGTTTCTCATCCAAGGCCTGCTTCTGCACTCTTTCTGTTATTGCCATGACAAGATTGACGTCTACGTCTGCCACCAATAGCGCTCTCTGGATATCTCGCACTAGCTCTTTGACGAGATCTTCGTCTATCACGCTGGCTCCGAAGAGCCGCTTGAGTGCCGAGTTGAGCGATTGACCTAGACCTTCAAGAACCAAGACCATTTCACCGTCTTTTCATCGACTCGTCTTCTAGAGGACATATCAACCTTCTCCTTTGACTTTGGATAAGAGGAAATCCTAAAACGGACTCGTGCTCTCGAAGAAGTCGGCGAGTGCGATGAGTGAATCATCTGATGACACAAAGATAAGAATCGTGAAGATCCACGATGGGACTGTGATAGACCACATCAGAGCAGGAAAGGCGCTGGAGGTCTTGAAGATTCTCGGCATCACCGGTAAGGATGGCAATGTCGTAACGCTCGCAATGAACATCAATAGCTCAAGAATCGGGCGCAAGGACATCGTCAAGGTCGAACACCGCAAGCTTGCCTCAGCAGAGGTGGCACGAATCGCACTTGTAGCCCCAGAGGCCACAATCAACCTCATTGAGGACTCAAAGGTCATTGAGAAGACTCGGGTAGAGCTTCCTGACACAATCTCAAACGTCGTAGTTTGCACCAACCCTCGTTGCATAACAAACAAAGAGCGGGAGCCAATCCGCCCGAACTACGAAGTCACCTCAAAGGACCCGATTCAGCTCAAGTGCCTTTACTGCTGGAATCACATTGAGGAAGAAGACATCATCAGCCAGTTCACTAGATGAGGAGTGGAGGTCAACTTCCAAACGCTTTTTAGCGCACCAAGAGTGCAAGCCCTCAGGCTGTGTAGAGCGGATACTGCCATGTCCAGCGAGAGGATTTCTGTCATCGGGGATCGGGACACGGTCACTGGGTTCCGATTAGTTGGCGTCAGGGAATGTGCAACACCGTCAACGCCCGACGAAACCCGAGATGTACTCATGAAGTACTTCCGGGACCCCACAATGGGGCTCATAATGATTACCGAGCCTCTTGCTGCTGCGGTTGAAGACACGATTGTGGAACTCTCCCAAGCACCAGTACCAGTCATCCTGCTCATTCCAGACCGAAACGGATCTACCGGTACCTATGAAACAGTGCTTAGAGAGCTGATTCGTAGAGCGGTCGGCATCGAGATAAACATCTAGAACGGAGTTGACACATTGACAGAGAAGAAGGGGCGAATTGAGAGTATTGCTGGACCTGTCGTCAAGTGCTCCGGATTGCCCTCTATCCGGATGTACGAGGTTGTACGAGTTGGAAGCCAACATCTCATCGGAGAAGTCATAGAGGTCGGTGACGAGGAATTCACAGCACAGGTCTATGAGGAAACCTCGGGGCTCTCACCCGGAGAACCTGTCGAAGCAACAGGCGATTCACTCTCTGTGGAGTTGGGTCCTGGCCTTCTTGGCTCCATTTATGACGGCATTCAAAGACCTCTTCCTACTCTGCAAGAAATCGCCGGGGACTTCATCACTCGAGGTCTGTCTGTGGATGGTCTGGACAAGGAGAAGAAGTGGCACTTCAAACCAACCGCCGAAGTTGGTACCCGCGTTTCTCCCGGGGACATAATAGGAGAAGTACCGGAAACCGGAATCATCACTTCACGAATTCTGATTCCTTCAGGCGTTGAGGGAGAAATCATCGAGATAGCCGGGGATGGAGACTTCACAGTCACTGAAGCCATATGCAAAGTGAAGGATGATCAAGGTCACACTCACGATGTCATGATGATGCAGCGGACACCAGTCCGCGTGGGCAGGAGATTCAAGGAAAGGGTCTCTATGGATACTCCTCTCGTCACTGGCCAGAGGGTGATTGACACGTTCATGCCTCAGGCAAAAGGAGGTACCGGAGCAATCCCAGGCGGTTTCGGAACTGGGAAGACGGTGACTCTCCACCAGTTCGCCAAGTGGGCCGATGCTCAGGTGGTTGTGTATGTAGGGTGTGGCGAGCGTGGCAACGAGATGACAGAGGCTCTGGAAGAGTGGCCTCACCTGAAAGATCCTCGTACCGATCGGCCGCTCATGGAGCGAACCGTGCTGATTGCCAACACATCAAACATGCCGGTGGCTGCTCGTGAGGCATCAATCTACGTGGCAGTCACAATTGCCGAGTACTTCAGGGACCAAGGTTACGACGTAGCGCTGATGGCTGACTCCACGTCTCGCTGGGCTGAGGCGCTGAGAGAGATATCTGGCAGATTGGGCCAGCTGCCGTCGGAGGAGGGCTATCCTGCGTACTTGGGCTCCCGACTCGCCCAGTTCTACGAGCGAGGCGGAAGGGTCATGACTCTTGGCTCTGACGACCGACTTGGATCTATAACTCTCTGCGGAGCAGTGTCGCCGCCAGGAGGCGATTTCTCAGAGCCAGTCACTCAGGCAACTCTCAGAATTGTCAAGGTCTTCTGGGCTCTTGACAAGGACTTAGCTGCTAGACGTTTCTTCCCGGCAATCAACACCCTCACAAGCTACTCTCTCTATCACACCACACTTGAGAAGTGGCATCGTGCCCACCTTGGAGAGGACTGGCCTGACCTGGTCAAGGAAGCGCTGGCAATCCTACAGAAGGACCAGGAATTGAGGGAAATCGTGCAGCTGGTGGGCCCAGATGCTCTACCAGAATCTGAGCGTGCTACTCTTGAGGCGGCACGAATGATCAAGGAGGACTTCTTGACCCAGAGTGCACTGCATGAGGTGGACACCTTCAGTCCTCTTGGCAAGACGTACAAGATGCTGCGTGTGATAATTGGGTTCGCGAGGAAGATGACTCAGGCAGTCAAGCTCGGAGTTCACGTTCGGCGAATTCTTGAGATGAGCTGTCTTGATAACCTGGCGAGAATGAAGATTGCCCCTTGGGACTCCTACGAGGCGCAGATTGATGCGGTAGAGAAGAAGATGGAACGGGAGTTTCAGTCGCTTCTCCAGGAGCTCTCTGAGGCAGGCCTTCTCATTGCTGAGCCAATCTAGCGAGAATCCGTTGCCTTTATCCCCTTGCCACGGCACTTGATTTCGAGATGCCTGTAGATTTGGAGCTTGAAAGGATTCGTGAACAAGTGACGAAGTGCACGCTATGTCCACTCTCCGCGACCCGCACGAACGCCGTGCCTGGAGAAGGCGCTACGAACGCTGAGCTCGTGCTCGTTGGCGAGGCTCCCGGTGTCACAGAAGACTCCACGGGGAGGCCCTTTGTCGGAAAATCGGGCAAGCTGCTCTCTGAATTGCTTGAGGGGATTGGACTTGAGCGCTCCAATGTCTACATCACGTCCATACTCAAGTGCAGACCTCCTCGGAACCGTGCACCGCTGAAGTCGGAGGTCGCTCTCTGTCTCCCTTACCTCGAGAGGCAGATTAAAGCCATTGCTCCGCGATTTGTTGTGCTTCTCGGAGGTGTAGCAATCTCGTCACTGATAGGACCTTGGTCTGTCTCAGATGCTCACGGCAGGTTCTATGAAGGTGAGTCCTTGACGTATTTCATGACATACCATCCTGCAGCAGCCCTCAGGTTCCCAAAGACATTGGAGCTAATGAAGAGTGACTTCCAAGTGCTGCGGCGCGAACTACTCGGTGCTTAAATCACGTCAACAGAACGCAATGTGTGGTCGATATGGTTCCCGCGGAGATTGCCCTGATACTGCAGTTTCCTTTCGAATTCGGCTTTCCTACTGACTGGCTGAACGCAGTGAACAGCATTCTCAATGTGCTCTACGCACTCTCACTTCGGGGCTA
>JAEOUG010000016.1 GCA_016839445.1 Candidatus Thorarchaeota archaeon
ATAATGGACATCTTCGGCATCTCCATTTCCGAGGTTCAGGTGTTCACTGACTCTCAAGATACCGAGGAGATGAAAGCTGCCATCTCGAAGTGCGTCGTGAGCCGCGTTTCTGCGGTGGCACTTGATGCCTGAGAATCCCTAGTACATGTCATCCCGCATCTTCATTATGGAGAGCACATCCGCACTCTCTCTTAGTACAGAGATGCCAGTCCACTCTCCTACGACCTCAACCAAGACTGTCCAATCTGGATTGTCGAGATCCACACGTTTCGGTATGACCGCTGCCACGCCCCTCACAATCTCCATGCTGTCAAGCTCTGTGTGTCGCTTCTTCACAGACACTCTGAAACTCTCGTCCTCCCCAATCTTCTCCATGAGGGCTCTTGCGGATTCGGCCATCGCATCAATTGATGAGTCGACACACATCTCCAATGGAGTGAACTTGATTGCGAACCTGAACTGGTATGGGTTCTCGTCCGCGAACCCACGCAGACGCTCAACTACCGCAAAAGGGTCTATGGAGGTCCTGCATGCAAGAAGCCCGGAAACATGGGTCCTGGAAATCTGAAAGGATGTGTCTCCCAGAAGGTCCCCAATGAAGTACCTTAGTTCCGAGGTAGCCGCCCTTTCCCTCTCTCGCGGACAGGCCACAAGAAGGTTGTAGTCATGCAGATATGATCGCCTCACAGATCCGTTTGGATGAATGTGGAACTCCAGTAGCGAACGGCGTCGGAGTCTACACTCAATGCATCGGTGAGTCGCTCGACTGACAGAGCTCCTTCCCGGTAGATCTTGATGTTGAGAGGTTCTTGTTCACTCTCGTTGCCTATGACGCCAATTATGGTGGAGTTGTCGTTGGAGCTGGAAACCCCTCCATCAACATACAGGTCTACCTGCTGCCCAAGCTGTTCCATGGCTGTAGCTACATCAAAGGGACTGGGTTTTCCACTCAGATTCGCACTGGTTCCTACTAGGGGCCCGTTGATGAGCCGCGATATTCCTCTCGGTATCACGTGATCTGGAACCCGCACGGCAATGGAGTCGCGGCCAGCAGTAATATGCTCGGGCACGTCAGGCTTTGCTTTCACCACGAGCGTTAGTGCTCCGGGCCAGAACAGCCGTGCGATTACCCTCTCTAGGTCTCCGAAGCTGTGATAGACCTCACATTGCCCAAGGGTGTCGAAAAGAAGCGGAACCCCAAGGTGGCGGTCTCTCTTCTTCATGTCTATCAGTCTCTCAAGCGCCTGAGGATTCTTTGCATCGCAACCGAGACCATAGCTCGTATCAGTTGGATATACAACTATGCCCCCACTCTGTACAATCTCGGCCGCTCTCACAATGATGGGTTGTACATCATCTGGGCTTCCGAGCTTCATTATCTCGGCGGTCAACAGACTTCACGCGAATCCCAGCAAACATACATATGGCCCTTGCGCTTGTTGCGGATAAGAGGAGGAATCAGCATTCACGGTATCATCTTGGCTGCGGGAAGGGGCGATAGGATGAGCCCACTTACCGATTCCCTTGCGAAATGCATGATACCAGTGGCCGGAAAGTCGCTCCTCCAATGGTCTATCGAAGCGATGATTGATGCAGGAGTCAAGCGAGTATACGTGGGGCTGGGTTGGCAGCGCGAGGCAGTGAGGGAGCTACTTCTTCCAGAGCTGAATATGCAGTCAGTCGAGTACGTTGATGTTCCCACGTATGCAACCGGGCCTCTCGAAACGCTAGTGAGGACTGCCTCGCAGTCAGAGTCCGAACGTCTTCTTATTGCACCAGCTGATGCTCTTCTTGCATCATCTGACGTTTCAGGACTGGTTTCATCTCACCGATCGGAACTGACCATAGCTGTTGAGCCCGGCGTAGCCGGAGGTACCAGAGTCTATGTGGATGATGCAGGAAGCGTTGTCGGAATTGGCTCCCCCCTCACCAGTCATTCGTTCGATCACCGGAGTGCGATGCTGCTTGTGGGTGAGCCTGATTTCCTGGGTCGTTGCAAGACTGCAAGAGAGCATGGAGAAACCCATGTGGTCCCCGTGATTAACAGGATGCTGCAGCAAGGTGATTCAGTCCATGCCTACCCCATAGCTGGGAAGAGCCTTGACATAGACTCTATTGATGACATGCTAATCGCCAATGCACATCTGCTGAGGACCTCCATCACACCGTCGAAGGGGCAGATCCTAGTACCTGACAAAGACAACATGGAGATTGGGGATGAACTCGTGACTGGCAATGGAATAAAGATGATGCCGGGGGTTCGGCTCAGGGGTCCTGTACTGGTCTCATCGGGTTGTCACCTGCATTCAGGAGTGGAAGTTGGTCCGGATGTCTCTCTTGGGCCCAATACCATCATTGGGAAGAACAGCAGGGTCACAAGGGCCATCGCATTTGGAGATTCTAGCATACCTCGTGAATCCGTAGTTCATGCAGAGATTGTCCATCAATCGATATCATACAAGGGTGGTGGTGCTAATGACCAGTAAGTTCAGGGTACGACGCATTTTCCGTGGACTGGTAATGATGCTTGCTCGCCCACTTGCTCGGGCAGGAGTCCGTCCTGACACTGTCACATACACGAGTCTTCTCTTCGCCTTCTTTGCCTTCCTCTCACTTCTGCTGTTACAGTCTCAGGTCATCTTTGGATGCCTCGTCTTCTTTGCAGGCCTGCTAGACGGAGTGGACGGTGCCGTGGCTCGAGAGCAGGGGGCTGGTTCCCGGAGAGGGGCCTTCGTGGACTCTGTTGTTGACAAGGTGGCCGAGGCGTTGATCTTGCTCGGGATTCTGGTATCGTTTGCAGGCTCTCTGATTCTGGGGCTTGCGGTTGAGATCTGGGTCTTTCTGTCGGCGGTCGGATGGCTTCTCACGAGCTACACACGAGCACGGGCGGAGTCACTTGGAGTAAGTGATCTTGATGTTGGCCTTGCTGGAAGATCCGAACGCTTACTCACTCTGGTTGTGTTCTCTCTGCTGGGCTACCTCTTCTTGGGTCTGATACTTGTGGTCTTCATGTCACTTGGGACTGCGGTCTACCGAGCTTACAGCTACACTGCTCAGATGCAGGAGCCGGAAACCTAGGGGAGTACCATCATACTTAAGTGGAAGGCGAATTAGGCCGCCAATCAACCAGCGAATGGAGAACGACCAATGGCAGTATTCCGGGCAGATCACTACCTCACGGCAGAATTCGCCGAGGCCCCTGACACTAGGAAGATGGGCGAGAAGGTCTTGGATGCGCTCAAGCAGCTACCCGAAATGAAGGACCTCGCCATAGTTTCAAGGCGTATGGAAGGGAAGTCTTGGGCCGAGATACTCGGGCGTATGGACATACCTGAGGGCTCGAAGGCTTTCTGGGCTATGATCAAGAAGGAAACTAACAGCAGAGAGCCATATCACCTATTCATGCGGTTTGACATGAATGCCGAGGCGGAGGACATCGAGAGCGCCCGATCCAAGGCGAAGAGTTGGCTGGAAGCCAGGGTGGTTCCGCTGATCAAAGAGAATACCTCTGTCAAGACCATCAGTATTCTCCAACCAGACCAAGTGCACATGCCGAAACTAGAGTGAATCACTAAGAACCTCTATTACGTTGAGACTGTTGCCCACAGCCTGTACAATCTCAGGAGTTCCACTCCCACTGATGTCTCCTACCGCAA
Source organism: Candidatus Thorarchaeota archaeon (assembly GCA_016839445.1). Taxonomy (GTDB): domain Archaea; phylum Asgardarchaeota; class Thorarchaeia; order Thorarchaeales; family Thorarchaeaceae; genus SMTZ1-45. Next base: position 3,657 of record JAEOUG010000016.1, read on the forward strand.
CCGCTGAATCTGTGGCCCTACGGGCAGTCTTTACGGACGCCTCTTCTCCAATACGCATTCCCTCAAAGTGTAGAAGAGTCACTCTCGAGTTTGCGTGGCTCACAACCAGCTGTCCCTTCGGTGCATCGAGTTCCCAGAATCGACCGATTCGAAGGGCAGTCACCTCGTTAGGCGCTCTAACAGAATCAAGCCGCTCCATGCTGCCTTTCACAAGTCCGTAGAGACCCAGCATCTTACCATCGGAGACCGTCATCACTTCTGATGTTCCATTGTCAGTAATGTCTCCTGTGGCAACAATGCCAATCTCTCCCCCCACACTGATCTTGCTCCTCTCGTGGAGCCTATCATCCGCATACTGATACACGTAGAGGTAGCCCGTGTCGTCTCCAAACACAAACCTGGAGTATGGGAGACCCGCGGAGGTGAGGGGCCGAATCGAGAAGATGGGCTTCTCCAGAACCTTGTGAGCAAGCTTGTCAAGTGCAACATCATACCAGCCATAGCACCTAAGGTTCCTATCAGCTGTCGCCAGAATCACCTCAGAGCTGCTGTCGCCGAGAACGTTGAACACTCCAATGGCCGTTGGCAGACTGCCAACGGGCGTGACTGCATTCACTTGAAGCTCATCATCAAGAAAGGACACGACACGGATAGCATTGTCTAGTCCGCCTACTACCAAGTCTGGCTTCCCGTTGCCCAGGATGTCTCCTACACCAACCGCAGCAAGAGGAGGCAGTCCCTCTACCTTGGATATCTCCTTCAGAGGGTTCTTCTCATCGGGTCTGTAGCTGAAGAGCCTGATGTCCCCATTGATTGAGGTGGCAACAATCTCCATAGTGCTGTCGCCCATGAAGTCGACCAACTCAACAGATGTGATGACCTCTTTGAAGGATACATTCGAGCGCACTTCAAGTTTGGTCATCTGGAGAGTCCTCTCAGCTTGGGCCTGATGACGTCTCGTGAGCGCCTACACCATTTAAGAGTATTCCATTCCTCGCCCAGAATCAACCTGAATCACAGCCGACTTGGTATCGACAAGGCCTGTCTACGCGCTTAATACACAGCACGGAGGATATCCTTTCGTGAACACAGACGACAATGTACTCCCAGAAGCTGATGCTTGGGTCGTTGGCGATGATGAGATCTCTTCAGAACTAGTATCGTTTGCCAGGGAGTTCGACACCTTCACCCCTGAGCTCTTCGCGGAAATGAAGCTTCATCTACTCAGGGCTGGGCTCACCAAGCGAGCAAGGAACCACTTCTGCAGTGTTTCAATTCAAAGCGGGCAATGCCCCAAGTGTGATCTCTTGTACGAAACGAAGCGCTGCCTTCTGTGGTCAAGGTTGTATCGCTTGGTAGAATGGAAGATGGTGGAGAGAGCACCGCCGTGCATCAGACTCGCATTTGCCAAGAAGACAATCAAGACGGTCGTCAACTACTTGTCACATGTCAATCTGATTGATCCGCCCTTCTATCCGAAGAGGACGCCTCCTTCCTGCAACATGCTGGAACGGTGGGGTTACTGCAATCCCAACGAATACTGCCGGGCGATGACCACTGGCAACCCCCGAGAGTACATGTCTGCCAGAGAACATGTGAAGCTATCAAGAGGTTCTGCAACCTAGGCTCTTGCCACTCTTTATTACGAGGGTCGTATCCCCGTCACCTCGGCGACCCGAAGTGGCTGAAGACATCAATCCTGAACTGATACGACTCATTCGGCTGACCGGTTTCCGTGAGTCCGCAATAGAGACCGCTCGACACGACGACGGAGATGACTGGAAGCGTATCTCTGCACTAGTGGCCGCTCACAGAGAACTGGTGTCGATCAGCGAATGGCACACTCGACAGAAAGCAATACAAGACCCTGTTCATGGTGCAATCCTCTTCGAGCCCTGGGAGCTTGATCTCATCTCCACATGGGAGATGCTTAGGCTCCGGTACATCATGCAGCTCGGGCCAGCTCACATAGTCTATCCTGGGGCCACTCACACGAGGTTCCAACACAGTCTAGGAACAAGCTATCTTGCTCAGAAGTGTATTCGAGTGGTCAATTTCTGTGAAGATCTTGGCTCTGCGTGTTTTGTCCCCATCACTCAGCTGCTAGATGCCTATCACCAGAAGCTGTTCCGAACAGCCTCGCTCCTCCACGATGTTGGCCATCCTCCGACATCGCACAGCATCGAGTATGCTATCGAGTCTTGGTCGGGGCTTGACCACACTGACCTTGGGGAATATCTCATTCTAAACAGCGATCTTGCTGAGGTCCTTACCCATCATAACATTGAGCCTAAGGACGTCGTGTCCATTCTGAAGCGCAGGACGACGAAGCCGATTATGGTATTGCTGTCTGATTTCTTGGATAGCCCCCTGGATATCGACAAGACTGACTACTTGATACGAGACGCGCACTTCAGCGGTGTTCAGCTCGGAGTCTTTCCCGCGGAGAGAGTTCTTCTCACAAACAGAGTTGTTCGTGACAGCCACGGGAATTACATTCGCGCTTTCATGCTCAAGGCAATCCATTCTCTTGAGGCGCTTATTCTGAGTAGGAACTGGATGTTCAGCGACCTATACATGCATCATGCTGTCAAGCTTGCTGAGGCTCTGGTCTCTAAGGCGACCTATTTTCGGCTACAAGAGGAGGACTTGTCTAGAAACGAGGTCGTAGGTCTGTTCACTCGAATGGTGGACTCGGATCTCTTCCGCTGGCTCTCAGAATCTCACATTGACTTCGTTAGGGAGTACGCCTCAAGGATTCGATACAGACGGCTGTTCAAGGTGGTTCTGTCTCGTCCCCTCCATGCCTTTGAGCCCGATGTACAGAGTGGCTTCCTCTCTACTCTGAAGAACATTGAGAAGCTGGTCGAATTCGAGAAACGCATCGCGGAGAAGCCTGGATCCGTTGTCATAGACGTTGTAGTCCCGGAACTAGGTGAGAAGAAGCTCAGTAAGATACCTCTGCTGGCAGGAGGGGAAGCTGGTCTCGAAACGGTGAGTCTTGACCAAACCGAGGAAGGACGACCACTATTGCACCTACTCAACCAACAGGCACGGACAATCCCATCAGTTCGGGTCTATTCTGACCCAGAGATAGCCGAGTCTGTCCGGCGCAAGTTCGAGCGAGAGTTTCCTGTCGTCGATAAGCCCAGCTATCGCGACGATGAGTGGGACCTTACCGAATACTGAGGCCGCAAGGAGGTCTCTTGTCCTGTCAAGTCAGGGGAGTACCATCACAATGAATGAGGCAGAATCGGTTCACGATAGTTCGTTCCGTCCGAATCTAGAGAAGGTGATGAATCCTCTTCTGAACTCCCTTGAAGCCCTGTTCAATCTGCACAATGCCGAACACGGCCTCAAGTAGAGTTCCCTTGTCGTGTTCCATTTCTTCTCTCGATGGCATCCCGGGGTCGAAGTGGATTCGATGGTCATACAGCTGCCATTCATCGCAGACTTTGGCCATGTGCTCATTGCTGACTATCTCGGCTCTTCTCTGCGTAAGAATTCCTACATCAGAAACATTCGGGCTCCAGAGATGTTGAAGTACTCCCATCGAGATGGCCGCATCACCCAAGAGGGCAAGAACCTTGGCCATCTCACTCGAATTCGCGAGGTTCTCAAACTCCTCTCTGTTGAGAGGGGACTCCGCGGCGTTTCTGTATTCAGTCTCAATCTCTAAGAACAGGTTCTTGGTACTCGGCTGGAACATGGCCACTTGAAGGAGGTCATCGTTCTTGATTCTCAGACGAAGATCCTTCTCAATTCTGGGTTGGAGTTCACTTCGGACCTTCTTCAGGGACTTCCTGATGTAGTCAATGTCCTCTG
>JAEOUG010000124.1 GCA_016839445.1 Candidatus Thorarchaeota archaeon
CCTGCCTCGGAGTCTGGTAGCTCACGAGTGTATCCTGAGTCCAGGAGCCATGAGAGCAGAGGATAGACTGAGCCGGGGCTCGGCTTCCATCTCATATTGGCGCCCTCTTCGATCTCGCGGATTATCTCCGCGCCTGACATTGGCCTCTCGCTGAGCAGATTCAGTACCCGTGCCCTAAGGAATCCCTTGGGGACTGACGAGGTTCGTCTGCTCCAGTGGCGGTGTGCTCTGTGTTCACGCATGTTTCTTCTATCACCTCCTTCTCTTGGTGGTGGCTTGATATCGGTACTGATATCACTATTGATATCACTTGTGATAATATAAACCTTTGCAGCTCCAGATGATGGGCGAATCAACGATAACGCGGCCCAGATCTGAGTATGAGTGGGTCTGCTGACAGGCTTCGCAATTTGCCTGACCGCCTCACATTTTAGGGTGCACCGTCAAGCGGGCTGTCGAATAAGGTCTAGGCTCGATTCTGCTGCTCACAATGATTATATCATCTAATTGTATGAATAAATGCGGAGCTTGCGCTCCGAGTGATTCATTGTGTCGAAAATGAAGGCAGCATTTGGGCTAGATGGAATCATAGGTATCCTGTGGATAGTCCTGGGAGCAATCTTCTTGATCTACCAGCCGCTCACCACGGCCACGATAGATCTTGGGTTCAGCTTGATTGGGTTGATCTTTGTCATCATTGGCATTCTCTCAATGATGAAGGTGATGGGCGCTCTCCAGAAGTAGCTCCTGGCTAGCAGAATACCTCCACTTGGTAGGGCCTGCTCAGAACAGGCCCCTTTCTTACTGCCTTGTCGAATCCGTCCTAGTCCTTGCAGTTTGCGCATTGAGTAGCGGAGTGGCCCTCAGTTTCAGATACTCCAGGCCCTGCTTCTTCGAGAGGAGCATTGCCTCATTGGCCAACTCTCGAGCCTCATCATTTCTGCCCTGCCTCAGCCTGAGATCGCTCTTCAGACACAGGGCAATCCCGATGTGTCCCTGCAGTTGATTCTCTGTTGCAGTGTTACCATATCGTTCTAGCCAGGGTCCTGATACGTCTGCATCTCTGTTCTCTTTGGTGGCATGGAACTGCATCACTTCAGTCTCGGCGAGATACATCAGGGTGGCCATCATCCTGTTGACTCGGGAGTTGCTCTCCTCGATCGCTAGGGCCGTCTGAAAGCTGTGCATAGCGGTATCTAGGTCTCCCCGTGCTCGCTCCAAGAGACCGGTGACCCTGTACTCGTACGCCAGGTTCGTCTCAATGCCTGACTCTAGGTTCAGGCGCCCCGCTATGTCGATGTGTTCCTGGGCCTGTCGAAGTTCTCCACTGAGAATCAGGGCAGCAGCCATGTCCAGATGAACGAGTGGCTGCAGCAATGGTCTAGATGTGGCGTTGTCTAGAGCGAGTCTCGCCCATTCCAAAGCCTCCTTGCCCTCGCGGAGGTAGTTGTAGGCGGCCGAGATATTGTGGAACTCGTATACAGGTCTATCACCTATCAGCTCCCGAACCTTCAACATCTCAAGGTTGGCATTGATGTCGTCATTGAATGCACCAGTCGTTCCAGAGATTCCTCCAAGGTAGCTCAGGACCTCAATGAGCCCTCGAGAGTCCCCAAGCTCCTTGCAGATTGCCTTCGCTTCCATCAGGAGAGATCTGCCTCTGTCAACGTTCCCAGGTGCGAGTTCGTAGAAGCCGGTCAGAGCCCCGATCTGCTTCAGGCAACGTGCCTCCCAGTATCTATCATCGAACTCTCTCGCCTTCCTGAGCCCCATCTCTGAGGTCTGAAGCGGCCCATTCATACCTCTTGCGTAGCGTTCACTGTTCGCACTCAGGTAGTAGTACTGGGGGCTGTAACACTCGACTGTGCTCGTCTCTGCAAGCATCGCCTGAATCTGCTCCTCTGCCCTCGACGCCCTGACATGGTCAATCGCCCGCGTGGCAGATATCCAATACAGACTGATGAGATACCAGTAGATGATCCAGTCAGCAGAAGCTCGCTCTATGGCCGACTCGAGCTCTTGGAGAGCTATCTCCCAATCATCACGTTGGGCCGCGTGCATCAGTACGAAGTACGGAAGGATGGCATCCTTTGTCTGATGGGCCTCGATTATCCCTCTTGACACCTCTCTCCTGCCCAGGTTGTCACAATGGCGAATCGCCAGAAGTACTAGCTCGTCAGGAACTTCATCAGAGTCGAGAACGTAGTTGCTGAGTATCTGGACATAGTCCCCGTAGTTCTCCGCCTTCTTCATGAAAGCCTTGAGTCTCTTCCTTGAGTCCTCACTAACGAACTGGAAGTCCATTGTGATGGTTCCCATAGGCCTCAATGCATCCCTCGCCTACTGACCTGTCAGAGCATAGGAATGACTATGAACCAAAATCTGCTTTTCGCTTCCGAGGAGGCTACTTCTCGAGCTTCTCAAAGGCGTCGAGGACAGTCTCCATGGCCTTGCCCCTCTTGTCCTCCACTTCCTCGAACTGCTCCAAGACAGTCATGTAGAGATCTAGGTTCGTGATTATGGACCTCTCAACATACGCGGATACAGCCTCTGAGCGGCTCTTGAACACGTTCAGTTCAACAAGGGCATCAAGGATCTTGACAACATCCTCGCTCAGTCGTGTCATGACATGGACTTCTCTCTTCGCGATGTCGATGTCTGTCGGCTGGAGGTCCCCGATGATCTTCTCTCTCATGAATTCGCCCATAGAGCTCTTCGTTTCCTTCTTCCGACCTCTTGTCAAGGCGTACCACTCTCTCTTTCTAGGACTTGCAGTTCTCTCGTTTAAACTTTCTTTATTCTGACATATTCAAGGCACATTCATTATATATTGGTAGTAAAGCTTAATAATATTAATTATTACACTACAGACACCGAATCTCTTCAGAAAGCGTGATGAAGAGGAGGGAAGAGCGTGCGAAAAGGAAAGCGAATCTTCTTGCTGGGCCTGATGAGCCTAGTACTAGTATTTGGGATGGTTCCGCTGGCAGTCCAAGGCGATGGTATGACACGTGTCGTATATCCATCTGGGGACACAACAGGAGCAGAGGACGCCGCCAATATCCAGGCGGCATTCGATGCTCTCGATGGCGGAACAGTGATGCTTGCCAAGGGCGACTTCTATCTGTCCGACTCGATTGCAGTGTCGGGCTTTCAGGGCGCACTGAAGGGTCGTGGGTCAGGGATGACCACAGTGCATGTCATAGCCTCGCTAGCCCCCGTGTTTGGATTCGATGTGGGAGACGAGATGTCACTGCGTGTTGCGAAGCTGGTCTTTGAAGCTGAGTGCGACGGAGTGACAGCTCTTGAGATCTCTAGTACCACAGGGCCAATGAGCGGTTTCCTCTCAGTCAGAGGGTGTGAGTTTCTGGACGTAGAGGTGGGTATAGTCACCTACGACCACACGTCGTCTGAGATCAGGATTGCTCAGAATGCGTTCAGCAATGCAGGCCAGGCGATATACCTAGGTGGACCGTATGAGAGCTGCATTCTGTCAATCTCTCACAACACCATCGATGTTGCTAGGCACGGTGTCGAAGTCTACGACATAGACGGATCTGAGCTTAGAATCCACTGCAACAAGATGACTGGGATCTACGACTCCCAGGAGACGTACCAGACCGGAGCCGCAATCATGGTGGGTCAGCTGTCGCGCTTTGGAGCGGCAGGTTCGGTCTCGATCCTGTTCAACGACATTCAGGGTTACACTCGTTGGGACTGGGGGTACGATATGGTTAACGTGTTGGACTTCGGGCCATTGTTCACAGGGACATACGGCAATCTGGAGTCCGTCATCGCCTTCAACAGAATCGAGCTTGATGATAGCCTCTGGGGTGGCATTGGAGTCCACGGAGGTTTCAGTGACACCCTGATTGCGTGCAACGAGGTCTCAGGAAGCGGTGATGCAGCCATCTACATGTCCTTCTGGTCTCTGTGGGGTCTCGAAACCCAGACTGGGGTGCGAGTGCTCCTCAATGACGTCTCTGGCTTCGAGGCAGTTCCAGTGCCGGGATGGATAGATCCAACCGCCCCGATCTGGCTTGGTCCAGGGGTGTATGACAGCCTGGTGGTAGCCCTGGGTGATCCGTCATCTGTCCTTGACGTCTCAGGCGCGAACACAGTGATCTTCCTTGGGGCGTGATAGAGAATGAAAACAGGACGAATTCTCTTGCTGAGCCTTGTGGGGCTGCTGCTCTGCAGCGCAGCTTGGTGCAATCTGGCCTCGGCCGCTGAACACGACTGGTCCGACGACTTTGAAGATGACAACTATGATGGGTGGACCATCATTCAGGGGGATTTTGATGTCGTCGATGGAAATCTTGTAGGCACAACGAATGGACCCGCTGACTCTCATTGCTCAATCTATCACGAGAGCAACGTGTCCATGGGTACCTGGAGCTTTGATGTGTACATTCCACTGGCACTGGCAGCTCTCTGGATACCGATTGCTTTCATGGCCGAGAGTCCCACTCACCTGGCCGATGTATACTACGTGGTGGAGTTCTACAATACCCAGATGTATCTGTCGAGGTACAACGGGCTCAGTCAGTCAATCGTGGGCAACTATGACTTCCCAGGGGGCACTCACTGTGGTCTACATCACATCCAGGTCGTGAGGAACGAGACCAACTACCTGTATCTGTATCACAACGGTACAGTCGTGATTGAGGGCCTATCCCTTGTTCCACTTCTGGAGTGGAACTACTTTGTGTTCTACTCATTCCTTGACGGCTCTGCCGCCTGGATTGACAACGTGAACGTGACTGAGTATGTGGTATCAACCGACACGACCACTACTACATCAACAGGCTCCACTACTGAGAGCACAGACACAGGCAGCTCGTCGACCACAACTGGTGGGACCAATGTCGGAGGCGGCGACATGACGATGACCTATCTCCTCGTAGGAGGGGGGGCGGCCATAGTCGTCATAGCTATTGTGGTCATCATTAGAATGAGATCGTAGTCATGGTAGGCTGCCGACGGAATCAGTCCTCCCAGTTGGCGGCCTCCTTCTGTTTTTCGCGGGGGCGTACGAGCGACCTCTGATGTTGCCAAGAATTCACATCCCGCCGCTTGAGGGAAGAAATATAGCATCGACTGCTAATTGTTCAGTAACCTAAGAGATATTCAAAGGTCTGGAGCGGAGGGTTCCCAAGGAACGCAATGAATCCTTGATACCCAATAAGCAAGCGCACACTCGCGACTTAGTATCGGCATGGTCTCGCATGAATGGTTTCTGCAACCTCATCTCATGGGGACTTCGCTTCGCCAACTAGAGGAGGTTCACAAGGATTGCTAAGTCGTCGAAACACCCGCATTCTATCACTCACTTTTGCAGTAGCCCTTCTCGGAATGGCTGTCTCACCTGTCCTACTTGCAGATGCTATTGATGTACCAGGTGATCTCAATGTGGGACCATATGTTGACCATGTTGTCTTCAAGACAATTGGCACTGATGCAATACTCGAAATGCTAGCCGGCGAGATTGACCTGATGACCGGCTTTGTCTTGGGAAGCAACCTCCCACAGCTTGAAGCTGACCCTGATATCGCTGTATACACTGCTCTTCGCAACGGTTATGGTCACATCACTATCAACTGTCGTGACTACCCGCTGAACATCAGTGGCTTCCGAAGGGCCTTCGCTTACGCCTTTGACAAGACGCGAGTCACAGTGGAGATCATGGACGGCTTCTCACAAGAGCACGACTCGCTGGTGCCCTATACCTGCAGCTGGTGTGTTGAGGATGAGATGCCATATCACTACTACACTGCTCAGGTTGACATTGGCAACAGGATTCTTGACCGTCTTGGCTTCGATATCGATCCCGTGACTGGCTGGAGGAACGCCCCGGACGGCACGCCATTCAGCATCACGATAGAGTACGCAGCCTCATCTCCAGAGACGGCAGGAGGAACTGCCCAGATTGGCGTTGATGCCCTGAACTCCCTGCATGTAAATGCCCGCACCCGAGCTGCGGACTTCTATGAGTACATCTCACGCTTGGACAGCCACGGCGATTATGACATGATCTTCTATGCCTTCCAGTTCAGCTACGATGAGGTGGACTGGCTGGCGTATGAATTTTGGTCAGAGTATGCAGATGAGCCCTATCAGAATCCGTGCAACTTCGCCAACGTCACCTACGACTCATGGCGGGAGAACCTCCTCCACAGTACCGACTACGAAGATGTCTACGAGGCCGCCGAGCAGATGCAGCTCATTCTCCAAGAGAACGTTCCAAGACTCGTGGTGTATATGAACCAGTACTTCCAGCCCTACAGGACGGACACCTTCACTGGGCACGTCGAGGACGCTGGCAACTACATCTCAGGGCAGTGGACCCTGAGAAAGATCCACCGAATTGACGGCGTTCCTGGCGGTACAGTAACGATAGCAGCCGCAGATCCCGAGACCTTCAACGTATTCCTCTACAGCACAACCTACGCATCAGCCATCATCAGAAATCTCTGGCCACGACTCTACCACGCCGGCCCAGACCAGAAGCCATGGCCGGATCTGGCAGAGGACCTCGTCATCCAGAAACATGAGGACAACCCAAACGTACCTGTTGGGCACACGAGATTCATTGTAGATATCATTCAGAATGCCACTTGGACTGATGGCACGCAAATCACCACGGAGGATGTTGCATTCACCTTCACCTACGGGCTTGAATCCGCCGCATACGGCAACCCTGCAAACTATCCTGATCTTCAGGCCGTGTATGCTATCTCACCCTATCGCCTCATAATCGAGTTCAGCACAGAGTCCTATTGGCACCTCTCCAATTTCGCCTACCAGATCATCATTCCGAAGCACATCTTCAACGACGTCGACGGGATTGGATATGCCGGTTGGGGCTCCTGGAACCCTGTCTTTGACCCCGACGAACCTCATGTCACATGCGGCCCCTTCATCCTCACTGATATGCAGGTGGGCGAGTTCTACGAACTGACGGCCAACCCCGACTTCCACTACTTCCCGCCCACACCTGTCACAGACTACACGGCGCACACGAATACCTACACCGATACTGGCACACCGTTCAATACGGCTCTGGCGCTGACCTCTGGGGCAGTGAGTGCAGCAGTAGTCATCCTACTCGGCAGTTTCACTGTGCTGAGAGGAAAGGAACCGTAGGTTTCGAGTGGGCTTCACAGGCCTGGCCATTCGCATCGGTACTTGTTAGTACTAATATCAAAGGCTTTATTAGTACTAATATCTCACAGCACAGATAGAGATGACTGGAGTTCAACACGATGCCGAAACACTCCGAGGATGCCAATAGCTACTCAATGATTGTGGTCACCAACAAGCGGCCTGACGGTCGCTACCAATACAAGGTGACGCTTCCCAAGAGACTGGGAGATGCAGCCATGTCTGGCAAGGTTCAGACCACAGGAGAATTCTCCCTCGCTGAGATAGGGTATGGCACTAACGACCCCACGATGGTGTTCAAGCTAGAGCAGTTCTGCAATCCTCCCGTGGCAGTCCAGGAGGAGATCATGAGAGCTGAGTGGGAGCCACTCACTTGCCCGTTCTGTGGTGACCTGGCTACTCCTCCCCTCTTTCCCGAGAGCGCAGACCCCATCTCCCATAAGCTGGTCCATTCCTGCGGGTCACGCTACTATGCCGATAGAAGTGACACGAAGAGCGCCCGGGAGTGGGAGCTGATCAAGGGGACAGGCAAGTCCTGGAAGATTGTACACAACTATCACGTGCTGCTGGGAAAGGTCGCACCGAATCTGTCCCCCGACTTCGATGTGAATGATGGCGGGACAAGACTCTGTCATGTCATGTTTCTGAAGCCGACGAGTAGCAGCGAGATAGCCTCAACGACTGATCCGGCAGGTGACTAGAAGGGTCACTGGAGTGCTGAAGGAACACTTATGATGCGCCATAGCTCCGCGTCGATTGCAGGTTGCCCTTCACCTGGCTGCTTGCTGAAGGGTATCTGAACTCAGAGAGGGAGAGAGCGATGAAGCTCACGAACACTCGAA
>JAEOUG010000125.1 GCA_016839445.1 Candidatus Thorarchaeota archaeon
AAAGAGCGATGATTCTCACAGTTATTGCAGCAGCAATTGTAAGTCTCTTGTACGCCTGGTGGCTCAGGAGAGGTGTCCTCGCGCAGGACAAGGGTACTGAGCAGATGCAGAAGGTCTGGAACGGCATCAAGGAGGGCGCATTGTCCTACCTTAGAAGACAGTTGAAGACCATTGTCCCAATACTGTTCGTGCTGTCCATCCTTCTCTTCTTCACCGTTTATATCACGACTCCCGAGCGTGGTACTGAGCGACTCTTCGAGGCTACCCCAGAGCTGGGTAAGATCCTTGTCGGAGTAGGCCGGTCTCTTGCTTTCGTTGTGGGTGCAAGCTTCTCATTGGCTGTGGGACAGCTGGGCATGCGCATTGCTGTGGAGTCGAATATCAGGGTTGCACAGGCTACTCGAGAGGGTGAAGATCGATACAACAGAGCACTAACAATCTCCTACCGCGGCGGTACCTACACAGGTATGTTGACCGACGGACTGGGTCTCCTCGGAGGCACTGTCGTCTTCATAATCTTCGGTATCGCAGCGCCTGATGCACTGCTAGGCTTTGGTCTGGGTGGCACCCTGCTCGCTCTCTTCATGAGAGTAGGCGGTGGCATCTACACGAAGGCCGCTGATGTTGGTGCAGACCTCGTTGGCAAGGTCGAACATGGCCTGCCTGAGGACGACCCACGCAATGCAGCGGTCGTAGCAGACCTAGTAGGCGACAACGTAGGCGACTGTGCAGGTATGGCTGCCGACATTTTCGAGTCATACGAGGTCACGATTGTGTCCGCACTGATTCTAGCTATTGTGCTCTATCTGAACATGCTCGAAGCCTTTGAGGACTTCCTCATTCCTATTCCCTTCCTGTCCCCCCTGGCAGTGGTTGTCTTCCCGCTCTTCGTCAGAGCAATCGGAGTCATATCTTCAATGATAGGTACTGTCATGGTGCCTGTCTGGCCAAGACTCCTGAGGAAGCGTGCTGTATACGCAGAGAAGGCCATGTTCCTCTCCTATGAGGCATCCAGCATCTTCACAATCGTTCTCACCACGATCCTATCGTGGTTCTACGTCGGAGACCTGCGGTTTGGAATACTCATTGCAGTGGGTGTGATGTTGGCTGTGTCATTCAACCCGATTACCAGCTACTTCACGTCGCTCAAGAAACCGCCAGTTCAGGAGATTGTGAAGTCTGCAGACACTGGTAATGCGACCTTCATCCTGTCCGGCATCGTTGCTGGATACGAGTCGACAGTCGCTGCACTCGTGGTGATTGTGGCTACCTTCGGTATCGCTTGGGCGCTGTTCGCTGCACCCATAGCAGTTGCCTTGGCTCCATTCCTCATCAATCCAGCTCTCGTCACTGATGTCATGACAGGCAATCTGTGGACACTCTACGGTATTGCTTTGATTGGTATCGGGATGCTCTCGCACACTGGCAACAACGTCGCAATGGACAGCTACGGCCCCATCAGCGACAACGCTGCTGGAATAGGTGAGCTCTCCCCCGGCGACTTCGATGAGAAGGCCATGAAGACCATGGCTGAGCTAGACGCTGTGGGCAACACGACCAAGGCAATCACCAAGGGCGTAGCCATTGCCTCTGCAGTCATAGCAGCGGTGAGTCTGTTCGACAGCTTCGTTGTCATTGCTCTGGAGCCTCTGGGTCTCGAACACCTCTTCCTTGACGACCCGCGAGTGTTCGCTGGTCTCTTGCTCGGTGCTGCCCTTCCATGGCTGTTCTCGGCCGTGAACATCAAGGCGGTGACACGAGCAGCAGGAGAGATGGTCATGGAGGTTCGTCGTCAGTTCAAGATTCCCGGAATCCTTGAAGGGACCGTTGAACCGGACTACGACCGTGCCGTAGACATCTCGACCACAGCAGCGCAGAAGGAGCTGATATCCCTCGCAGCACTCACTGTTTCCGTGCCATTGATCGTGGCAATCCTGTTCGGTGTTGCTGCTCTGGGCGGCTTCCTTGGTGGTATCATCGTTTCAGGCCAACTTCTCGCAGTGTACATGTCCAACACAGGTGGCGCATGGGACAACGCAAAGAAGGCCATTGAAGATGAGCCCTGCGACATCCAGGCCAACACTGGCAAGGGGTCCGAGCGTCACAAGTGTGGTGTCGTTGGAGACACAATCGGTGACCCGCTGAAGGACACTGCTGGTCCGGCACTGAACCCAATGATCAAAGTGGTCAACCTTCTCGCGCTGATTCTGGCCCCCGTGCTAGTAATGCTTGAGACTTCAGGCACCACTGAGATGATGGCTGCAGCTGCTATTGCACTCTTCGTTCTCTTCCTGATGACCATCTGGTCTCTTCGAAAGAGCATGAAGCCAGCAGACTTCGGCATGGGCCACGCGGTTGAGGCCGAGGCAGTTCAGTAAACCTCTATTGGTGGCACACTGTGCCACCTCTCTTCTTCTTTTTCTCTTATATTACGCTAGGAATCGACAACCCTTTATTCGTTCACCAGCGTAGCTTCAGATTGGAGAGATCGCATGAAGGAAGGAGAAATGACGCTCACAGGCCAGTTTGAGGGCCATGAGTTCACGGTATGGTCTCTTGCGATGACCACAGATGGGCTGACTGTGGTGTCAGGGGGGCAGGACGCGTCAATCAGAGTCTGGGACCTGGGCAACGAGCGGGAGATTCACAAATTCGTCGGCCATGAAGGGCCCGTCTATGGGCTTGCCATCACTCCAGACAACAAGAGGCTTGTCTCAATTGCGGACAAGGACCTTGCAGTTAAGGTGTGGGACCTTGAGACCTTCCACCTCATCTCGTCCTTGGCGCCCAACTCAGCACATGTGGCGACGGTGGCTGTAAGCCCAGATCAGAGGTTCATTGTCACTGGTTCAGAAGAGGGGATAATCAGGTATTGGGACGCTGACAGGGGTGTGCTTCTCAAGAAGCTCGATTGCGCACACAGGGTCTACTCCATGATGATAAGCCCGGATGGAAGATACTTGCTCCTGGGAAGCAGAAGGCTTCCTGCCTCACGTGACCCCGGAATCGTGAGCATCTGGGAGTTCGAGCTTGGAGCACACGTACGCACTCTTGAAGGACACAGAGGCAATGTCACTGCTCTCGCAATGACTGCCGACTCGAAGTACATTCTCTCAGGTGGACAAGACGGAGAGGTCCATCTCTGGGATCTGGAAACGGGCACTCTTCTCAAGACCATGAGTGGCCACGCTGGGGCAGTTCTCAAGATTCACGTCACCAACGATGGACAACATGTAATCACGGGCTCTAGAGACGGGACAGTGCGAGCTTGGATTCTACGTGGAGGCGTTCTCCTTCAGGACCTTACCCTGACTGAGAATGTTCAGTCACTCGTTGTTTCTCCTGACGGCCGGAATGTGATTACTGGGACAGTGGAGGGACTCGTCGAGGTCTGGGACTTCGAGAAGAGAAGTCCTTGGTTTGACACCTCGAAGGAGGATGCTGAGGCACGCCGGGCTGAACTCGAGGCCTTCAGAATAGTCCAGCTCCGTAAGATAATGTCTCGCTATGAAGCTCTGCCTCTTGACAGACTGGCGACGCTTCTCAGGTTCAAGTCACTTGAGGAGATGGAGGACTGGCTTCTCGAGCTTCCTCCGGAGACTCCTATTCGTATCGATGGTCAAGAGATAGTCATCAAGAAGGCAGGGTAGACACAGCCCCGCTTAGCGGTCAAGATATATGCCTTCACGACAAGCCTCGCCTAGGTGGGACTCCTTATGGGAGAATCGATAGAAGAACAAGTCGACAAACCAAATCGAGAGACATACGAATATTCAGGCTCGCCAGTCCCGTTCATTACATTGCTGGGCTTGGCCATCATAACGCTAGTACTCGCGTTCTATGGCGATGCATTTGGCATTCTCGTTGGGTTGGGCTTCGAGCAAACGCTGTTGATGGTCATTGGCGTATTCAGCCTTCTACTACTTCCCGGCACCGTTGCCATCAATAGACAGTGGCAGGAGGCTATCATCCTAAGGTTCGGGAGATACAAGCGTCTTGTTGGGCCTGGGCTCTTCTTCAAGTGGCCGGGTGCTGAGAAGTTCCTTCGCCAGGATATGAGGATACAGACCCTAGACGTCATGAAGCAAGAAGTCATGACGAAAGACAACATTAGTCTCATTGCTGATGCGGTTGTCTTCATGAAGGTCATCAATACCGCGAAGAGCCTCATCAACATCCTGGATGTCAAGTTGAGTGTTGTCCAGTACTCTCAGACCACAATGCGTGATGTCATTGGTAATGTAGAGCTGGACGAGCTCCTTGAGAAGCGTGATGAGATCGCGGACAGAATAAAGACAATCGTGGACGCAGCAACTGCAGACTGGGGTGTAGACATCCTGAGTGTTAATCTGCAGAACATAGAACTTCCCGATGACATGAAGCGCGTCATTGCGAGGCAGGCCGAAGCCGAGCGCGAGCGTCGAGCGGTTATCATCAAGAGCGAAGGTGAGCTCAGGGCCGCCAAGAACCTTGAGGCCGCCGTTCGCCAGATGAGTTCGCAGGCACTCTATCTGAGAACGCTCTCCAGTCTTGAAGACATCAGCTTCGACCAGAGCAACACCATTGTCTTCGCCATACCCCTTGACGTCGTAAGCGGTGAGATCATGGGGCTGGCAGGCCTGGCCGGGGCAGCGAGAACAGCGAAGGAGGTTCAAGACTCCGAGAAGGCGCTAAGGAGCAAGAAATGAAGCGCCAAACGCGAAACGAGTAGAGGCCATCATAGTCCTTGGAGGAGCAAGCCGAGACACTGGACCAGGGTCTACTCTGTCCAGTGTCCATCTCTACACAAGAGCCATGATACCCAACCTTGACGCAATCTCTTGAGGGTATGTCATCTTGGGTATTGCACGTAGTCGTACTACAGTGTTTCAGTTCGCTCAGTTAGAGAAGCAGCGTGGCGCCGAAGAGTCATCGAAACTGAAGGAGCACTGAGGGGTCAATCTACAGGGCAGAGGCTGAGTACTCTAACTGCTCACGGTCTGCGCAACTTGAATCACATCTTCGCTTTGCTTGTCGTTCGCCGGGGCGATGGCTGACCTGAGTGCAAGGAATCCGAGCGACCCTGAAATCAGTGAGGCTATGAGGATTCCCGCCTTCGCTGATGCTAGAACCACCCCTGGAATGAATGAGAGCCCTGCGATGAAGAGGGATATCGTGAAGCCCACTCCAGTTAGCAGCGCGATACCAAGTATCAGATCTCGGTTCATGACTTCAGGAATGCCTATACGTCCAGTCTTTTCTGCCAGCCATAGGCTTGAGAGTACTCCTACAGGCTTGCCAACTACAAGGCCGAAGATGATTCCCAATGTCACGGGCTGAGAGAAGAGCTCGAAGACACTCACCTCGAGCCTTACTCCCGCGTTGGCCAACGCAAAGAGCGGCACGATAAGGAACGCCACCCAAGGCGCCAACATGACCTCTATCCTCTGTAAAGGTGCCTCGACATCACGACAGGCTTTCTCAAGGGTGTGGGTTGTGTTCTGGAACGCCTTGGAGTCAACCTCCTCCGGAGAGCAACTCACGATCTTCTCAAGACGCTCGTGGAGCTGGCCGCTTATCTCTCTGAACTCGCCGTAGTCAATCTTCGTCGTGGCCGGGATTGTGAGAGCGAGGAGTACACCTGCTAGAGTAGGATGGATCCCTGCGAAGAACAGAGAACACCAGAGCGCGATTCCAATCAACAAGTACGGGAGCCTCATTCGAACCCCGAGGCGGTTTAGAATCGCCATGAATACAACGAACCCTGCACTAAGAGCTAGAGGAACAAGCAGGATGCCGTGTGAATAGAAGAGGGCAATGACCAGAATGCCGCCAAGGTCATCTGCGATGGCCAGAGTTGTCAAGAAGACTTTCGTGGGTGTGGGTATCCTGTCGCCAAAGAGACCTAGTATTCCGAGACAGATGGCAATGTCTGTTGCCATTGGGATGGCCCATCCTGCAGAACCAGGACTGCCAGGGGGGTTGAATACAGAGTAGATGAGTGCAGGAACGAGCATTCCACCAGCCGCTGCAATGACAGGTAGGACCGCCTGTTCGAAGGATGAAAGCCATCCAATCAGGAGTTCTCTCTTTATCTCAAGGCCGATCAGGAAGAAGAAGACGGCCATCAAGAAATCGTTGATCCAGAAGCCCAGTGGCTCATCTATGACGACTGAGCCTATGCCTAGGGACAGGTGAGTCCCCCAGAAAGCGTCATATGTCCACCCTATGGGCAGGTTCACCCAGATGAGGGCTAAGAGTAGACAGGCAAGCAGAAGCATGCCACCTGATGCCTCGATTCTCATGAACTCCCTGAAGGGGCGAATCGTACGATAGAGAAATGGATGAACGGGTCTTGACTTCTTGTATCTCTTCTGGGCTTCCTTCAATAGCCTTCCTCCCTTTTGCTAATCTGAGTGTATGTGGACTGAGACATTCATCTGTCCACAGAAAAGGTCGTGGATGCATTCGGAGTCCTTTCTGTCTTTTATCTTAGATGATGTGACGCAGCTCAGAAGATACAAGAAGCGGGGTTTGGGTTCGAGCAGAGCAAAAGAAGGGAAAGTAGGTAGCCTACTTTTGTAGGTATTCGCGTGGTTAGGAGGGGAGTTTGTTTGAATCTGCTCTGCTCCGAACCCTACCAGAATCGTTCTCTGACATATATTAAGCATTTAGTTTGGGGAATTTGTAAGAATTGCCGGGGCGGCAATCTCTTCTAGCGCATCCATTTGAGATCTTTCACAATGAAGTCGGAGATGGAGCTGAGCAGCTTGCCGAGCTTCTCACCTCTCTTAGTGAGAAGGTGCACAATCTCTTTGCCTTCCTTCTGAATCTCAATCAACTCATTGTCCAGCAGGAACTTCCGGGCGCTGGCCACTCTTGCGCCGTTGAGCGCAGGAAGGGTCTTCGTTTCAAGACCCTTCTTGATAATCTCGTCTGCTCTGGCTCTGCCCTTGAGCCTTGTGAGGAGGAGAATGACTGTGAGTTCATACTCGCCTCTCAGGAGCTTGACGAACGGACTGATCTTAGCCATGACAGTCAAAACCTGTGTGAGAATAACACGGTCCTTGACTATGAATCTTGATACTATGAATAGCGCCGGAGAGAATCACTCCTGCTTGGCCACTTCCTAGGTCCACCTTGAGGAAGATTGTGTCATGTCTTTTCCAAGTACTCAGTCGTACTTGTCGATGTCAGATTACATCAGGCTCGAGAGCGGGAAAACGGAAGAAAGATATCTTAGGGGGTCACCCTGTGTCTTTGGGTGAGTTTGATGAGGCGGTTGCTACGCTACATGCTTTTCCTCTACGTCGTCTTGAGTCCAATTGGGGCCACTGCTGTCCCCCAAGACGGATCTGAAAGAGAGATGCAGATAACGGCTGATTTCTGGATTGACCCAGGGCAAATCAGCTCGTGGTACAGTCACACTAGCGGACAGGTCTATATCCAGGTCCGAGTATCGACCGGCAGCGGCCTGGTTTTCTTCATATGTGACCGCGACAACTACGACGATTGGCGGGATGGCTACAGCTCTACTCGGTACCACATCGACGAGAATATGGTGTCCAAGTCAATGACTTTCGACTTCCCATACTACGATGAGTGGAGGGTCGTGTTCTACAATGACAAGTCCTCCAGTCAATACCTCACGGGCTGGGTTGGACTGGACCCGCCGCCCTTCTACATGAGCCCAGCATTCCCGATTCTCGTTGTTTCAATCGTTGGAGTGGCTGCCGGGGTGATTGGAGTCCTCTTCTGGAGGAGCAGGAAGAAACCACAGAGAGTGCCACCTCCACCTCAGATCGAAGGAGCGCTCTATTGAGAACAGTCAACTCGGGAAAACATTCATGTGATTCCACGCGGATGTCGCAGGTGCGTCTGGGAGGAGATTCAACTGCGCACCGGCATCACGATTCTGACGCTGATGTGTCTCACAGTTAGTCCTCTGCTTCTCCTGCCAATCAGCACTGACTACCAGGGTACCACGCCACCAGAACTCTGGCATTTCGACTTTGACTCCAACAGCTACGGCGGAGCTGCAGTGGGAGATGTTGATGGAGATGGCAGATTGGAGATTGTCTTCGGGACGTACATGGGTGACGAGACTCTCTACGCTCTGAATGCCGAAGATGGAAGCGTGGCATGGACCTACTGGGCTGGACCTGGCCCGCTCGATGCATCAGTCAGACTTGTCGACATCAATGACGACGGGAATCTCGAGGTGATTTTCGCTACATCAGGTTCATACACGAGTGGAGCAGGTGTCATGCACTGCCTCCACGGCTGCAACGGGACTCCAATCTGGCACTACAACCCACATACGTGCACCGACTCCCCTCCGGCGTTAGCTGACATCGATAATGACTCCAAGTTGGAGGTCCTCTACGGAACATTCCACGACGGGGAAAGCGGTGGGTACGTGCACATACTCAATGCAGAGGACGGCAGCCTCGTAGATATCGCTGGTCCCTACAATGGTCACATTCAGTCAGGTCCTGCTGTTGTGGATCTAGACCTTGACGGTCAGCTTGACTTCGTCATCACCATGTTCGGTGGGAACGACAGAATCTATGCAGTCAATGGCAGCGACTACTCAACAATGTGGAACTACTTGACAGGTGACAGCATGTACCATACCTGTTCATTCTCCAATCTGGATGACGATGCCTTTCCCGAACTCGTGGTTGGCAACTATGATGGGTTTGTCTATGCTATCCATGGAGAGAATGGCTCTCTCTATTGGAAGTACGATGTGACCTATGCCTCCTACTGCACTTCAATTGCAGATGTCGACGGGGACTCTCTTCCTGAAGTCATCGCATCAGGCACCTACGAAGTCACCGTAATCAACAATGATGGGTCACACCTCTGGCATAGGAGTGTGTTCGGCTCCTTCAGGGGCGCTGCCATGGCTGATGTCGATGGAGATCAGGGCCTTGATGTCATCGTGGGAGGAGATGACGGGGTCTTGATGGCCCTTGATGGATCCTCAGGCTCCACACTCTGGTCTTTTGACGCCGCTAGCGACTACGGGCAGACACCGTTCCAGATGGATCATGCTCCGGTCATTGCCGACTTTGATGACGACCAGGATCTTGACATCTTCATCATAGGTGGTAGAGGATACTCAGGAGACCCAGAGAACAACTATGGACGTGCCTATGCGCTTGAGCTCTCTGATACTTCTGGTGCCGGCTGGACGATGTTCCATCATGACTACTGCAATAGCGGCGACTTCGACCATGACACACCAGGGCAGGTATACGGCTTCGTGGCGGATGCAAGCACGGGTTCTCCTATCGAGGGTGCTCTAGTTGAGATTGGGTCGAAGAGCTGCGTGACTGATCAAGATGGGGTCTTCTGGATATCTCTAGACTGTGGTTCCTACTCTGCGAATGTAAGCTCAGATGGCTACCAGTCAGTATCTAGGGAACTAGCGGTTCTTGCTGGCCTCCTTCCTGATTCCAACTTCACACTCACACCCTCCTCTGCAGGGACCACTGACACGGGAACGAGCACTGGTTCCGCTACTGGTGGCACTGGTACTGGACCTGGCATTCTTGCACTTGGCGGGATTCTGGCTGGATCTGCCGCAGCTGGTGCCGTTGTCACACTCTGGTACAGAAGAAGGAGCTATGACTAGTCCTGTTCGCAGAAGTCATGACAAGAAGAGAGGTTGGGACCTGACTCGAGAATTCGTCTTCATGCTGCTTTCACAGCACGTATCGCGTGGTAGGAGGGAGATTGAAGAACAAAGTAGTCGCTGAGTCAAGTCCTGAGTTCTCCGACTCGGGACCCGTTTTAAGGATAATCATTTCGGCTAAAAATTCTAATCAGATTCATAGAAAATAACGTTACTAGTCGACGTTTCGTTCGACGAATCGCTTATCTTCGGGGTCTGCTCAGTGTGTTGTCATGTCTGCTACCTATTCGTTCTTCGCGAGATACTACGATGCCATCTACTCAGAGAAGGACTACAAATCAGAGGTAGAGTCTCTTCACAAGACAATCCAGGCCCTCAAACGTTCAGAGGGCAATACACTGCTCGATGCGGCCTGTGGTACTGGAGGACACATCCAGTACTTCAGAAACTACTACAATGCAGCCGGCATGGACGCAAGCAAGGAGATGCTCGAAGTGGCGCGTGGGAAGTTTGGTGATGTGGACTTCTATCAGGCAAACATGACCGAGTTCGACCTGAATCGTCAGTTTGATGTTGTCACCTGCCTCTTCGGTTCAATCAGCTACTTGATCACGAAGGAATCCCTCCACCGCGCCATCAAGTGCTTCTCTGACCACACTGTCAGAGGAGGACTCGTCATCATTGAACCAGTATTCACTGCGGAGACCGTGCGGCCAAGCTCGATGGGTATCCGCTGCGTTGACGAAGCGGAATACAAGCTATCACGCGTCAGTTCAAGCAAGCGCGAAGGGGACGTTGTCTACCTCAACTTCCATTATCTTCTGGCTACACCCTCGGAAGTTGAGCACATATTCGATCCAAGTCCAATGGGTGTCTTCTCGAAGCATGACTTCGTGGATGGCATGAAGTCTGCAGGTTTCGAAGTCATCGGCGAAGAATCAGGTCTCTCAAAAGAAGCTATCTTCATCGGCATCAAGCCATGAATGCCTGTTAGTCATATTGAGACCTATGGTGTCCACTAGGGGTGGGGCTCTGTGCTCTCCTGTTCAGTATCCCCACTCTTGGCCCAGTCGCTGGCGGTACCACCTCTGACCACGTTTGGTCAGGGAGTAGTCCTCACCTATCTTCTGAACAAGGTCCATGCTCTCCATGTTCTGGAGGACTCCAAAGAGCTTGTCCTCAGAAGCCCCTGTCATCTCACGAAGCCTCGAGAAGGTGAGTTTGCCATTCCGCTTAAGATGCTGAGCCACACTGTATTTACTGACCGCTCTGGTCTCGCTGCGGGTGATTATGTGACCGCAGTTTGTGCACAGAAGATCGCCCTTGTTGTCATCTCGAGCTACCTCCTTGCTGCCACAGATCGGACAGGGAGTCTTAGAGAATCTCAGTGAACTCCTGTGTGACATAGGTTTTAACCAATTAACCCCTGACTGGGATACTAGATAAAAGTAACGAAGCGGTATAGATGTTTCAGGAGTCTACCTGTCCTTTTCGCCCGAGTTCTGCGAAGAAGCTCTCATAGTCCATCTCAAAAGACGACCGCTGGCCCAGTCTCACTTGCTTCTTGTCCGAGTCAAGCTCTACGTATCCATCCGTCTGAAGCTCTCGAAGATCTGCTAGTACACCCTTCAAGCCCTTCCTCCTGAACTTCTGAACTCTCTGAAGTGAGACCCATCCTCCTTCTTGGTAGGCAAGCGTGATGACAACAAGCAGTGTTGCCGCAAGCCTGTCAGGAAGTGGTGAACTTCCCTGTGCTGATCCAACATCCGCAACTGCGTCAAGATAGAATACCCCGTAGAGAGGGTTATGCTTGATTTGGAGCCCTAGCCGTGACAGATGCCTTGAGAGGGACCCTAGCTTCTTGAAGAGCAGAGGGCGTCCGACCTCATCAGGTAGGCCTAGGGCATCCAGCATATCCTCTACGCTGGCCCCAATGGGGTCTCCACTCCTGGTAAGGAGCTTCATCAGGATACCAAACTCGTTCATGGGCTTGCCTCCCATTGTATACTAGCCACAAAAACCTGACTCGTGGCTGCCCAGTCCGCGCGCAAGATAGTAACAACAGGTGACTACTTACTGTGACCCTAATTTGTGGCTCCGCATTATATACTGATTCTGAGTGGTGTATGTTGTGAACTATAATGGCTCTAACAACCAACAATCCCAACACATCTGTGCTGAAGAACAAGACCGGCAAGGTTCAGTCAACTGATGCGCTTGCCTATGCCTACGCCACTGTGGTGAGGTGAACTGAATGATGCTGTGCCATCGTGAAGTCAGTACTCTGCATGTTGACCTCGCTGTTGTCCAGCGTGGCCACGTTGTGGTCAGAGAAGCGGTCAGGAGTATGCAGAATCAGCATATCCTGTGACCACCCTATGTATGGAGTGAAGTTGACAATGATGTCGCAAGTATCTGGAACCTACCCAATATCGGTGACAAGAGAGAACAAGTCAGTTAGGGTGCACTCTCGCCCCCTGGCCTACGCAAACCTAACGGAGTCGAGGTGATAATATGGCGCTTGCTAAGATTGAAGCAGATCCCCGAGTCTTCACGAAGCCGCACAAGGTGATTTCTACAGAGGCAATCACTCGTGCATACTTCAGGAAGTAGAGGACTTGGAGGACAGTCTCAGGTTATTCAATTTCCGTCTCCTCTCATGATCCTTGCCTGCACTCAGCACGCAGGCTGGGATTGGAGTTGATGTTCTAGAGCCAAAGAACTCACTCGTGAGGATTGGCAGGGCCCCAAAATGGGTCGTGCCGGTCCTCACACCTTCTTCTTGGACACTAACTCGGTTTCGGGGTCATACTCTAGAAGACCACGAGAAACCAACACGATCACAAACAGGAATCTCTTGAGAAACAAATCGAAATCATCGGTGTCAATCAGTTCCTCCAATGGTATCGATTCACGTTCTGGAACAGACCTCAGGAACTCCATGAGATCATCAAGAAAGATGGAGTCCTCGGTCTCAATCGTATATCCGTTGGGCACTCCAGACATCTGAGGTATCTGTTCCTCTGTTTCTGCTCTCGCCATGGCCTCCAACAGATTGCCGACTCGTGTCAATGACTCGTCAAGAGATGTCCTCTCTAGGTGCCTAAACACAACCGGCTGGTGGATTGCCAGCATACTCGCTAGTCTTCGAGGAGGCAGTTCTCGAATGCGTTCCACGTAGAGCTCTGGTGACGCAAGTATTCTGGCGAGCTCTTGTACTCTGTTCACCTTGAGGCCAAGAATCTCGTTGAGCATCTCGTCAATGTCCAGCCGACTGCCAACTTCCGCTGCCATATCTCGCAGATTCTGGTAGGACTCAGTCAGGCGAAACTCGAGTGGGTCAATCTCCCCGGCCCTTATCTGCTCTGCAACCTCCAGAACTCGTTCCGCAAGATCCGTAGCTCCAGTCATAGGGTTCACCTCACTGAGCCTTGAAAGAGGGACTTTCAATGATAACCGAGGGCTCAACGCCGTTCGGGGCTACGACTCCAAGTATCTTGTCAGCGTGTTTTAGCAGATGTGTGCTCTTCGCAGGAGTCAGTAGAATGAACTGGCTTCTCCTTGACGCATCATGGAACAGCCTGCTAACCAGTTCTGTGTTGGTTGCATCTAGGAAGGTGTCAACCTCGTCCATTACATAAACTGGAGCTGGGTTGAACCTCTGTAGCGCAAGTATGAGCCCAATCGCGATCAGAGACCGTTCGCCTCCTGATCCTGCACTCAGTTCTCCGTAACCCTCTGTCTTGATTCTTGTCCTGAACAAAACACCGTACTCCCCATCGTGCTTCTCAAGCTTGAACCTCACACTGCCCGGGAACTTGACGGTGCTCAGGATGCGGTTGACCTCTCCCTCGACCTCATCCAATGCCTTGTTCATGCCGTCAAGGTACTGATCCCTGATGTCCTTGACTGTAGCTTCCGCCTCGTCGAGTTCCTCAGAGAGCTCGGCCACGCGTTGCGAGAGCTCTCCCAGCCGGTCCTTCAGTCTTGATTCAGTGAGGGCGACATTCTCGGAGATGTCTTGGTAGTCATCTAGGATGTGACGAAGTCTGATTAGTTCGTCGCGAACCGTCTCGAGGTTTCTGATTCCGTCAGGCCTTGTCAGTCCCTCTAGCTGCGATGAGAGACTGTCAAGCTCGTACTGCAGGTTGGTCATTTGCCGCTTTGCCTGCACGATCTGAAGTCTTCGGTCCTTGACTGTGACATTGAGCTCTACAAGCCTCTGGCTTAGTTCTTTCAATGTCTGTGAGGTCACCTGTATCTCCTCCCTGAGTGCACTGCGCCGATTGAGAAGCTCAGCACGGCTCTCCTTGAGTTGCTCTATTACCTCAAGGTGTTCTGATGCACTATCTCTTGCAGCCCTGATTTCCTCGCGAAGTTCTGTTATTCTCTCAGACAGCATTGTTTCATTCTCGGTGGCCTTCTTGAGCTCTACACGCTTCTGTTGCTCGTCTCTTCTGGCGAATTCGAGGCGCCTCTCCAGCTTGGAGAGGTCTCCTTGATGTTTCCTCAGCTTGATCTTCAGGGCAGAGTCTTGGCCAACCAAACGGCTCCTCTCTGGAGGCTGTGTGCTGTCAAGCTTCCTTAGCTCTCTCTCAGCTGACCCAAGATCCTTCTGGAGTCCCTTGAGTTCCTCATCTAAGACAGCAATCCGTTCCTGAAGGTTCGGAATGCTAGATAGAAGGCTCTTCCTCTTCTCCCAGGTGGCACTCCAACGCGTGATTTGGCTGAGCAGATTCACAGTCTCCTCTCTCTCTGACGTGAGCTTCTCAATCTCACTGATTACCTCGGTGGCACGGCTTCTCGAAGCTGTCAGGCTGGTTTCAGCACTTGCCAGTCTCGATGAGAGTGGGGTTGTTGAGATGATTCCTGTCGGGTCGCTTCTCGGATTGCTGACAACCTTCGTATCATCGGGGATGATGACATGGCCGTCCTGCGATACTGCTGGCAGTCCCTTCTTCTTTGCAGCCCTTAGAGCTGTCTTCGCGTCCTCTGTGAAAGCGAAGTTCCCCAGGACGGCAGACAGGACCTTCTTGCTCTCTTCGTCCATTCCAAGTACATCCCACAGCCACCCGAGGACTCCCTTCAGCTGTGGAATCTCCTTTTCCTCACTATCCTGGTGTTCTTTGATGAGTATCACTGGGCTAGGAGCCTTGGCTTTGTCGCGTATCTTCTGGATGAGCTGGAAATCAGATTCATCAGTGGTCACGAAGGCAAAGGCCATGTTTCCAGATAGCAGGGCCTCTATGGGCGTTGAGTGCTCCTCCTTGCCAGTGAACATCTCCAGCAGAGGACCGGTGGAGGAGGCAATGCCGTGCTCAGCAATCGCCGCCTTGACTTCCCTCACTGATATTGGTATCCTTTCCGAAGCCTCCGAGAGCTTGGTCTTGATTTCATCAATCTCCTTTTGGAGCTGAGAAGATGTGCTGCTTGCCCTGAATCTCTCCTCATTCAGAGATGCTATCTTCCTCTCAAGCTGGGCCTTCGTTGCAGCCAGCTGCTTCTCGTCTGCAGCTTCCATCGAGTCCCAGAGATGAGAGGACTTGCTTTCAATCGAGTGCAATTCTGCCTCTTCGATCTGCATTCGCTCACGAACGCTTCTCATGAGAAGGTCCTTTCCCTCGATCTCTGCCTGAAGTGTTCTATACGCTCCATGTGCCTCAGAGCGTTTTGCGTTCCACTCTGCGAATGCAGTAAGGTCTTCCCGAATCTTTGAACGTTCTTCCTCTACTCCCTGAATCTCCCTCTCCAACCCCCGACTCTCTTCGAGATGCTGCTCGATTGTGGCAGAGATGCGGTCAAGGTCGCTCTTCGACCGTTCTCTCTTGTCCCTGTCTTTCTTGAGTTCTCCCTCGAGAAGTCTCATCTCTGCGACTTGCTTCTTCGTTTCGCCTTGCGACTTCTCAAGGTCTTTCTCTCGCTGTTCCAGAGTAGCATCCAGATGACCAATCTCTTTCTGCATACCCTCAAGCGAACTTCGGGCAGAGCTCTCTTCAACCTCTCTCTCCTTGATCTGGGATTCGATGCTCCCCTGCTCTTCCAGAATGTCGATAATGCCTGCCTCACGTTCGTCTATCTCCGCTTTGGCCTCCTCGACTCTCTTGGTAAGATCGCTCTGTCTTGCCCATCTGAGCTCAGTTTCGAGGTTGCTCTCCTGCTGCTGCAAGTCGCGCTTCCTCTGGAGCCGGGTGAGGTCTCCCTGCAGAAGCTGGATCTCACGTTCGACAGATCTTGACTCTGTGAGCGCGCTCTCAAGCCGTATGCGACTCTGAGCCACCTCGGTCTCTTGGAGAGTGATACGGTTACGTAGTTTGTCGAGGCCTGTACCCTCCTCGACAAGCCTGCGGACCTCCTGCGGGTCCATCTCGCGCAGTGCATTGATACGTTCCTGCGGCATGAAGACGAGAGGATTATCGGTTTCAAGACCAAAGGAATCTGAGAGCCGCCTCAGCTCTGCAGCCTTCACTCTCTTACCATCAATGTAGGACCTAGGTATGCCATCCCGGTCAATCTTCCGAATCAGTCTTTGACTCTGGCCGTTTAGCCTTACCTGAATCTCCACTTCCGCAGAGTTGGCGCCATGCCGGATGAAGTCGCTCCACTTCGAGTATCTGTTCTCTCTCTGATTGGACCCCAGACCAAACTTGAGGGCATGGAAGATTGATGATTTACCTGAACCATTTGGACCTGCAATGACTGTGAGTCCCTTATCAAACGGTACTTCATCTGAATAGAACGAAAGGAAATTGCGCAGTCTTACTGCTTCGATGTGTACCGTCTTTTCACTCAATCTAGTTGTCCCCTAGATCACTTGCCCATTATTCTCTGAAGTCTATCACTGCTCTTCTTAGCCCGCAGCAGTCTTGTCAGCCGCTCTTCTGCCGTGCCGTTCAACAGATGCGGGTGCTTGCTCAGGAATCCACGGTCCTCTGATGATAGAGGTAGTCCGTCATTCAGCACCTCAACGACCCTCTGCGTTCTCGCGTAGTCTTCTCCCACCGACATCAAATAGAGCTGGTCAATGAAGTCGTCCGGATACTCTGTTTCAACTCTGGACAGACTGGGAGATGCGCCGCGTTCCACCAAGTGAACGATGCTTCCTAGTGTCGCAGGGTCATTCAGAGGCATTACGCCGCTCTGCGCAATGAGCTTCTCCAGGTCATCGCGCTGCATGATGTTTGCTGACGCCTCGGTCATGACGAGGCTGACAGCCAACCGCTTGACTGACTGAAAACCCCACCCCTGTGTCAAATCCGCTAGCATGGCTGTGTCGATGTCCTTCCTGCCCTTCAGCACCCTCTCGAAGACACGAACGCGATCCTCTGAGGATGCAACCTCGATGACGAAGGTTCTGTCGAAAAGCGTCAGCATTTCTTCATCGAGTTGGCTCGGCTTGGTCGTCGAAGCGATGAGTAGAACTTCGTCGTCATCCCATGACGTTCTGGATATCTCATCATGCAACGCAGCTGACCTCTCTGAGCCTGCTGGTGCGAGCATCTCGATTCTCTCCGCAAACATGATTGCTGGGGAGGACCTTCTTGCGAACTCAAACCCTACCCTTAGTGCATCTGCGCCTCTTTTCTTCTCATTGAGGATTTCTTCCTGTCTGAATGTGACGAGTTTGATGGGCACCTCGCGGCCCAAGAACCGCACAAATGCACCAAAGTCAGTTTCAGGAGGACCAATCAGTAGGACTCTGCCGCCTAATTCCAGTCCTGACTCAGCAAGCTTGTCTTTGAGCGATGTGAAGCGATTCAGGAGTGACTGGAACTCCATGGCCCGCTGCTCAACAGAATACTGATTGATCTGGTCTGCTGGCAGCTGCTCGGGCTCGACCAGCCTGACCGCCTCGGCAAATGTCTGCTCATCACTCAACGGTAAAACCTCAATGGTGGCATCGGGAACCACTTCCTGAACGCATATTACCCCTTCGAACCGGGAAGGCTTCCGCGCCCTTCCATGCAAGGTTCACAAGCATTAAGACGAAACCTGACAGGAGGGTCACGTTATCATGAGCACTCAATCGGACCGACTAAGAGACCTTGTGAACTCAGTCATCACCACAGCCGAGAGCAGAGGGCTGTTTGTCCACTCCAAAGAGCTGGTCATTAGATACTCTCAGGACGACACCGGAAAGTCAAGCAAGACTCGTCGGGTTCCACTCATCGTTGGAGCATGTGTGTTGAATGCGCTGGTCCCGAGATCTGCGATGCTATTGGTGGGAGGTCATGGCGGCGGAAAGACAACGCTTGTCAAGGCGTTGGGACGTATGCTGACCGGAAGGAGCCTGGAGGAAATTGAGGATGGAATTCTCCGGGGGCATCCCCAGCTAACTGAAGAGAAGATGGTTGCCACACTGAAGCCCGGTCCTCTGATGAAGGATGGTGTGGAGGTGATTGTCTGGAGAAGGTTCGTCACCGACTTCTTCAAGATCATTGACGAGGTCAATCGACTGACCCCTCATGCCCAGAACATCCTGCTCTCACTTCTAGCAGAGGGGGAAGTCAAGTACTTCGACCAGGTTAGGCGCTGTGACGAGTTCTCTCTCTTTGCCACTCTGAATCCCGGTGATGCTGGCACGTTTGAGCTCGGCCCTCCGTTCCTTGACAGATTCGGTATTGCAGTCCCCATCACAATGCCATCGATCAATGACCTGGAGCTGATCCTCTCATCCCGTGACGAGAAGCTCTTCGGATTCGATGAGATGTGGCAGGTTCCGGCCATCCTGCGCATCGAAGACCTTCTGACAATCTGGAACCTTGCAGACAAGGTCGTAGTGCCGGAGGGTGTTTCCGAGTATATGCGGTCGCTGGTGAGGGAGTTCGGGGCATGCATGAGAGCGGACAAGAGCCAGTCCTCGGGTCTTACTGTGGAGACTGGTCTGTGTGATGGGTGTCACTTCAATACTGCAAAGAGTGTCTGCAACAAGGTCGTTCTTCCACTGAGCGTTCGGGCAGCAAAGGACCTCAATCGCTTCTCAAAGGCTGCAGCATGGCTGGTGGGGGCGACGGAGGTTTCCGTCGATATCGTGAAGACTCTAGCCCCACTTGTCTTCTGGCATCGCACAAGATTCGTTGGCGAAGAACTCGAGAGGGCCCCCTTCTACGGGGATCGTTTCGCGTACGCGAGCCACCTTGTAGAGCTGGCATCGTCAAGGTTTGTGGAGCGCTCAACGGCAATCCTGTTGATGAAGAAGCTCAGAATAGGAGAGGACTCGAAGGAGTCCGCCGACCAGTTGCAGGAGATGGCCAAGAGTGACCTATTGGTCCGTCTGGACTACGCAGAGCTTGCCCGAGACCTCAAGAAACAGAAGTACGTGAAAATCATTCGTGCTATCGATTCGGCAATGAGCAAGGGTGGAGTTGACTCCCTTACGGCAATCCTGGAGGAGCTTCAGAAGGACACTGAGATTCCAAACCGTCCCATGCTCATCAACAGAGTCACGGAGGCCCTACACAGAATCACCTTGACACAATACGAGATGACCTTCGAGGATTGGTCTGAAATGTGGACAATGATTAGTCTGAAGCATCCACAGCTGACACAGATACTGAAGGAAACTCTGGATCCTCCAAAGCGCCGTGTCGCGCGCGCAAACGGTCTTACTGTTGTAGTCTACGTTACAGGTAACGCAATGGACTCACGCGTGTTTCTTGAGGTGTCCGGGGGCAAGGAGGCGTTAGAACTGCGTGAAGCCATTGAAAAGCAGATTTGAAACTAGGAGCGGACAACGATGTCGGTTGGAGCTAGGGATGCCCTGCCAGATTCCCACCTCCTCGCAGTCGCCAGAAGGGCATGGGATCTCGCCGTCATCGACTTCTTCCATCCTCCGCTGCCAGAGCCGGTCATTGAGCACTCACCGGATGCGTCTAGCTTCTTCTACATCGATTCTTCCAGCTGGACTGTCCATCTGAACACAGCCGGTGTGCCTCTCTACCTTGGAGGGCCTGAAACCGAAGGTTTCCTGAGATCGGTTTGCCATCACGAGATACAGCACTATCTTCTCTGCCCCTTTGACGGGGTTACCTCAGGAATGATGTTCGCTGGTGCACGTAGGCATCTGAACAATGATCTGGCCATGTTTGTGGTCAACCTCTTTGCAGATCTCGTTGTTGAGAGCAGCCTACTGCGGAGATATCCCTCTCTTACCCACTCGAGGATCATGGCCTCGATTCATGAGTCGAGTCTTCGTATGTCAGAACATAGTCGACTGTGGAAGCTCATAGTTGCTTGCCATCGTGCCATGTGGGGTTTTCCTCTCCCAGCGACCGCGCAAGTAACGAGTGACGACTATGCTATGGCGCAAGAGATTGTGCGGATCGCAAGGCAATCAATCGACAACGAGAGACGATGGCCACGAGCCTGCGAGAAGATCGCTGAGGCTATCGCGGAGTGGATGCCAGAGGATGAGGAGCTCTTCGACAAGGGCGCAGAGGGAGCCAAGTCCGCTGTAACCGTCGTTGATGGGGGCTCCGGGGTCTTCGTACCCGTTGATGTCGATGCGGTCATGGGCAGTCCTCTTGAGAACAGAAACGGCGACATGGCCAGAAAATGCATTCCGGGAGCGGAACAGGGTGGGAGCGACACTGAAAGAGAACGTCTTGCGAGATTGGTGAACGACAGAGGAGGCAATCTTGAAGATCTTGAAGCTGTCTACATCTTGGCGGGAATCGGCGTTGAGGACAGGGAGTGGGTTAGATTCTGGTATCGCGCAAAAGCGAGTGACATCATCAGATTCGACGTGAGGGCACCCAAGCTCTCTGGGTCTCTCCCAGTCACTCCGGAGTTGTGGCGACTTGGTGATCCCGTCGAGGAACTTGATGTGGTGCAGTCCCTTCAAGCCTTCCCGGTATTAGTGCCAAACATGTCAACTCGTCGTTGGCAAAGGATGGAGCCGCCTGGGTCCTCAGACTCCGAGTCGCTTCCTGACCTGCTTCTAGTCATTGATTCAAGTGGATCGATGACTTGGAGGATGTCAAGCAAGAGGGTAGCTGGGCCATACCATACCGCTTTGGTGGCTGCCTTTGCTGCTATGAACTTCGCAGTGAAGAATGGACGACGGATTGCCGCAATCAACTTCTCTGATGGCACGAAGACATGCGATTGGTCAACGGAGCGGAAGGAAGTCGAGCGGACTCTCCTGACCTATCAGGGAGGAGGGACTGTCGCACCGGTCAAGTCCATAGAGGGAATGTGTAATGCAAGCGAGTCCAGAGTACTGGCGATAGTCATCACCGATGCAGAGATTGTCAACTGGTCTCATTTGATCAGGAGCGTGTCAGTCCTCTCTCGGAGAGGTCACAGGCTTGTCTTCTTCCACATAGGGTCGGGGAGCTCATCTCGTGACAAGAAGACTCACGACTCGATACGATCTGCAGGTGCGGCGGTATACGGAATCAAGTCCCCGAAGGACCTCCCAAGGCTTGTTGTAAGAGAGGTTCGCTCGGCTTACTCCTCCTAGACACCTTAGCAAGACCCAAACTTTTATCTCGCGCGTGATTGGGCAGACGAATCGTAGCCTGCTTCAGAAAGGCTCTCGAGGCTGTTCTCACATGTACAAGATTCTGGAGAAGAAGGTACTCAATCCTGTGACTAAGATGAACGTGATTGCGGCTCCTGATATCGCGAAGGTCTGCAAACCTGGCCAGTTTGTGATGATCAGAGTGAACGAAACCGGCGAGCGGTTTCCATTGACGATTGCTGACTTCGACCGCAAGAAGGGGACAATCACGATTGTCTATCAAGAGGTCGGGAAGTCAACCAAGCTTCTTGGGAGTATGGAGAAGGGCGAATCACTACTAGATTTCATTGGCCCCCTTGGAAAGCCATCCCCCACCGACAAGGTCTACGGTACAGTTGTTGCCATTGGTGGAGGTTGTGGCAGTGCTATTGTATATCCTGTGGCACGAGCATTCAAAGAGTCGGGCAACAAGCTGATCACCATCAACGGAGCCCGAAGCATGGATCTCCTGCTCTATCAGGACGAAATGGAGGCGATAAGTGATGAGTCCTACATTACCACAGACGACGGCACTTGTGGTGTTCACGGCTTCGTCACTACAGTATTGGGAGAATTGATTCAACAGGGCCGTCAGATTGACCTGGTCTTCGCAGTTGGCCCAGTGCCAATGATGAAGTTTGTATCCAAGACAACAGAGGCGCCAAAGATACACACGCTTGTAAGCCTCAATAGCATCATGGTTGACGGCACAGGGATGTGCGGTGCTTGTCGTGTAACAGTCGGAGGTCAGATGAAATTCGCCTGCGTAGACGGGCCCGAGTTTGATGGACATCAGGTGGACTTCAACGAGTTGATGGGCCGCCTGAATGCATATGTCGACTACGAGAAGGTCTCTGATGAAGCATGGGAGAAGGCTCATGGAGGTGGCAAATGATGTCTGACACTCCTAAGCGAGAGAGGAAGCCACCGACAAAGAAGGTGCCCATGCCAGAGCAGGATCCAAAAGCCAGGAGCAAGAACTTCGACGAGGTTGCACTTGGCTACACTGCAGAGCAGGCCATGGAGGAGGCGGAGAAGTGCCTCCAGTGCAGGAACCCCAAGTGCATCAGTGGTTGCCCCGTTGAGGTGCCAATCAAAGAGTTCATCGAACTGGTCCGAGAGGGGAAGTTCGCTGAGGCCGCTCTGAAGATAAAGGAGACAAACAGCCTTCCCGCAGTCTGCGGTAGAGTATGTCCCCAAGAGACTCAGTGCGAGCAATCCTGCATCTACGGGATTCGCAATGAGCCTATTGCGATTGGACGACTTGAGCGGTTCGTGGCGGATTACGCCCGTGAGAGAGGAGAGGAGCTCCCCAAGCTTCCCAAGAAGCTTGGGAAGAGAATAGCCATCATTGGGGGCGGTCCGGCGGGCCTCACTTGCGCCGGTGACCTGATTCGCCTTGGTTATGATGTGACCATCTTCGAGGCGTTCCACAAGGCGGGAGGAGTCCTCGTATATGGGATCCCCGAGTTCAGGCTGCCCAAGTCCATCGTCAAGGCTGAGGTTGACTACCTGAAGCGACTTGGCGTTGAGATTCGATACAACTACGTAGTAGGGAAGATACGAAACGTAATGGACCTGATGAAGGAAGACGGGTATGATGCGGTCTTCATCGGGACTGGAGCTGGAGCTCCAAACTTCATGAGAATCGCTGGCATGAACCTTGTCACAGTCTTCTCAGCAAACGAGCTGCTGACACGGACCAACCTCATGAAGGGGTACAAGTTCCCTGAATACGATACACCCGTGAAGGTTGGCAAGAAGGTGGCTGTAATAGGCGGAGGCAACGTGGCGATGGACGCCGCAAGGACCTCCCTGCGGCTTGGGGCTGAACAGGTGTACATTGTGTACCGAAGATCGATGGAGGAGCTTCCGGCGAGAGCAGAAGAGGTTCACCATGCAGAAGAGGAAGGTGTCCAGTTTCGTTTGCTTGTGAACCCCACTGAGGTCATTGGCGACGAGAAAGGTCATGTCATTGGTATGAAGTGTGTGAAGATGGAGCTGGGAGAGCCTGATGAATCAGGGAGGCGAAGGCCTATTCCTATTCCTGACTCAGAGTTCGTCTTCGATGTAGACACGGTGGTTGTAGCCATTGGGAACTCTCCAAATCCAATTGTGCCTGAGTCCATTCCTGGCCTCGAGATATCACGATGGGGGACCATCGTCATTGATGAGGAAACGGGGATGAGTTCTGTTCCGGGCATATTCGCTGGCGGTGACATCGTCACAGGTGCAGCAACCGTGATTAGTGCCATGGGTGCAGGGAAGATCGCTGCTCGAGGTATTCACAAGTATCTCAATGAGAAGTAGTCTGGTTGCACTCTGCCGCCCTTCACCTGCACTATTGATAAGGACGCCAGACATAGAAGTGGCAGCGGCGCAGGATGTGTTGTCCTTGGAGAAGGAGCCCATTAGCACACTAGAAATGCGAATTGTGGAGCGGAATGCCGAGTACCTTGGCATATCCCACAGCCTGCTTATGCAGAATGCGGGACGAGAGGTCGCCAGGGTCATATCGAAGAATGAGAAGGTTCGCGGGAAGAGAATCTCTATTGTGTGCGGGCTGGGTGGCAACGGCGGCGATGGAATGGTGGCCGCACGCTACCTTGACGAGGAAGGTGCGTCTGTCGAGGTCTTTCTAGTCGGTAGTGAGAGCTCGATATCAAGTGAGGACACACTCATGAATTGGGAGATCCTCCTTGGTCTGGACAACATCAGTACCTCGGTTCTCTCCACAGAGTCAGCAGTCCGTTCATGCAAGAGCATTCTGGATGCTGACATTGTCATTGACGCGTTGATGGGCTTTGGCCTGCGCTCGAAGCTCAGAGAACCCCTGCTATCGGCGGTGCGGCAAGTAAACAAGGCAAGCGGCACCAAGTACGCAATCGACATGCCAACAGGTATTGATTCTGACACGGGAGAGGTACATGGTAGCGCCGTGAAGGCAGACCACACAGTATCATTGCATGCGGAGAAGAGAGGTCTCCGGGGTGCTGAAGAGCATGCGGGCAAGCTGCATGTGGTATCGTTGGGCATTCCTGCGGAAACCAAGTATACATGCGGCCCTGGCGACCTGATACCGTTCAGCTCTCCGCGTAGCCTTACGGCCAAGAAGGGCGACTTCGGCCGTGTGCTTGTTGTGGGTGGAAGCGACGTCTTCTCAGGAGCACCTGCTCTCTCTGCTCTGGCCGCGTTGAGAACAGGATCCGATCTGGTCACAGTCCTCGCTCCTGAACCCATGTTAACGCCTATCCGTTCCTTCAGCCCAAACCTAATGGTAGAGAGCCTCGGCACTTCCATACTACTGCCAGAATCTGCCAGCGACGTTGAACAGAAGGCCAGAATGAACGACTCTATTGCACTTGGACCTGGACTCGGACAGGACCAGCAGACCCGGCTGGCAGTCATTACAATCACTGAGAACCTCTCAAAGCAGTCCTTCCCCACGGTTCTGGACGCAGATGGGCTCAAGGCCTTGGCGGCATCTGAGTTGGAGCTCAATCCTGAATCTACGGTTCTTACTCCTCACTGGGGAGAGCTAAAGACTATCATGGACAGAGATCTTGGGTCTGCCACCGACTTGGGAAATCGCAGAAAGCAGGCTCTAGAGTGTGCGAAGCTGTTCAACAGCGTGGTCTTGCTCAAGGGTCCGGTCGATGTGGTTGCTCACCCCGATGGGACATTCAAGCTCAATCACACTGGCGTGCCTGCAATGACTGTTGGCGGCACTGGTGATGTTCTCACTGGAATTGTAGCATCCCTGCTGGGTCAGGGTGGCAACGCGTTCAGGGCTGCCTGCGCTGCAGCTTACATCTCGGGGACTGCAGGTGAATTCGCGCATGCCAAGTTAGGCGACCATCTCCTTGCTACTGATTGCATCGATGAGATACCCTTTGCATTTGAGTGGGAGTAGGTCAACTTATCCTACTTGATCACCGGCATTGCTTGCAGAAGTTCGTCAGCAATCTGCTTGTTGTCTTCTGTGACAGGTATCCATACAATCCCAACATCTGGCTGTCCATAGAGCACGGCAGAGCCCAGTGGTGCCAAGAGTACCGCCGGGAACCCCATCAGATCTTCCTCTCCGTCCACCGTGATGAGAGCGCTCTCTGTCTGACTCAGAGCGGTGGCAATGGTTGACCACGTTTCGGGGAATATCGCCGCAGCAGGATTGTAGACCAAGTACTCTCTTGCTGCATTGAAGACCCCCTCGAATGGGCCTCTCTTGGTTATACCGTCCACTATCATCACATCTGGGGTGAAGTCCTGCTGCAGCAGGGAATGAGTTGTAACATCGCCCACCGAGATGACCTTCGAAGGCATCTCTTCTCTCAGCTTGCGGGCAACTCGTTCCTCCGGAGGACCGTCTCGCTTCTCGAAGACCTCTCCTTTCGGCGACTTGAGCACCTCCCTATTATCTGTGGGCAATCTGCGTGGGGGTTGGTCGGTCCCCAGCAGCCGGTTGCCGCTTCGGTCGATTTCTCCGCGCCTAATCCTTGCCGATGCCACCTTATCTCCGTCGTTTGCGCGGACTGGTTTGAGGAACTCGTACCTATCGTTCGCTCCCAGTGCTTCTCTTCTCGCATCAAGGAATCCGGACTTGACCTCTGTGCAACAAGGGCCCTCGTACATGAGGAATGTTATGTCTCCCTCAGCATCTAGGAGTTCGTCAAGCCCTGATGCTACGCGGACCTCGATGGAGCCATCTAGACGCTGTTTCTTTAGGTAGTCCCTAAGTCTTCGGACTCGTATCTCGAGTGGCTGGATTAGTTCTGCAAGATCGAGATCGTGCCCCATGAGAGGTCCATCTGTGACACACGCCACAGGGTTAGGCAACTCACTAAGGTGGTCAATCAGTACATGATGACCAATGTGAAGACGGTCGAAGAGATTCAGTGCCCAAGTTCCGTCCATTGGTTCCACTCTGGCAGGATAACGCAATTGGCACTTAATTCCACTGCTTCTGGTATAGGCGGGAAGGATAGGAGTGCGAGTTCATGGGTTGGTGTCGACGCAATCGATGATCTCTCTTGAAACACTTAATACTCCCAGTCAGCTTCATCAACGCGCGTGTGGATGAAGTGAGAATCCTCTCTGTAGCCGACGTTCACTGTCCCAAGTACCTCAGTGAATTCAAGGCAGCATTGGATGGGCTCCAGGCTCCAGATGTGTTTCTCATGGCGGGCGACATGATCTTCAGAGGCCAGGTAACCGAATACGTCCATGTTCTTGATTCGATAGAGGAGTCCCTGGGATCTGATTTCCCAATCATCGCGTGTTTTGGAAATGAGGAATATGGAGAGGTCCGAGATGACATCATCGACCTCACTGAAGAGAGAATGCTCTTCCTCGACGAGAAGTCAACCATACTTGAAACCAGTGAACTGAAGGTAGGCATTGTCGGGACTCAGGGCTCTCTGGACAAGGCGACCACCTGGCAGAGACGTAACATACCGAGTTGGAAGGGCGTGTTTGAGAGAAGGGCCAAGCGTGCTGCTGCCCTGTTGAAGAAGATTGAGGACGAAGTCGACAGGACAGTTCTTCTGATGCACTACAGCCCCTGTTTGGAGACATGCGAAGGAGAGGAGGAGAAAGCATTCTCTTGGCTCGGAAGTAGGAAGTTCTACCGTGTTGTGCTCGAGCAGCAGCCAGACCTAGTGATTCACGGTCATGTCCACAATTCGACAAGACATTGTGTAACACTTGGTTCAACTCAAGTCCGCAATGTCGCCTTTCCGGCTGTGGGTGGAATCACCGAGATTGAGCTGGTGCTCTAACGCTCACTGGTGTCCTGTGACCTTCATGGTCGGCTCGAATTTGTAGCCATAGACGATGATGCCGCCTTGCCCCTGTTCCTTGATCTTTCGGAAGCAGGCTCGCACACGCATTCCAATCTTGACGTTTTCTGGATCAACGTTCACTATCTGGGCTGTGAGCCTGGTTCCCTCGTCTAGCTCAACCTGGGCTATAACATAGGGCAGCTGTCTTTTGAAGTCGTCCGGTGCCTGTCTCACCACTGCGAATGAGTAAATCTTGCCCAGACCCTTGAACTGATGATCCACAAGATTGCCCTTTCTCCTGCAGGTGGGACACACAGGACGTGGAGGGAAGTAATACGTTCCGCAGGTCTCACACTTGTTACCCTGAATATTGTAGATTGCCCGAATCCGTCGCCAGACTTGTGCTACTCCTTGTTCTGCCATCTATCATCATCTCCCTAGAATGTGCACTATTGACGTTGCCCCAGTACCACCGATATTCACAGCCAGTCCTTTCTCTGCTCCATCAACCTGCCTCTTGTCAGCGTCGCCTCTCAGTTGGAGAGCCAACTCCACAATCTGGGCAACACCCGTTGCACCAACCGGATGACCTCGCGCCTTCAAACCGCCTGATGGGTTGACTGGGAATTTCCCGCCAAGTTCTGTGATTCCTTCGTCGAGCGCCTTACCGCCATCTCCCTTCTCAACGATACCAACGTCTTCTGTTAGTATGATCTCGCCAATCGTGAAGGAGTCATGCAGCTCAAGCACATCAATATCGTTGATGCCGAGGCTTGCTTCCTTCAAGGCAGACCGAGTCGAGTGGATGACAGCGTCCATCCTCGTCAGGGACGCTCTATCGTGGAGCGCAAGAGTGTCACTGCACTGCTCAGACGCCTCAATGTACACTGGAGTGTCTGTGAACTTCTTGGCAAGTTCAGCATTGCACATCACAAGACCTGCAGCACCATCAGTCACTGGCGAAGAATGCAGGACGCGTATTGGGTCTGCAATCAGGCCCGAGCTCATAACCACCTCGAGAGGCACTGCCTTCTGGAACTGGGCCCATGGGTTCTTCGCTGCGTTGGCATGGTTCTTCACTGTGACCTTGGCTAGATGTTCTTCTGTTGTACCGTACTCCAGCATGTGCCTCCTAGCCATGAATGCGTAGAGTGCCGGGAAGGTAGCACCGAACATTCCTTCCCACTCCCAATCTGAGGCCACTGAGATTGTGTTCATCGCCTCTGTCTGATTCACATCACTCATCTTCTCACAGCCGAGAACAAGCATCACGTCGTGTTCTCCTGATTTTATGGCCATGTAGGCCTGCCTTACGGCCGCACCTCCGCTGGCACAGGCAGCTTCCACGCTATACGATGGGATATTACCAAGTCCGCCTTGGTCCGCAGCCATGGCTCCAAGGTGCTCCTGTCCTGTGAACCTACCCGCGCTCATGTTCCCGATGGTGATGCCATCGATTTCCGAGCCGCTCACTCCTGAGTCGAAGATGGCGTACATTCCTGCTTCAAGTGCTATGTCAATCAGGCTCTTGTCCCAGAGCTCTCCAAACTCACACATTCCGACACCAATGATGGCAACTTTCCTACCCATTATCATTCCTCCTAGCTGAGCGCCTTGATCTTCCTTCTGTACTTCGCGTACGTCGAGTAGTCTACGTACGTTTTGCGTCCTATGTAGTCATCTACAGTCGGCACTTCTCCACGCCTTCGCTCGATTGCGTCTTCAACCGTTATAGAAAATGCATCACTGCCTGCACCGGACCCGTACGACACCATGAAGATTCGGGAGCCTGGCTTGGCAATGTCCAGAACTCTCGCGAGACCCATCATTGCAGAGCCTGAATAGGTGTTTCCTATCTGCTTCACGACGAGGCTGTCCTCTAGCTTCTCCTTTGGCACTCCGAGCTGTCTGCCCATGGCGACAGGGAACTTGCCATTGGGCATGTGAAACACGAAGTAATCATAATCGTCCACATCGGTCTTCGTCTTCCTGAAGAGGGCCTTTGCGCCCTCGCCGACATGTCGGAAGTACGCTGGTTCTCCTGTGAAGCGAGCACCATGGCTAGGGAAGTCCTCTCCCTCTCTGCGCCAGAAGTCAGGGGTGTCCGTTGTGAAAGAACTCGTGGCGTTTAAGGTAGCAATGACGTTCTTCTTTCCGATGAGAAAGGCTGCGCCTCCCGCGGCAGCAGAGTACTCCAGAGCGTCTCCTGGTCTTCCTTGTGCCGTGTCTGAACCGATAGCCAGACCCACCTTGATCATATCTGACTTGACGAGGCCCATACAAGTCTGAATAGCAGCCGTTCCCGCCTTGCAGGCGAACTCGTAGTCTGCGCAAGTCATGTCGTACGAGCATCCAATGGCCTCCGCAACAATGGTGCCAGTGGGCTTGACGGCATAGGGATGTGATTCAGAGCCAACATAGATTGCCCCGATGTCCGTCGGGTCGATACTTGCCCTTTTTATTGCGTTCCTTGCTGCCTCGACGGAGATGGTGGCAACATCCTCATCAGGGCCGGGCACAGACTTCTCGAAGACGTTCAGGCCCTTTGCGAGAGATTCTCCGTCTTCGCCCCATACCGCGGCAATATCTGCGGTTCTTATCCGATAGCGGGGAATGTAGACTCCATAACCAGTGATCCCAACCATAGCGATTCTCTCCATAGTCGTAAGTCGTTAATTGTCGAATCGGTATACGTCGTTAGACATCGGGTCGGCCCTGTGCCTCTTAAGAAGCTTGTTGTCTGTTCCTCCAAACAGAACGGCTTTCACCGATAGTTGCTTGCTGCTTTCGTGTGGTGACGAGAGTCTTCAAGGACTGTTATATATCACTGCCGAAAGACACCCGTCGAACGTAGAAGAACGATTGGCAAATCGTCGTAGATTCACTGCTGTTTGAATTAACCCTATAAGCCCTAGAGTGGAAGAGGGATAGGTGAACACATGTCCGACGTGATCAGAGAGCCGGTGCTTCGAAGAGTTGTCATTGATGAGGTCAAGACAGTCGCCGAGCTCCTGATTGAGCTTGGAATCTCGAAGGACCATGTAGTCCTAGTCAACGGGAAGAAGCAGTCACCTGAGTTTGTGCTTAGAGAATCCGACAGCGTCGTCATTCTCCCCAAGATTGCAGGTGGATAATCACGGCCTAACTCTCTTCAACAGCTTGATTGTGGGGCCAAGGTCCATGTCAAATTCCCTCACGAAGCCAAACTGTGGTGCAACACCTATTTCATTGCCAATGTAGTCAAGGACATCCTGAACCATCCTTTCCGCGTCTCTCTTCCCGACCTTCTTGGCTTCTGATACATTCGCCTTGACTGCCTGGAGAAGGACCTTTGCCGAGCCT
The DNA here is from genome assembly GCA_016839445.1 of Candidatus Thorarchaeota archaeon. Taxonomy (GTDB): domain Archaea; phylum Asgardarchaeota; class Thorarchaeia; order Thorarchaeales; family Thorarchaeaceae; genus SMTZ1-45. The sequence goes on from JAEOUG010000125.1 coordinate 30,245, forward strand.
GAGCTATACTGTGTAGCGTGTTTCGGAGTGCCAGTGAGTCTGGTCGGTAGGCCGAGTCTCTTCGCCATTGACCTGAAGATGTTCTTCCTCGACTCCTTGCCTTCCGTTGTGATCAACATGCTGGTAGGAATCCGAAGGGCAATGTCCACGAAGTCGGAGTGCAGGAAAGGGAAGAACGCAGGGATTCTTTGGTGGGCAATCGCTCGCTCATCTCTTGCGATGTTGACTTCATGTGTTCTGGAGACCGCCGCCCAGAGCTCGTTCCTGAGACTCTCCTCCCCTTGGTCTCTCAGGATTGCCAGATGCTTTGCATAGCCTGCAAACAGCTCATCCGGACCCTGACCAGAAATGACAACGTCTTTCTTGGAAGACTTGGCCTCTCCTGCAGCCAAGAAGAATGGAATGGCTATCTCCACATCCATCCTGTTCGTAGACTCTATGGCGTAGATCACACTTGGCAGTATTCTCCACACTGTCTCGTGGTTGAGATACACGGTCCTGTGTTCAAGGTTCAACTGCTTCGCGGCGGCTTCTGCCGCCCTAGAGTCTTTCGCCGAGCTCGTTGTGGCTGTGAACAGGCTTGTGCTCTTGCACACTCTTGATGTCATGAGTGCGGCAACTGAGCTGTCTATTCCTCCCGAGAACAGAACAGCGGCATTCCTGACGTGCTTGAGCCTAGAGAATGACCCTTCAAGGGCGGCAATCAGCATGCTGATGAGTTCGCTCTCACTTCTTACTGTGTCGACGACAGGTCTCTTCCTAACTTCTAGGGTCCGTGAATCAGAAGCCCCGTTCCAGAGAAGTGTCACGATTTCTCCTGGTTCTATTGGGCGAACGAAGCCTGTCGCCAGTGACCAGAGGCTCTTGCGTTCAGATGCGAATGCGAAGCCTCGCTCCAGAGGGGCGTAGTATACAGGTCGGGTTCCCTCAATTGACCGATAGATCCTTAGTCCATTCTTCACAAAGCCTGCCACTGCGGCGTCGTGCAGGCCAGAAGGTCTAGAATTGACAAGAAGATCTGCGGCAGCATCTTCCAATGCCTCTGAAACGGCTGGCAGAGGTGAGTCGACTACTGCGCTCTGCCCTTGGCTTCCTCTGGCGGCCCGCCTCTCACATCCAAGCTTCGCTATGATTCCAGTTCCCTGAGAGTTGCCAACTTTGTGTAGTAATGCCCTCCCACGGTGCTTCATGCCCTTGAGCATCTGCTCAAACATAGCATCAGCATCGCCATCACCAAGAAGCAGAATGCCTGCGATACCAGACATCTCAGTACGCGTCCTCCGGGCGGTCGTTCATTTCATTCCCGGAAGCGGCGGGTGCTTCTGGTCTAGGGTAGTGGTCCTTGGTGGAGTCTCTACTTCGCAACTTCGTTCAACATCACACTGCGAACGCCAGTAATGTCGTTCAGACGCCTCTCCAGATCTCTCACGTCGACTGAGAGCTGCTTTGGCGTGAAATAGCACTCGTAGTAGCATTGGTCAGCGGCCTGACATATTCCGCTAGTGAACAAGATGTCCTCAAGTCCGACCTCCATGAAGACCATGGTGAGTTCCTCGAGGAAGCTCTTGCTGAGCTTGTCGATTACGAGCTTAAGATACATCACGTGTTCGCTGTCGACTGGATATAGCTTCACATTGCCGTCTTTGACTACTAGGATTGCCAGACCGTAGTCGTGGCCGATCTTCTCGACAAATTCGCCCGGAAGTGTGATTGTGTCACCTTTCTCTATCTTGAGAACCCTGGCCTGAGTCATATCTCCCTTGCTCAATCGAATCTGCCTCCGGTTTTCACTGTGATTCAGGGCCGACATTGATTATATCTGTTGTGGGAAAGCACCAATCAAGGCCCTCTCCGAAACCAACTCCGGATTCTCGCTAGTGCCTCGGATTCGGGCTTCTGAACTACGCGCAGATGCCAACGAACTGGCGCATCTCTCACATACTCGAGAAATGCCACTTCTCCGCTTGTCCGTATTCGCTCCATCTCCTGCAATCGGCCGTTCAGCCACGCCTTCCTGGAAACAGGCATTCTGACTGTGGCGAGGTCGAAGAGAGTTGGATGCAGGTCAAAGATCAGCGCTCGCTCCTGCATGTATTCTAGAACCCCGTTCTGCAACGCCTCACTAATCTTGTCACGGTCCGTGAAGAACGAGGCTGCCACGGACATGTTCGGATGTTTGTCAGGAATATTGAGCGCGAAATTGAAAGATCTATTGAACTTGGACAGGTGTGTCGCTGCGTCGAGGAAGAGGACTGTTTCAGGCTTTCCCTCAAACTCGTCTTCAGACATCTCGACCTCTGCCTTCTTGAGCATCTCTTCGTCTTCTATGACAGACTGTATCAGCTGGTCGGTCACAGGAGGCAGATCCTCGTCGCTTATGCGCTCCAGCTCCTGATAGGAGAGTTCCTCGCTGTCCGACTCCTCGTGTGCGCCCTGCTCTGTCCTCTTGTCCGTCTTGCTTGCTGGTCTACGATGTGTTGGAATGAAGCCGATCTCCTCAACTAGATGCTGCAGCACCAACGGCAAGAATAAGTCGTAGAGCGTGCTTCTCGTTTCAAGTATGATCAGTACAGGTTTGTAGGATGCGACAGCTTCTATCAGCCCTGATGAGAAGTCCGGGCCGTCGTCAAAGAACTTCTCTAGGTTCTCTTTGGAGTATCCCTCGGTCACTCTCTCGGTCCACTCTTGGTAGACCTCTTTGACTTCCTGCTTCCTTCTATCCTTCAGCATACCCATGAATTTGCCTAGGTATTTGACACCTCGCGAAACGGCCGTTGTCGGGCTCACGAACACAGTCATCAGACCTACTGCCTCACCAGCATATTCACTTGCTTCGGCACTACGAATCTTCCCCATCATCTCCTCCGTGAGGGAAGGAGGACCAAGCTTCTCTACTAGAACCTCAATCATTCCTTCGTAGTTCTCAAATGCTGCGTCCCCTGGCCCAATCTTCTCTCCCACCGGAGAGGCATCAGACAATACTTCGGCGAACACATTCGGTCTCTTCACGAGCCAGGCGAGAGGTATTCGAAGCGGCGTATACCCGTGCAACCATGTTCTAGTGGAGTCTTGTGGACCGAAGTAGAACTTCAACGAGTCCGGGAACAGACCATCGAAGATCTCCATAAACTGGTCAAAGCCCTGTTTCGTACTAAGACCCATTTCCCCCTTCTCTAGAGCATCGACAACGAAGACAAGCCCCGATTCCTTGGTCTTGGCAAGCTTCGCCATTGTAAGCATTACCTGCTTTGGCGAAAGGTAGAGAAGGTCACTCTCCGCGTACGGGGCGTCGTAGAACGTGAAGAGGCCCATTCGGCGCCAGGGCTTCTTCGAGAGTTCGGTGTTCGCTAAGTGAGAGAACCATTCATAGCCACGCTTATACCTTGGAATGGACTCGTCGTCAATGTCTTGATGTGGCATTCGTGGTTCCCAACTCTACTCCTTTTGAGTGAGGTTGCCGGGGCCTCGAATAAACATATCCATTACTCAGTCCATTCTCACGCTGAGAATGGCCAAGACCAAGGCAGCTCCAACGATACCAATGATGACGCCAAGTCGCCAGTCGAATCCGAAACCACCAGCTGAACCCGGGTCAACTGCTGAAGCCAGGATGTTTCTGGCGTTGCCCAAGTAGTTGAGGCTCTCGACGGCGCAGGAGGCAAGAACCAGGTTCCCGGTTTCGAGTCCGGGGATGTTGGCCCATGCTCCATCTTCGCTCTGGCAGTTCAGAAGGAAACTCTGCGCGATTGACTGATTGAGCTCCTCAGTGCCCAGAAGGAGGTCTAATGCCTTCATGGCCCAGTACGTGGTCTTCAGGTTTGGATCTTCAGTCTGGTTGGTCTCTTCGAAGCCTCCGATGAATTCAGGCGCTGGAGCTGCTGTGATCTGACGATCAAGTATCCAGTTCTTCATTGCATCAATATCTGGATATGTTTGAAGCTCATCGAGAATGTCTAGAGCAAGAAGTGCAGCCGAAGTCGCTGTCACACCTTCTCTGACCGATATGGGACTGAGTTTGAAGCCACTTCCGTATCTACAGCTGTCGATGAACTCGAGAGTGGCAGTCGCATTCCAGAGCCAGTTCCAGGCGTTCAAATCTTCGCCGTACATCCGGTCTAGTATCTCCATGGTTGCCAAGGCATGGTATGTGGAAACAATATCCGGAGTCAGACTTGGTTCACTGGCAAAGCCACCGCCGACTGTCTGGGTCTTGTTGATCCACACGAGGACTGCGGTCTCGTTTATCTCAAACTGGTCAGTTCCAGGAATACCCTCCTCGTTCGACAGGGTCTCCCATAGTATCATTCCCCAGTGTGTGCGTTCAGAAGTCACTGGGCCCAGTAGGATCTCCATGAATCCTCCATAGCGGGGTGTGTCTTCGTCTCCTGACAGCCACTGGTAGAGGGTTGTGAAGTTCATAACGCTGGCAATGTCTACCGGTGGGGGTCGATTGGCCAGGGTTCCAAGCTCATCGAATACCACTATGGCCCCGTAGGTCTCATCTACTCTGACCACTTCGTCCGCGGCCAAGTTGTAGCCGCCTCGGACCGGGTCCCATCGGTCGTTCATATAGGATCTCAAGGAATCGTAGCGACTTGCAGCCGCGGCAGGCTGTACAGTGAATGCAGCCGCGAGAATGACAAGCGCGAAAGCCAATGTGACTGCTCTGACCCGCTTCATAAGGACATCCCGGTCAAATCTGTTCACGTAGAGCTACCTAGCTCAGCGTGGTGAGCACCGGACCGAGGTGCAGTTATTAACGTTTCCCCATCACAAGACTCGTACTAGGCATGTGTGGTGCGTTACACCAAACGATTCATTTTCCGGGGGCGCCTAGTATGAGATCTGATGTGATGCAGCTGGGTAGAAACATGCAATGGCCGGATTGGCTAGCAGTTCTACATTTCGTTAGGTTTCCAATATGGTTGTACTGGTTCTTCTTTGTGGTCCAACAGGCTGCAGTGCTCGGAGAGTCGCAGTGGTTCATGGGGCATCCTCTCTTTGTGCTCCCGGGCCTCTACTCAGATACTCTCATTGGACATCTTCTGCTGAGACGCTATCGAGTAGCTTCCGCAGTCTCCGCCTGTGAGAACTCCATTCTCATATTCGGCGGTGTGTTGGCCTTTCCTGCCATACAGACTCTCGGGCCGCTTCTGACTTGGACCGCGATGGGCGCTCTTAGTATGAGCTTCTTCGTCTGGCTCGGCCTTAGTATTGTTGGAGTGTTCACTACCGTCCTCGCAGCGGTTGGGTCACTCAAGAAACGATAGTGGATCAGGCGTACCCTAGGGGTCCTCTCTGAATGCGTCTGACGTAGCTGTAAGCAGAGTCGGCGGCGATCGCGCCATGACCCACTGCTACCGCAATCTGCTTCATAGACTCCACCACGTCGCCCGCCGCATACACGCCGACCACGTTTGTTGCCTGCTTGTCATTGACCAAGATCTCGCCCCTCTCGTTGGTCTTCACCCCGATGCTCTTCGCAAGGGCGCTCTCGGGGTCTGAGCCGAGTGCGACAAATGCACCGTCAACCTTCAGCGTGGACTGAGCTCCAGTCTTGACATTCTCTAACTGGAGTTCCTGAATCAGGTCGTTTCCTCGGACCTCCTTGACAATGGTGTCCCAGAGAATCTCTACTTCGGAATTGAACACATAGTCTTGGACTACCTTCTCGGCGCGAAGCTCATCCCGTCGGTGAATGAGATACACCTTGCCTGTGACCTCTGCTAGATAGAGCGCCTCGGTGACAGCAGTGTTCCCACCGCCAATGACTGCCACGGTCTTGTCACGGAAGAGAGGTCCATCGCATGTGGCACAGAATGAAACACCTCTTCCAGTGAACTCATCCTCTCCCGGTATACCAAGATGGCGATGGCCTCCGCCTGTGGCGATGAT
>JAEOUG010000126.1 GCA_016839445.1 Candidatus Thorarchaeota archaeon
GCAATGATGATCCCGTCGGCTCGCCTCATGGCTTCTTCTACCCTAGGCATGTCATCTGATGCACTCTGAGGACAGGGCTTCTTCCTTACACACGAGTCGCATCCAGTGCAGTGGCGAATGTCGAAATCAGAAACGTTCAGTAGCTGTGTTGTGACTTCACCGTAGGACTCGTTCTCAGAGGCGGCCTCCAATGCCTTCGTCAACAGGAACCGCGTGCTTGATTTGTCAGTCTTGGGGGATCCGCAAATGCCTAGAATGTGCATCAGTTCACCTCTCTCGAAGAGGCGTGTGTTCAGGCTACTTCTCTCTTTCTACTGATGTGTTGAGGCACCGAATTAGCTCAGCGCCTCATCCAAGGAGTAAGCGAGGTCGCTCACAACTCCAATGGCATGAAGAGGGCTTTCTCCCTCGTGGGATGCAGCCACAACGGTGAAGGAACTGACCCGCAGCATCTGAATCTTGTCTTCGCCAGAAGTCACAGTTGTTGGGGCGATATCTGTGACTGGCTTGATTACTCCCTGTGCTATCTCGACCTCAATCCTGAAGAGGTGTATCTCTGGAACGTTCCCGCTGATTAGCTCCCCATGAGAATCGAACACGCCCACAAAGCCGACCTCGGGCTTCTCGAGGGCAGAATCAACTATCTTGTCGATCTTGCGCTTGAGGGACGCATCTGCGGGACCCATATCAACACTGACGTAGCTATCGCATAGCTCGTTCAGGTCCACAATCTCTGCCATACTGCCGCCCCATGAACGGACCAAATCTCCAAGTTGATGTGCGACAGCCTTGCCAAGAGACATGACTTGGCTCTTCAGGGGCGTGATTGCTTCTCCCTTCCTTGAAAGAGCCACCAGAGCGAAGTCTTGGAAGAAGGCATAGGTCCAGATATCGCCATCATTCTCAAGGTGATAGGCACGCTCTGAAGAAGTGGTTGGTCTGGAGGCAAACAGGGCCACGCTGTTCCGGACAAAGGACGGGACATCACACATGTCAGAGTCGACATCATCATCGTAGGACCTTCGGTACACTGGCTCGCCATCGCTCTTGACAATGTAGACACAGCGTATCATTCTGCTCCCAGTGAGTAACTCCAGCCGCTAGCGTAGTCATAAGCATTCTTTGTCCATAGTGGTCGGCGCGAGGGGGTCGCGGACTCCAGTGAGTTTATGTGTCCTTCTGTGCCCTACGAGGGCAGGTTGCATGAGATGTCGGATGATGCCAAGCCTGCAGCTCCTAAGAAGAGAAAGAGGAAGGAACTTCAGAAGCGTACAAGATACGACATCTACGCAGAGCTTCTTAGAGTCATCTACATCTGGGGCTACTGTCCTCTCACAAGAGCCGCAAGGTCCACGAATATGCCCGTCGACAGGGCAAAGGAGTCCATAACAGAACTTGTCGAGAGAGGACTCCTGGAGGAGGAGGACGATGACGGAATGCGGGTGTACAAAGTCAGTGTAAGGGGGCACCAGTATCTTGAGCTATACAAGAGGATGGCTACTCTTGTGGGAATTCCGATACCCGAGCCCATAATCGGAATGTAGGAGGCATCCCGGACATGTGGAGTTCTCCGGAAAGCACCCCTTCATGTAGTCACATCTTGTGACCCTCTTTCGTGATTCTCCTTTAAATATGGAAATTGGGGGATATTGTTTGGAAATAACTGAGGTGAAGGCCCAAAATGGCTGAAGTCAAGAAATACAGAAACGAACAAAGACTCGAGCTCGGCACCATAGAAGGTGATGTTGAGCTCAAAGACTGCTATCGGATCTACCCACAACAGGGCGATGAGATAGTCATCTCCGGGACACTAACCATTTCTGGAGAAACTACATTTGAGGGCTCATTGAGATGCGGAAAGCTCGTATCCAAGAGCAGAGACACAATAACGGTGATTGGAAATCTGCATGTCCAGAGGATTGTGGATGTGCCGCGGGGAAGTGTGAGCGTCGAGTTTGACATGACTGCTACCGAAATCCAGGTTGGCGCTTCCCTCAGGGTTGGCCGAAACCTTGAGTGCACATCAGGCAAGGCAGGAGCTTCAATCAAGGTTGTAGGAAATGCCAAGGCAAGCAGACTCACAGCTGGAGGAAGCGTCAAGATCGAGGGGACTGCAGATGTCGAACGCATCAACGGAGGCGGCTCGGTTGTTGTGAACGGAGTGATTCAGGCCGAGGAGTTCGATGCAGGCGGCTCTGGCAAATGCAGTGCTGGTACAATCGAGAAGGTCTCGGTTGGAGGTAGCTTCAAGGCCACCGAGGCAATAACGATCAGCGAGCTGGATGTTGGAGGGACTGCGAAAGTCGGTGCCGGCTCCAAGGTCGAGAGGGTTGATGTTGGAGGATCCTTCAAAGCTCTCGGTCAGTTGGAGTTCGGTGAAATTGATGTCGGCGGAACCGTCAAGATTGAAGGACCAGCAAAGGGCAAGACAATAGATGTCGGCGGTACAGTGAAGGTTGACGGAGACCTTGAGCTGGAAGGCGGTATCGAGGTCGGAGGGACCGTCCGTGTCGACGGTGGCCTGAAATGCGGGGACAAGATCAAGGTCGGCGGGACTGTAAGGGTCGAAGACAGAATCGAAACTTACAGAATAATCGTTGGCGGAGAGATTGACGCCAAGTACATCAAGGCCACTGGTGGTTTCCGACTCGGAAGACGAGGAGAGGTCAGAGGCTTTGTCGAGTCCCCAGAGATACTCATCCGAGAGAGGGCCAGAACGGACAGCCTCTACGGCGATGACATAAGAATCGAAGAGAGAGCAAGAGTGGGTGGTCTCTATGGCAAGAAGATCTACATCGAGAGGGACGCTGTGGTTGAAGGCGAGGTCCTGTACACGGACTCAATTGATTCAGAAGACGGCGTCGTCTTTCGCAGTGAGCCCAAGAGAGTCGACTCATTGCCAGACCCTGACAGTCTGAACTAGAGCTTAGGCTGCCTTCACCTTCTAGATCACGGGAACTCAGGACCGGCGGTCCTGGGTTCTCAGTCACTCACGGCTTTTCCCCAGAACAAGTATCCTACGGCTGCTGTCCTTTGTGTATGGATGACGCTCAAAGTCACCGTATTCTGCGAGCAGCTCTAGACCTGCAACTCGCATGAGAAGGTCCGCCTCTCTGTTGAAGATTACCGCGGCGCCAGAGCTCACTTCAATTGTGTCCCTGACACTCTTTTCCTTGGTCCGTACAATGTATCTGAGGTCGACCCTGATTAGCTGGCCAATTGGATCCATCTGCATCTCTCCGGTTCGGGACACAGACGAACCATCTGGAAGGTTGACAGGTCTATCTTCGAACCGGGCGTGCTCGTGTTGAAGTGCACCAGGAAACAGATCTAGAACGAAGACACCTTCGGAAGCCAAGTGCTCGCGCACGCATTGGAGTACCGAAATCTGTGATTCTGTTGTCATTGCGTGACCAAACGAGTTGGGAATGATGATTAGCCTGAACAACCTTCCGAGGTCGAACGCAGTCATGTCGCCTTCCACGATTTCCAGACGCGATTGGACCTCAGACGGAAGACGCCTCATCTTCCCTCTTGCGCATTCCAGCATGGATGGAGAACTGTCCAGCGCGACTACCTCAAAGCCGGCTTCGGCCAATGGTATCGCAATTCGCCCTGTGCCTGCGGCCAAGTCCAAGATGGGGGAACCGTACTCGTTGGCAATCTCAAGGTAGAATGGTATGTCTGAGTTGTCGGCGAAGAGGTCATAGAACGCACCCACTCCTTCGTAGCCAGGACCCAATGAATCAGAGGATACGTCATGCCGAGGCAATGGACTCACGTCTGTTCTCTATGACAGAGCTTGCGCTAATCAAGTTGTCCAAGTATGTCAGATTAGTGAGGACTCTTCCCACAACGTTGCTTTTTATTCGTACGTGCGCTTTCGTTCCTCATAAGCTCAAATCGGGCACTGATGGCTCTGGGTGATTCTGTTGAAGCTGAAGTCTGCCACCACTCTGATTCTATTTGCGATTCTGTTAGCAGGGACTCTTATTGCTCCCGACACAACCAATCGCATTTCTCGCGAACCTGCGGAGGAACTCCCAGCCGCCTGGGAAGACCATAGACTGGCTCAAGATCTTGCGCTAGAGCCTGCCTCGATTCTTGTCTACACTCAGTTCGTCGACGATAGGGTAGGTGAGGAGTATCACAACACAATGACTGCAATCAACAACACCTACGGCACCAACTACTACTATACCAACCTCACAGACTACACAGCCCTTGATGCCCAATTGCCTGGCAATGACATCCTCTTGATACCAGAGCAAGAGAATGCAAACGTGACGTTCATGAAGACAGTTGGAGCGACCTGGGGATCTACTCTCTCAGATTTCGTTGAGAACGGTGGAGTCATTGTGCTCCTTGATTTCGGAAATGAGACCGCCCCCGGACTTGGACTACACATCTACAATGAATCAAGTCTAATGGCATTCGGCCCTGTTCTTGGGCAGTATCCAAGTGCTGCACTAACGGAGATGAACCGGCTGACGTTTGGCGACGCACTTTGCAGGCAGGTAAAATACAGATGGACTCCACAGACCCACACTTTCGCCGTCGCTACAACAGATGGGACCACTGCGATTGCCGACTATGACACCGACAGCCCAGTGTGTGTTCATAAGATCATGGGGCGCGGACATGTTGTCTTCCTCGGCTTCGACCTTTCAGACCCAGACCCATACTATGAGCAGATTGTTGGAAACGCAGTTCGACTCCCAAACCATGTAGTCTTTGACTATTCACAGCAGAGCGAGTATACGTGGCTGAACGAACGTGCAGACCAGTACTACAATGACGACCACCCTGCAATCGCGTTCGTGGAGGACCTAGTTGAGGCGGGGTTCGCAGTTTCTCGGATGGACACATTCAATGCAGCCTTCCTCAATGCTAGCGATGTGATTGTCTGTCCTCTGCCGAAGCAGTACATTGACGACTATGACGCCGGAGAGATAGCAGTACTCGATGATTATGTGGCAAATGGCGGTGCTATATTCATCCAGTCTGATTGGTCAACCTATGGTGATGATATCAGAGATCTCGCAAACAACTTCGGCTATGATTGGGCAAGAGATGACCTCTGGGATACTGACGATGCCATGCACTGGTACTACGAGAGTCAGATTGCGTACACTGGCGACAACATTCTCTCCCATCCAATAACATACAATGTGTCGCGAGTCGAGTTCTACGCCAGCGACGGCTTCACGACACTCCCAGCAAACGCAGAGCGAATAATAGTGACGGACTGGGATAGGACCAGTTGCTGGGGAGAGGGCGGCTGGTGGGACAACTGGCTAGGAGCAGACGGGATAACGCTCATGGCAGTGTCACACTATGGATCCGGCAGGGTATCAGTGGTTCTTGATAGCAACTTCATGGACAGCATAACCTATCCACTCGATGAAGACCAAGACAATGATGGTGTGATTGACTACTTGGACAGCGAGAACGAGGTCCTTCTCCTTAACACAATCCACTGGCTTGCCGACGATAGGCCTGCCAATGATGCCCCACTGCTGACAGGTCTCACTCACACACCTGCGAGTCCTAGCAACGGAGAGTCTGTCAACATCACAGTGGTCGCTACTGATAGTGACGGACTGGCCAACATAACCTGTCACTACCGACTTGATGTCGGAGACTGGATGAATGTCTCAATGACTCATGAAGGTGGGAACCTCTACTCCGCAGAAGTCGGAACGTTCTACGATACCGATTTCCAGGACTACTACATTCGTGCTTTCGACAATTCCGCAGACCAGATCGAGTCAGTGACTTCGGTTGCTCATTTGAATGGAATCAACTACCTGCCGACAACTCCCATGCTCACGGACCCCGGAACCACGGATGATGACGGCGTGTTTCTCCTCAACTGGACAGCATGTGACGATGTCGACGGATACGTAGACCATTATGACATCCAGATGAGTGACAGTAGTTGGTTCACGACCATCATGGCCGAGCAGTCTGCGCCTAATGATGACTACGAGATGACGGTGTTCGACAACGACACCTACTACTTCAGGGTCCGAGCAGTAGATGACAACGGAACTGGGGGCTTCTGGTGCTTCCCGCAGTCAATCCATGTAGTGATAACGGAGGACCTAGTAGGGCCATCCATCACAGACATTTCCAATACACCTGTTGAGCCTATGCAAGGAGACACAGTGACTATCTCCGCAGACATAATCGACGCGCGTGGCGTGAAGAACGCAACCTGTTACTACGCTGTGAATTCAGGGAGCTGGACATCAGCCATTATGAGTACGTCTGATGGGATCAACTTCGAGTGCGAGATTGGACCCTTCTTGGTTGATGATGCCGTCGGGTTCTACATTGAGGCGTACGACAATTCGACCAATCTCAACGCAGAACAGAGTGGCGTGAACTCCTTCTACATCAGCAACCAACCGCCGACTGCCCCAATACTGATTGACCCTGGCACGGTTTCTTCGGTTTCCTACTTGACCATTAACTGGACTACTTCAATTGATCATGAGAATGCCCTAGATCACTACGAACTCCAGATGGGTGCCACTTCTGACTTCAGCCTGCTTCTGGGTGAGTGGAATGAAACTGAAACTGACAAGGACCTCACAGGGCTCTCTAATGGAGTGTACTATTTCCGTGTCCGTGCTGTAGATGATCACGGCGCTGCGAGTCTATGGAGCAACGTGGAGTCAGTCGAGATCATCCTCACGACAAGCACATCCACGACCACTACGACCACAACCACTTCCACGACTACCTCAACCACCACTACTGCAACTTCGAACGGAACCACAACCGCCTCGTTCTATGACCCCGCTTTGCATAGCCTAGTGCTTCTCATAGTCACTGGTGGAACAATGGCAGTGATTGTGATGATTGTGTGGAGCTACGTACGGCAGCGCTCACGACCGGGATATCAATTCTAGCAGGCACATCGAGGCCACTCACGGATTGAGTTCCGTTGCGTCTACTGCTATGCTGTGCTCAAGATGACGCCTGTAGCGTTCAGGAACAGGATAGTTGTGAAACGAATGAGCGAACCATCTGCCCATCATATCCTCAAGCTCTCTGTTGATTCTCTCCCAGAGCTGCTCTGATAGAGACGGGGACACAGACCAGACCTTCCCGTGTGGTGTTGCTCGAATCCTTCCCCTCTTCGAAACAACAACCCCCCTCTGCAGTGTGAGATATGCCTCTGAGAAGGCGCGTACAATTCTGTCCGGATAGTCTGAGATTCTGCTCTGCGTTGGGTCGATAGCGTAGACCGCCACGTCTGCATCAGCGCCGTGGCCGAGATGGCCTTTGGTCTCGTGGATGCCCAGAATCTTCGCAGGTGCTGCGCGAGTCGCAATTGCCACCTCTTGGAGAGTCCACTCTCGGTCAATGTCTGGCAGATTGGAGCGCTCTGAAGCGAGGGGATGAACCTTCTTGAGCCACTTCTGTCGTTGCTTGTGACTCATGAGCCATGACAGCACTAGCGGGTACTTCGTGAAGGGGCCAGCGTTGGGATGGTCTGTGCTCAACGCACATCTCCAGGGGTCTCTGATACTCAGCGCGAACTCCAGAGGGATTGCCCACTGGATCGAGTTCCCGGGGGAGTTCTCCCTGTACACATATGGCACTACTCCCGCGCCGCCTGGAAGCTCAACATCCATTGTGAGATGGGTCCACTTCCGCTTGGTCAATCCATGAAGATAGAACTCAAACGGTCCGTCGGCGGTCATTGTTGTCGCATTGCCAAAGGTGATCTGACCCAGATCTACGCTGAAGTGATGGTTTCTGTTATAGTATTCTGCTAGTCTGAAACCACCAGAGGAGAGATCCTTCCAATCATCGCTGTTCTCATCTACAGAGTCGTAGCTCTCAAATGACATATGTGTGAGGTGTGCAACTGAAGACCTCCCGTCATGACCCTTGATGCCCTCCAGTGACTCCAAGTGCCTAAGGGTCGTTTCGATATTGCCCACTCTACCAAGATTGACCGGGTGAAGATGGAGAGGATGCGGCAGGCCTAGCGATTCTACGGCCCTGCAGAGACCTACAGTGATCTGTCTGGGCGTTATGCCCCAGTGCGGGACTTCCACGTCAATGTCATTGATGTCTTCGCCGTGAGCCCACGCGTAGTTCCCACCGGGGTTCACAGCCTTCACACCAAGACCACCAACACTCCGAAGGGTCCAAGCAATGTAGGCTGCGAGACCGCTGATATCGCCCTCTCTAACATAGTGGAAGGTGATCATGCTGTTGCAGAACATCGGAAGCATGCCCATGTCTAGATTGGGTATGTCCTCGAGCTCCTCCCAAGCGCTAAGCGCCTTCAGTGCTGGCAGTGCTGGTTCGATGACAGTGGTGTAGCCCATAAAGGAGTAGCGATAGCCCGTAACGTGAGAGGTCGGCATTGTATGTCCTACACCCCCACGAGTCTTGCTTGTCCTTGGTACAACATCATCACGATGATCCTCAGGACACATCGCACGACCAAAGCCAAGCTTACTCCCTACGATGTGCGAGTGTAGGTCCACCCCTCCTGGCATAACAACGAATCCCTTCAGGTCAATACTCCTTGCCCTCTCGCCTACAGACTCGGTGACCTTACCATCTGAGATACAGATGTCCATGATTTCTCCGTCTATACTGTTCAGTGGATCATAGACACGACCGTTCTGGAGGAGTATTTCTGCCGGCATCTAGGATCCCGACCTCCGAATCTCCTTGAGTATCAGCCTCAGGATGTCTCTATCTGATTTCACTCCCGGTGGTGGCTCAACACACTTCTTAAGATAGAGAGGGAGCCCATCCATCCGAGATGCTGCACCATCGGCCTCAATACCTGACATAGCAGTGGGAATGTTCACAGCCGCCAGCAACGATGTCATATTCTGCTTCGGGTCCAGATTGATGATAGGAATCTTGCTCAGCTTACTCACAATGGAGCCGGGGAAGTGTGCCGCTGGGTCAGCAGCCACGTTCAGGATTGCGTCCACTTCGCCTCTTCGAATGAGATCAATGGCAGTGTATTCACCGGGCTGGTAGCGAGGGTACGACCTGCTATAGTCGACAGCGAAGGGATAGCCAGTCTGCCAAGTGGAGGTCTTGTTTGCACCGGTGACGTTGTAGTGTCCCCGCATTGGCAGCATGGCCCATCTCGTATACTGGTTGAGGTCCTGAATCAGTCGAATGGCGGCATCGACGTTGCGGTGTTTGCCCCGCGATTGAGAAAGCCCTAGGCCGAAGAACAGAATGCCGTACTTCGTGGCTTTCATGGTCTGGACCATGTCATGGATACTCGCTATGGGCAGGCCTCCTACCTGTTCTACGTCCAAGGTGTGTCCGCGCAGGAGCGCGCGCATAGTGCCAAGAATCTCCATGTCGTGGCCGGGTTCGATTTGGATGAACCGGTCGGCCACTCCAGCGGTCACCGACTTCCGTATGTCAACAACCCAGAGCTCTCTGGTCTCGTTGTAGATGCCCGGGGCTCTGACAAAACGGTTCAAGTGGCGGGGGTGCGCGAACTGAGGGTTTGCACCCCAGTAGACTATAAGGTCTGCACGGTTGCGAACCTCACCAAGGGAACCATGAATCTCACCCGACTCCTGACTGCCTATCACCGTCGGACCATGACATACTGAGGAGGTGTTGTCAACGACGCCTCCAATCTCCTCGGCAATGCGGTAAGCCTCCCGGTGCGCATCATTCTCGGTTGAACTGAGACCATATACTAGAGGTCGCCTTGCTGATGCCAAGATGCCGGCTGCTACCTTGATTGCCTTCCCGAGATCGACAGACACGAACTCGCCGTCAATACGGACGGAGGGTGTGTTCATCCGGTCCTTCAAATGGTTGAGAAACTTGGACTTGCTTATGGCACAACCGTTCTCGTTCGCCACGATTCGGCCTTCCTCCAACTCGAGGACTATGTCATCGCAGAGACACCCGCAGAAGGGACAGATGACATTCTCAAGCCGGCTCTTCGTCATACTCACGCTTCCCCTGAAGCCACTTGCAGTAGCAATTCCGACGGGCTCAGAATCTGCTCTCCCTGCGCCGCGAAGACTCTACACAGGAGACCCTTGAACTCAGGCATGCCGGACTCGCCAGTCTCAGGCCCCAGAACTGCGTTAGCATATGGACCACATGGTACGAAGACGATGCCGGCCGATCCCCTTCTGTCTAGTTTGGCCTTGACAACCACAGAGCCATACTCTGACTCGAGGCGAACAAAGCCACTATCCCCAACTCCCAGAGCGTCCAGGCTTGCCTCATCCATCTCGCAAACAGCCACGGCATCCTGATACTCTCTTGTCAGTTTGCCTGACTCCATGGAACTTCCTTGTCTGAGAGTGCGCCCGGTTGTCAGATAGACCTGAACTCCATCATCATTCATTCGTCGTCGTTCTTCGAGTAGAGTAATCATGTTTAGAAGTCTTGTGACGAACCTAGCACGAACCACTTCGAAGCCTTTATCAATTAAGACTCTGGGGAGCGCCCAGAAAGTCTCAGTTTGAGCAGGCAGTTGAGAGACCCATGGCAGTCGACAAGAAGACTCTCAAAGAACTATACACACGCACACTGAAAGTCCGGCTCTTCGAGGAAGAAGTATGGGACCTCTTCGGCCAGAATGTTGTCCCTGGCACTCTCCACCTATATTTGGGCCAAGAGGCAGTAGCAGCGGGTGTCACGGCGGCCCTCGAGGACGCAGATTGGATACAGAGCACTCACCGTGGCCACGGACATGTTGTGGCAAAGGGAGCCGACATGAACGCAGCTCTGGCCGAGCTTCTCGGGAAGAAGACAGGTTCCTGCAAGGGCAAGGGCGGGTCGATGCACATCACTCAGTTCGATGTGGGTGTTCTCGGTGCCACAGGGGTGGTTGCCTCTGGACTTCCCATTGCTGTAGGTGCGGCGCTCTCATGCCAGATGCGAGGCACGAAGGACGTGGTAGCCTGCTTCTTTGGGGATGGGGCAAGCAACAACGGCACGTTCGGTGAGTCTCTGAACATGTCAGCAATCTGGAAACTGCCGGTAATCTGGGTGGTCGAAAACAACTTCTACGCTATGGGTACGCCCATCAAACTGACCTGCCCGAGTCAGAGTATCGCACAAAGAGGCGAGGCCTATTGCATTCCAAGCAAGGTTGTGGACGGGAACAATGCCTTGGAAGTCTATGAGGCGACCGTAGAAGCCGTGAAGCGGGCCCGAGAAGGAGGAGGCCCCACTCTAATCGAGTGTCAGACCTACCGTATGAAAGGTCACTCACGGTTTGACCCCGCCAAGTACCGGCCGGAAGACGAGGCTGAGCGCTGGCTTAGTAGAGACGCAGTAGATATCATACGCAAGATCGCGATTGAGCAGGGAGCCATCACGGAGAAGGAGGCTGACAAGATACGAGAGAAGCTCCTGAAGGAAGTGAAGAAAGCCGGCAAATTCGCGTTGGAATCAGAGTACCCAGACCCAGAGGAAACTCTGGATGATGTATATGCGGAGGCAATCTAGAATGGCGGAGATGACTTATCGCGATGCCCTGAAGGAAGGACTCCGAGAGGAGATGGCGAGGGACGAACGCGTCTTCATCATGGGAGAGGATGTCGGCAAGAACTGGGGCGGTGCATTCAAGGTCACAAAAGGCTTAGCGGAGGAGTTCGGCGATGCCCGAGTCCGAGACACCCCAATCTCTGAGAACGCAATCGCGGGAGCAGCTGTAGGCGCAGCTATCACTGGCCTGATTCCGGTAGCCGAGATCATGTTCGGCGACCTGATCACGTTGGCTATGGACCAGGTTTGCAATCAGGCCGCAAAAATGCGCTATATGTTCGGAGGTCAGACGTCTGTCCCCCTAGTTCTGCGGACAGTCTTCGGCGGTGGCAAGAACATCGCATCTCATCACTCTCAGAGCCTAGAGGCTTGGTTCATGCACACACCCGGAATCAAGATTGCAGTACCTGCCTTTGCATCTGATGTGAAGGGGATGATCAAGACAGCAATCAGAGACCCCGATCCGGTCCTCTTCGCCGAGCACAAGCTTGTCTATGATAAGAAAGAGGAAGTACCAGAAGGGGACTACACCATCCCGTTCGGTGAAGCTAGGATTAGACGAGAGGGGACCGATGTCACAGTTTGGGGAACCTTCTTCATGCTTCACAAGGCGCTCGATGTTGCCCAAGAGCTTCAGAAAGAGGGGATCAGCGTAGAGGTCATCGATCCGAGGACCCTTGTGCCTCTTGATAAGAAGACCCTCATTGAATCCGTGAAGAAGACAGGGAGATTGGTTCTGGTCACTGAAGAAACCAAGACACTCGCCACCACAGCCGAAGTGGCGGCAATCGTTCAGGAGGAGGCATTCGACTGGCTCGACGCGCCCATAAAGAGAGTGAACGCACCAGACACTCCAGTGCCGTTCAGTCCACCCCTAGAGGACTACTTCATTCCTGATGAGAAGAGGATAGCCCAAGCCATTAGAGAGATTGTGTAGGTGAGTCTGATGCCCACAGTGATGATAATGCAACGGATGAGCGTCGCCATGGAATACGGCGTCATCCTCAAGTGGCTGAAGAAGGAGGGGGATGCCGTCAAGAAGGGCGACCCCGTAGTGGAGATCTTCGGTGAGAAGAACGAGTTCGAACTCGAAGCTCCAGACGATGGAATTCTCCTGAAGACGTTGTGCGACGTGAACGATGAGATACCCATCAGTGAGCCAATAGCAATCATCGGGAAGAAGGGCGACGAAATACCCGACATCAAGCCAAGGAAGATCAACGAAGCTGCTGCGCCAGCGGCTCCTGCAAAGACACCCACGGCACAGGCAGTCCCGGAAGTGAAGAGAGCTGCAGCGACATCGAAAGCGCCCGCCCCTGTTCTTGAAGGTGGCAGACTACGTGCATCTCCAAGAGCCAGGAAGACAGCGGCAGAGGCAGGAATTGACCTCTCTCAAGTCACAGGCACTGGGCCGGAAGGAAGGATCATCGAGAAGGATGTCCTCACTATTCAGAGCATGGCTCCCCAAGTGGCGATTGATGATGACAGGAAGGTGCGTGGGATAGAGACCATGTCTCCGCTCAGGAGGACCATTGCGCGTCGAATGACCCAGAGTGCGCAGAACCCCCACATCACCATGATCACTGAGATAGACATGACAGAGGTCGTTACGCTCCGGGAGGAGATCAACGATCAAGTGCAGAAGAAGCACGGCATTAGGATTTCCTTCAACGATGTCATCGTCAAGGCGGTGGCCGATACACTGGAGAAGTTCCCCAAGTTCAACGCAACTCTCGCCGGAAATGATCTCCACATGTTTGACACCATAAACATCGGCGTTGCCATGGCCACTGACGAGGGTCTCATTGTTGTGACTGTTCGTGAAGCCAACAAGAAATCTATCACTGAGATCGCACTTGCCACAAAGGAACTGGGCAGGCGGGCCAAGGCCAATGAGCTCACTGCAGAGGAGATGACAGGGAGTACCTTCACAGTTTCCAATCTGGGCCCCTTCAATGTGGACCTCTTCATCCCGGTCATCAACCCGCCCGAAACGGCGATTCTAGCTCTTGGTCAGATAAAGAAGAAGCCCGTAGTTGTCGATGATAGCATTGCCATCCGGAGCACGATGATGGCCAGTTGTGCTGTCGACCACCGAATTCTTGATGGTGCACCAGCGGGCCAGTTCCTCCAGTCCTTGAAGGACACTCTTGAGAACCCGTTCATGATGAAAATGTGATTCGTCGTTGAACTGGACAGAAGAAAGGATTATCATCCTTCACGAGGAACGATTCCTGAGAAGAACATGATATCTAGCGGACGCTGTCCAAAGTGTGGCAGCACTCGAATCGCAGGCCCTCATAGACTCCATGGGGGCGACGCACATGTCAGGATTGACCTACCGGGATTCCCAACGGCTACATTGGAGGCATTCACATGTGCTGAATGTGGCTACTCTGAGTTCTACGCCGACCGAGTGGGCCTCGACAACATCAGATCTGCGGGACGCTTCGTCCTCAACGCGCCGCCTCCTCGCGCAAGCCACGCTGTCAGCCATTGCCCAAACTGCAGAACACCAGTGAGAGAGGGCACGACGTTCTGTGGTGAGTGTGGGTATCCCCTCGGCTGACTATTAGGGCGCATTCGCGGAGGACGCGAAGTTAATGGTGCCCACTGCCTGAGGATTGGTCGGGGAGTGAAACTTACCGCTTGAGGCTGCTGGCAGGTGGTCTGGAGAGTAGTTCAATTGCAGACCGTATTTCTCTCCCAAAATCGTCAAGCATCCGTCTTATGCTGGGGCCATCTTCACTCAAGGTTTTCTTGATGACATCTAGGTCGTCAAGGCTATCATGAAGTCTGTCTTCCATCGTGCGAATCATTAGGAATACTGGTGATGGAATCTCCTTGCGAATCCTATAGAGAATCCTCCTTCGGCCCCTTCCTGTCTGATTCAGATCGGTTTCTCCCTCGACTATACCAGCGGCTTCAAGCTGAGAGAGGATTAGGGTGACATTGCTGCGAGAGTAGCTTGTCGCTTCGGCCAGCTCTTCCAGACTCAGTCGTTCGCCGGTCGCGTATCGCTCTGCGTAGAGAACGGCTAGCAAGGAACCCGAGTTCCTCGAGAGACCTAGCCATTCCACGAGCTTCTCAAAGAAATGAACCAGCGGTAGCATGTCCACAACCCTACTTGTCGTCACTTTGCCGACCTCTCTCTTCAATGGCAATTTTGACTGTAGAAAACGGCATAAAAGGTCATTTGTCGGGTGCATCCCCTCATCCATGCAGTACATCCTTCAGATAATCCTCGCGGAGAGGACGGACTGAGATGTTGACCTTAAATCGGATGGACTCGACATGAGGCTGCACGTATCATTCGTGCCAAGCCTCGAAAAACGACATCTGCTCCGACCCTCACTGTTGCTCTGAGGTCCCTCCGCTGGCGGCGAGCAACATTCATTCTGCCGCTGGCACCCTTCTCCATACAACAACCTAATGTGCCAGTGCTACCTGTGTGTTAGCTCGGCCCCTCAGAGGCGTGGCATATGCAGTGGCGTCTTCTCCTTGAGAAAGGAACTGATATCTACAGGAACCTAGCAGTAGATGAGGCTCTTGCTAGAGAAAGCGCGAAGAGGACTGAGAAGACGAGCACTCTGAGATTCTGGATTGCTGACAGATCAGTAGTAATCGGCAGATTCCAGTGTGTCCACGAGGAAGTGAATCTGGCATTCTGCAGCTCGCAACGCATCTCCATAGCCAGAAGGTTCACAGGCGGTGGAGCAGTATACCATGACCTAGGCAACCTGAACTTCACTGTCTGTGGCGATCAGAAAGACCCGTCAGTATCACGGAACCTCATGGAGTTCTATAGCACTTTCATCGGAGCAGTCACCGAGAGTCTGAGGTCGCTCGGACCGGACGCGGAGTATGACGAAGACCGGGCCTGCATCCGCGTACGCGGTCGGAAGGTTACTGGCACAGCCGGATGGATGAAGCAGGGGGTCTCGTTCCTTCATGGGACAATTCTCGTATCAGCAGATTTGGATACCCTAAGGGAGTCCTTGACTCCGGATGATGCCCAGCCGGCCTATCTCAGGGATAGCACCAGAATCAGATGCAAGAAGAGCAAACGCGACACGGTAACGAACCTGAAGGATGAGATTGAAAGGACACCTTCAATGAAAGAGATCCAGACGGCAATTGTGACCGCGTTCCGAAAAGTCACAGGTGCGGACTTCGTCAAGGGCAATCTCACTGCACAAGAGAGAGATACTTCACAGGCTTTATATCAGAGCCGCTATTCCCAGTCCGACTGGAATCTAGGAACGCCACTTCTGGCAACACGATAAGCTAGGTGAAGAAGACTATGACTGATGATGTTGAGAAGACACTGAAGAGCTTCATGAAGCACTTCGGAGCTCTGAATCGTGACATACCAGATGCGAGGAACGCTTTTTCGGACCTGCAGAAGACCGTACACAAGGATGGAGCCCTTTCGGCCAAGTTCAAAGAGATAATCTGCATCGTGGCATCTGTGCTTTCTCCGTGCGAGGAGTGCATGGTCTATCACACTAAGCAGGCCATATCACTAGGAGCGACCAGAGAAGAGATCATGGAGGCCTGTTCAGTGGCCATTGTCATGGGTGGAGGTCCCGCAGCCTCTCACATCTCCACCGTTCAGGACTGTTTGGATGCATGGGCACCCAGAAAGTGAGGTCAACTCAAGTCAGTGAACAAGACCTTGATTGCTTGCTGCGTTTCCATTAGCTCAAATCCTCTCTCCCATTCGGAAAGAGCGATTCGATGAGTAATAAGTGGCGCTACGTCAATCTTCCGTGTGGACATCAATCGGAGCGTTGTCACCCAAGAAGATGGAAGGGTGCCCCACGTCCCCGACATAGTGAGTTCCTTCGTCACCATGGGATCCAGGTCTATGTTCAGAGACATTCCTCTTACGCCCAAGAGTGTAACATGCCCCGAGACCTTCACGAAGTCCAGGGCCTGAGTACAGGCAACACAGGCTCCAGATGCCTCGATTACAACGTCAGCCCCGCGTCCATCGGTTTCATCCATAACCAGGCCTACAGGGTCAGCTTCAGCCTGAACATCAAGGGTGATGTCAACACCGGCCCTACGAGCTATGTCAAACCTCCATTGGTCGGAACTCACTCCTGTGAGGATGACCTTTCCTGCCCCCATGGCCTTGGCGACCTGCGCCGAGAGAAGCCCCATAGTTCCAGGTCCCTGTACGACGACAACGTCACCTGGTTGAATGGGCGATTTGTCAATGACCGAATGAACAACACACGCTGTGGGTTCAGCCAAAGCGGCCTCCTCCTCAGACACTCCCTTGGGAACCTTGTGAACGATATACTCGGGCACCACGATATACTTGGCAAAGGCCCCGTTTGCCAGGGAGGTCCCGAGGATTCTCTTGTCAGAGGCCGTACATCGGTTCATGTGTCCGGTCTTGCACTGGTAGCACTTCCCGCAGTATGCAGTTGCCGGTGACACAACCTGGTCGCCGACATTGACCGCAGAAACATCTCTCCCGACTTCGATGACTTCGCCCGAGTACTCATGACCAAGGATCACTGGAGGTGTGTAGAATGCCTGGTCGTGCTTGATGTGGACATCGGTGCCGCATATCCCTGCGGCACTGACCTCAATGAGTACTTGATCCTCTGCAGGTCTAGGATCTTCTACGTCCCTAAGCTCAAGATTGCCAGGACCCCGGGCGGTCTTCATCAATCCTCTCAAGACTATGCCTCGACCGAGGCTGTGTCAGGTGGTTATAGAATCTTGTGGATAGGTCAGTGAGCCAGTATCTCATTGAACCCGTTGTCTTCGTGGCCCTCATCGATCGACCGTACGCGATACGTCGTGCCGTGTTCATCTCTGATTCTACCAGCGGTGGTAGCACCAACGAACCGTTTTCTCACGGGGGCCTCCTTGCCAATCCAGAGGTACACCTTCTTGTTGAGTTCGTCAACAATGCAGAACACTGAGAAGGAATTCAGGTCGGACTTGGTGATGCTGACGCTGTTGGTTGTGCCGTCCTCATGCATCTCCAGTGCTTCGACCATTGTAAAACCCACACTCGAGGGGTTAGTTATAACATTGACGCATCATCGGCCCAGCGCATCTGCAAGAGCGCACGTGGGATGGTACGGAGTGGACCCAAACCGAGCTGGCTAGATTCTCTCAAACTTGGCCTTGACAGTTCCGCCGCAGTAGCCGCACTTGGCTTCCAGTGGACCTACCCAGTCTATGCCCTCATGACTCAGGGCAGCTCCGCAGGATGGGCACCTGTCTGGAAGTCTCACTGTCGACATCTGAGAGCCATCTGACCGCGTCTGTCCTCTGTACCGATCAGGAATCACAAAAGAGGGAGCCTCCATTGTGAACCCACGGCTAATCTCACGAGATATCGTCGAGCCGGCCCTACAGATTGTTACGCCGACAATGATGACAACCACTATTACGAAGACGAAGATTATCACGAACATGCTCTGGAAGAGCGAGAAGAATGAGTCGAAGAAGTCAAACTGCACCGCATAGCATCCTCACGCGATTCTTAAGGCCGTCCTCTTGCGAGCCCTTATTACCCTTTTCCTTGGCTTGAGACCTTCTCCATGAAGTAGGGAGCCCCCCGAGTTCGGAACCTATATATCACGCTCCAGTTCCTGCCGTGCATGTAACTCAACTTGGAGGCCAAATGAAGAAATGCAGATTCCCACTTTCCTCCTGAGGAAGTTGTACGTGAAAGGAAGCCTCGAGAATGTAGAGGACGGCTTCCACTTCAAGATCAAGAACTCAATCTCAAATGCCACCGCACTGGCAATTGAGCCAATCAAGGTGAATGGTTCAGAGTATCCGCTCAACGCGACCGTCATCCGGTCAGGGGACACAGAGATCACAGGCGACCAGATAGGCGCTGACAACTCATTTCCCATCTCTGTGGGAGTTGAGATAGTCCTACATATCAAGGGCAGTCCTTTGCCTGAAGGTGAACACACTATCGACATCTCATTGACAACGAAGGAAGTTGGCAAGCTGGCCTTCGACGTGAAGGATTCCATCTAGACTCCTTGAGCTAGGATAGGCCGAGTATCCACACCAGAAGCAGAAGTGGATAGACAAAGAGCATGAGCGTCAAGAGCACGCTCATAGCCAGTCCTAGCTTCCTCTCCACCAAGGGACAGACGGGCACCTCATCAGTTACTTCCTCAGACATCGTAGGTACCATGCTTCGGACTGCTGCTTATCATAGTTCTTGTTCGCCACAATAGTTTTGTGCGAAAGCAGGGAAGACGGGACTGGTGGAAGGACATGTATGTTAAGATACGCCAAGATGGTGCTATCGGGATTGGCCGAGCCACAACAGGCAGCGAAGAGATCACTCTAGGTTATGGCGAAGCCCACATGATAGCCGCCGCGCTGGACAAGCTGGCCCAAACGGCCAGGTCCTACAAACAGACGTACCACAAGACTACCGATGTCGGGAGTGGGAACAGAATCGACTTCGAGCGTGCCGATGATGGTACTATACTGGTCTCGGGCGATAGGCAGACCTACATCTGTACTGAACAGGAGGTTCGTGCCCTCTCAGAGAGACTCAAGAACCTGCCTCCAGTCAACGTAACCACGCCTTCAGACTACGTCAAGAAGATTACACCGAGAAACGGATTGTGCCTGCAGATCGTCAATGGAGGCCCATCCTTCTTGGTACGATTGCCAGAGGCAGCTATCCTGAAGACCGCCGTGCTTAGCAGCATTGACTCGAAGTAC
>JAEOUG010000127.1 GCA_016839445.1 Candidatus Thorarchaeota archaeon
GCACTCCTGCTACGGAACCTCAATCACATTGGTTCTGAACAATGGTTCGGAGGTCGTTGCGGGAGTCACTCCATTGAATGTCAGCGTCCTCCTGGCGGACTCAGCTCTTAA
The DNA here is from genome assembly GCA_016839445.1 of Candidatus Thorarchaeota archaeon. Taxonomy (GTDB): domain Archaea; phylum Asgardarchaeota; class Thorarchaeia; order Thorarchaeales; family Thorarchaeaceae; genus SMTZ1-45. The sequence goes on from JAEOUG010000127.1 coordinate 112, forward strand.
CCCTCTAGAAGGTCGAGCAATCTACTGGGAGCTCTTCAATGATGAGTTCGGCCTAATGGATAGTGGAAGCTTCGTACAACTGGGAGTGGAGCCAGAAATCTTCGTTCTCGACATCGAGAGAGGTGGTAACACTACTGTCGTCTTCTCGTTCCTCGGCTCAGACCACTATCACTCCTCGAACGCAGCAGTGGATATCATAGTGCTCGGAACAACAGAGGCCGTTTTCTCTGGAGATACTGAAATCGACCGTGGCGACGAGACCACGCTGGAGATAGTCGTTGTCAATGAGATCGGCGTGCCCATCGAAGTGAACGCTCTCACTTGGTTCATGAGCCTTGTAGGACCTCAAGGCTCGGTCAATATCACCGATAGGCTGACTCTGGGAATCACCAGATTCGAGATTGTCACACAGGGTCTGGTGGTGGGTGATTACGTGCTTAGCTTCACTGTGTCGAATACCTCCATCATGGCTGGTTGCTCATTCGTGCTTGACTTCACCGTTGTTTCACAGACATCCATAACAGTGGTTGACAGCAGCCTCTCGGGTATACTCAGTGACACGCACACCATTACCCTCGGTCTTGTTGACTCAATGAACGAATCACTGGATGGCCTGACACTCCGTGTCAGTCTCTATCATCCCGATGGGAGAGAGATCTATGGTGGTCTTGGTTCGTCCACGCCCGTGGTCCTAGAGGATGGCCTAATCGAGGTCTCCTGGACTCCAACGGCAACGGGCAACTACACTCTCATAGTGAGGTTCGATAATGGTGACTGGCTCCTGGGTTCGGAGTTCACTCGGGTGGTCCTGACCCGCCGCGGGACAGTCATGGATGTAGTCATCACCGAGTCAGTTGAGTATCCGAATTCTGGAGAGGTGTCTGTCGTGTTATCGAGCGGTCTCAGCAGGTTGTCTGGGGTCGAGGTGTTTCTCACAATTGTGGGCTCAAGCGAAATCTCTTTGGCGGCAACGACGAACAGCCGAGGTGAGGCAGACTTCGGCCTCCCGGTTCTTCTTGCTGGACGATACGTGCTGCGGATTGTGTTCAGTGGGTCTGATGTCTATGCTCCATCCATAGATGAGCACGAGATGGAAGTTCTTCCACGAATCGTAGGAAGTGCCGCTCCAGAGTCTGCGCTCTATGTGGGTGTTGAGGCTCTTGTCCGCGTAAGCGTGCAGGGTCTTGGCCTGAGCGAGTCATGGAATGGCACCATCGCTCTCTGCCTCATCGGGACAGATGGCGAAGTCCTCCTGAACGACTCATGGCACTCCGGGCAGACTTTCAGTAGGCTTGTCGAGTTTGTGCCAGACAGGGCGGGGCAGTATTGTCTCAACGTGACCACTTCAGGCCTTCCTGTGCTCGGGGTGTATCGACAGACCTTCTTGTTATCGGTGACCGCTCCTCCAGTACATCTGACTCTTGACGTTGCTACAACACCTGTGGCTGCGGCCCTTCCCATCGTTGGGCTTGTTGGGCTTGTGCTAAGGAGGAAGTTCGGCATAGATCTGCCTACAGATTGGGCCGGGTCATAGAGACTCGTCATCACCAGATGATCTGGATCTGCTCTGGCTTGTCAGTCCACTCACATCATCGTCCCACCGCCCGTCCTCCAGCAGAAGTCTGCTGAATATCCCATGCTGGTAGGCAGTGTAGGCTTTCACCGGCCACATCGTCAGCTCGATTCCTGCGTCCTTCGCTTCAGAGGGTAATCTGCCAAAGAGATCGGGAACAGCTCGCCTTGGAACTCGGCAAACGACCACTGCGCTCTCCAGACTCTCGGACACAAACGCCGTCGCCGTAGGGGCGCGATTGAGGAAGGCCCTCAGAAGTGAATTCACTCGAGTCTGCTCTCCCCTAGCAATGAACCCGACATTGTAGAGATTCCCTAGCAGACTGAGGTTGGGGAAGATCTGAAGAGTGAACACCCTCTTCTTCATCAGGTCCTCGAGGATTTCACGGATTCGTTCATTGGTGACGCCAAGTTCTTCCGAAATCAGGCCGTCCTCGAGATACTCAAGATTCAGACCGAAGAAGGCATGTCCAAGCACTTTGGCCTCCAACTCGCCGATTCTGATGACTCTCTCTTTCTTGCGTATTCTGTACTCTCTTCTCAGTTCTTCCGCGGTCCTGACACCAGACAATGAGTCATAGATCTTGTTCATCGGCAGACGCCATGTCCTTGTATCCTCGTCGAAGTGAGACAGGTTCACACGATTGACAACCCAATCGACAGACAGGACCCCTGGAATGCGGTTCTTCACCCTCGAGACCGCCTTCGGGGGCATCATCATCACTTGAAGGTGCCAAGGAGTCTTCTCTCCCTTGTCCAAGCGAGCAGACCATGCAGTATGTTTGTGGGGCCACCTGTAGGCAGATCCCATATAGAGAACATACTTCAACCCTAGAACCTCATGTCTGACTTGCGCTCTGAGCAGGATTCCATGGATTGCATAGGCGAAGCGGTCCCTCCATGCAGTATCCGAGGAAAGGGCGTCAGAGGCTGTCACGGGAAACCGTAGTGGAATCGTCTTGGACTCGGAGAGGATGTTGACTTGCCTGTTCACGCGATGGAACCATGGCGGGAACTGCTCTAATATTCTCACTCGTCCCTTGAACCAAGCGGGTGGGTCTATCTCTCCTGGGAGAGGAACCAGGCCAGTACTGGTCTGGCCAGAAGCGGCAGTGTTCAGAATCCTAACATACGGGGGTGGTTTGATGCCATCTTTCATGCACCTGATGTGACCCGCAAGAAGGCCTCTGAAAAGACCATGTTCTGAAAGAGACTGGTAGAACTGCAGAGGATCCCCAGTAGGCATAGTCCCTACAACAACGTGGGCGTAGAACGCCTTCAGTTGGTCGCGAATGTCGTGAGGAAAGGAACTCGGGACGAGAGGATCAATCGTTTCATCAAATGACTCCGGATGGTAGGTGAATGAGACTCCGGCCTCGCCAACCAAAGCCTCGAAGAGGGATATGCTTGGAGCAGGGCTCTTCAGCACGCTATGAGGGTCGATCCCAGTTCCTCTCAGGCTGGCGGCCTTCTCTGAGATGCTGTTGTAGAGATCGAGGTCCCTCTTCATCATGAGAATTGGTGCTTCATAGGGCTTGATTTGCAGTGCCTTCACTGTGTCACCCGTTTCTAGGTCGGAAATCACCAAGAGGAGGTCCTTTCCATCTCTGGGAACGTAGAGGCAGTACAACGCTGGCTCTCCTCCGCGGCCCGTGTGACTAAGCCATGATCCGGTCGACGGAGGGTAAAGGTCATCATCGGTCAGCTTCTCTCTCGAGTACTGCCCGTCTGTCACCATGATCGGTGGGTACAGATAGATACGGTTCGAATCCGTGATATCGCTCCAAGCTCTTGTCTTCTCAAGAACCCTGAAACCGGTTATCTGGTCCGACCTGGGAACACCACCGTTCTGCAGCACGATTCTCGTGTGCGGTAGCTCATGGTAGAGAACTCCTAGCTCCGTGGATGAGTCCTCAATAAGATGTACGTCGATTTGACTACCCTTCCCCATTTGCAGACGCTCTGGCTTGACAGAACCTTAGGAGGCCTATTTGTGTTTTGCCTGAAGAATTGAAAAAAAGAGGATTTCCGGAGGTAAGCTCACAGCTTCGTGGGCTGCGAGCTCCTCCGTTTCTATGCTTTCACCAAGGCTCGGTCGGAAGATCTGGGACTTCAGCCCTGCGTTCTGTCGGTGTCTCGGTGAATGGGAAGGTTTCGTAGTACTTGTCGTCGTGAACGTTCATTGTAGTTCAGATGTATATTGCATCCCAGAAGATGAACGAGCAACTGAGTGAAGAGTGACGAACGATGGGCCCCGAAGTGCCAATTTCCTGCAGTTCTTGGGTTTCTCTAGTGAAGAAATGCGTCGGTCCTTAAATTGGAGAACAGTGACAGAGCTTGACCGGAGAGGGAACTGATGCTCGGCCCCTCTGTATCATTTCTTCGAGTTTCTTTGCTTGCAGTTCTTAAGGTCCCGACAGACATAGATGATTGACGTGGGTGCTGGACGCATGAGTACGGAAGTTAGATTGGCCAGAGAGCCACAGACAACACCGTCGATTCTGGGAGGTGTCCCTGACCTCTTGAAGAGCACGCTCCTAGAGTCCCTCGACGGGGGTAACGAGCGGCTTCTACTCTCCAGTAACAGCTTGGCAAACAAGTTCATCCTCGGTCGCTGGGGGATCCGTCCTACTCAGAGGAAGCGATACTAGAATCTCTTCTCCTCTGTCCGAAAGCATTGCCGCACCCTCTTCCGTTACTACATTCATCTTGGCAGAATCGCCTGGACCGACCAGAAGGAGCAGTACATCTTCGGTGTATACGAGTACGACAATGTAAGGGGCAACCTGATCCTATCGTTTGTGAAGATGAGGTACTGAGGAAAAGATGGAGGCTGCAGAGGGCTGCAGCCTTTGTGATTATGCGTAGGGATCCATTGAGAGCCCGAGCTTGCTCACGAGTTCCTTGTAGCGGTTGCGGATAGTGACCTCGGTCACGCCTGAAACATCTGAGATGTCACGCTGGGTGACGCGATTGTCTGTGATGATGCTGGCTATGTAGATGGCTGCGGCAGCAAGTCCTCTGGGGTCTCTTCCTGTGATGAGCCCTCTTACCTGCTGTGCCTTCTCGAGGATGTCCATGGTCACCTGCTGAACCTCTGCCGGGAGCCCCAGCTCTGTGATGAATCGTGGCACGTAGTTGCGTGGCACTGAGATGGGCATTCTCAGCTTGAGCTTGGTCACCAGCATCCTATAGTGTGCAGAGATCTTCTTCTTGTTCTCCCGGCTGTGTTCTGCGATCTCTTCAATCGATCGAGGTGAGCCTCTATGCCTACATGCTGCATATACTGCTGCGGCCGAGGTTGCATCAATCGACCTGCTTCTCCATAGCCTACCCGCAATCAGCTTCCGATATAATCTGGCTGCATGTTCCTTCAGGCTCTGGGATAGACCCAGTTGAGAGGAGAGTCTCTCAATCTCTGTCATTGCCTGCGCGAGGTTCCTATCAAGGGAGCTGTGCACCCTTGTCCTGATCTGCCAACGTCGCAGACGGTAAATCTGAGCGCGCTGCTTTGCGCTGAAGCTGGCTCCGTTGATGTCTCTGTCACGCCAATCAATCAGCGTAGACAGCCCCTTGTCATGTATGGCGTAGCTTGCCGGAGCTCCTGTTCTTGAACGTGCGTCGCGCTCGTCCGAGGTGAATGCACGCCACTCTGGACCAGTGTCGATCCTGTGGTCGCTCAAAACAAGACCGCATGTAGCGCAGATTA
>JAEOUG010000128.1 GCA_016839445.1 Candidatus Thorarchaeota archaeon
TTAACGCTGAGCGAGATTGCAGGGCGGTACTGCAAGTCCATGAGGGACATCTACCTCCGGCATGTGGAGAGCAAGCGGAAGCCCCTCACGGCAAAGATGATTGAGGGCGGGCTGTATCATGCCACCATCGCCAAGGCGGTCGAGAATGCGAAGAGGTCACTGTATCGCCTGGGGCCGGCCTCGGGCATGGAGCTCGGGGCAGACCTCTACCAGATCCGAGACCCACTGATTGATGATCTGCTGAATCATGCCGGTACCCCGGAGGTCTCGGACCGTGGCGGCGTGTTCGACAGGCCGAGGGTCCGCAGGAACATGACCTGGCTCTGGGACTATGAGGTGGGTCAGATCATGGCGTCAGTAGACATGGTCCTGTCTTCGCAGCCCTATATCGGGCTCGATGCGCTGGTCAATACTGCAGTCCCGGTGGTCGTGGAGCAGAAACTGGACGGCAGGAACATAGGCCTCAGTGGGTACCTGAGCGCTGATGCCTTCGGCAGCGAAGGGGTGGTACTGGATGTGAAGACCGGAGTCCGCAGAAACTTCCATCGCCTCGCAACCGCAGGGTATGCCCTCGTCATCGAGAGCATCCACGAGTATCCCGTTGATGTCGGGTGCCTGGTCTACTGCTGGTTCAGGAAACCGATTCCTCCCGTCATCGAGTATGACGTCCACCAGATTGACGAGACACTGCGACAGGACTTCCTCGAGCTGCGTGACAACGCCATGAAGCTGATTTATGATGAGCAGGACCCTGGTCTTCCGGCCAAGTGCTATGAGGACTGCCCCTACTGGAACGAGTGCCATTGAGAAAAACGAGAGGAGAGAAAGATGGCAGGCACCATCCATTCCTTTCAGACGGCGGAGAGCCGTCCGAAAAGGGATAGTGCGTGCCGTGCTGAACTAGTCTGCTCCAAGTACATGATCTCGGCCTAAATCTCAGGAGACCATGGCCACTCGGGCTCGTCAGGAGGCCACTGATTTCTCGACATTGTCGTCGAGAGACCTTACCATCAAAGACTCTAGAGGGAGTCAGATTCAACTTCATCCTTCGATCACTGTATTGAATTCGAAGTGGAAACGTTGCCAGTGGAGTAGAAACAAATATCGGGAGATGGTTGTCACTGAATGGTATGCCTCCTACGACACTTCAGATAGCAACTGTGGGAATCTACGCGAACGAACGAATCAACCATGTCACTACACGTCGCCCAGTTGACAAGATACATCTCATCTGCACAGAGGCAAACATGCCAGATGTTCAGAGCATCATCAGCCACTACGAAACAGAAAGGATTCCCGTGACTTACAGCTGCGTACAGCCATGGAGCTATGCGGAAACTCTCGCAGAGGTGCTGGACGTTGTTATGCAGAACCCAGGATGTGACATCGAATTCAACATTTCGTGCGGAACAACAGGAATGCGCGCGGCCTGCCATATGGCGGCAGTGTTGATTGAAGCACCAGTCCACTATGTGGGTGAGAAGCCTGACGACGTAGTCGGGAGCCTCATTACTGTCCAGCCACTCACGACCTCGAAATTGACAGAGCCGAAGAAGAAGATCCTAACAGTGCTTATCGATAACGGAGGCAGGGTGGAGTCTCAAGCAGACCTGGGTTCACGAACCAACCTTGGCGCCGCATCGATATCAAAACACATCAAAGAACTGGTAAGGCTTGGCCTTGTGGAGAAGGTCCTCCTAGGCGGCAAGAATAGTATCAGGGCAACGACTCTTGGCAAAGTGATTCTCAGACTAAGAACTGCACGAGCGTATAGAAGACGGAGCAGGGGCCAGATTGGCGATCGATGAGAAGATGAGAGCAGAAATCCACAGAGAGTGGAATGAACTTGTAGGAGTGATTGAACAGCGATTCGGACTGAGCTGTGCCGAGCCTCCGAAGGATATTGCCGCCACCGAATCTGAAGAGAGTGGCAAACGGTTCGATGCTGTCGTAAGAGATGGGACTCTCTACATCGACCGGCGGTGCCTTGACGGACAGCTCCCCCTGAAGGGTGTTATTGCCAAGGCGGTCCTGAAGTCTGCTATTTCTTCGCCAAGTGTGTGCAGCGAGGCTGTTGATGACGTGAGCACAGAGTTCGCAAGAGAGGTCATCGCTCCTGAAGAGAGAGAACGCTGGCTTGAGGTGTGGGCCAAGGAGGTTCCAAGAAGGGATCTTGGCGCAGCCCTCGTCTATGAGCCATCCTTGTCATATCCAGCACTTTGCGACATGGCTGGCGAGGTGGGGCTTGATTCGGTTGTGAGTGACATCGCAACTGCGAAGAAGTACGGGATGACGTTAGTTCTGGAAGACTACGTCAAGTACTTCGAAAGACGCGTCAGGAAGTTCTCCATCGGAATCACAAGGACCGATAAGAAGATCATAGACGGGGTTGTAAACGATACCGACTCAAGTCTCATGTCTTTGGCCAAGAGGCTCAATCTGACTCCCGAGTGGGTTTCCAGACGAATAGGAGAACTCAAGAA
>JAEOUG010000129.1 GCA_016839445.1 Candidatus Thorarchaeota archaeon
ACTCCACTTGGGAGCCAAGATTGGAATGGAGAGGAGATTCGATCTCGGAGTCTATTGGCATGGCAAGACTTCTGACATCAAGTGGTCCCATGCAACCGGGCCAAAGATTGTGGAGATGACTCCGGAGGAACTGCATCCGCTGATTGAGAAGTCCAATCTAGTTCCTCACAACATCATCGTATATGACTGGAAGGCTCTGGATGCCACCATGGAGGGACTACACGCACTCTCCAAGTTCTCAAAGCTGCGGGTACAGGTTTCTGACGATCATTTGGTTTCTCTCTCCATTGGGTACGCTCACAAAACACGTCATGGGGATGAGTGGGCACTTACAATTTACGCAGCAAGTGCTCAAGGGTTCCTAGATCAGCTGTCACACCACATAGCTCTGGCGACAGAGGCAGATTGCTATGGCATGTTCGTGGCATTTCCACAGCAGTTCATCAGTACTCTCTGGGAACTCAGCTGGGTGCGCCGAGACGAGGAAGAGGACATAGGCCTGACTTTGCTTGAGAGGGTTCTGTAGACAGAGAAGAGGCCGTGACCGCAAATCATGATTCGATTCCGTTCATTGTATTCTCGATATGTTCTAGTCTCTCGATGTGTTCATCTGTATTCACACTGGCTGTCCTTGAAACCGCCGCAAGTTTTCGCAGGGCTTCAAGAAAAGATGGATCACTTCTTGCTGCTTCTATGTCGATTTCTTCCCGTGTTGAAATGGCAGACTTGCGCTTCAAGAAGTAGACGGACCCTGAGCAGACTGTGAGTGTACACGAGGTGAGAAAAATCATAGGCACCACTGGGGGGACTGGCTTGAGCATAAGGACCATTTGGAGGGAGATGACCAAAAGCAGACCAGTCACTGACACAGCTCCTAGGAACAGCCTGATTAATGCTGACTCCAACCGGTCTGAGCACTGATTTCTCCTATGCTGAACTGCAACGTACGAAACGAGCTCATAACCATTCAATGCGTCAATTTCCCATTCGTGTAGAGTTGCTATGGTTTCTCCATGCCTATTTCGAATCACAAAGGGATCACAGGGGGCGTCTTCGCCACAGAATTCACGCCTAACATCGCATTCCTTGTATCTGGAATCTTGTCGAAGGCTCTCCTCAACCTCTCTACATTTTTCGTCTCTGTAGAATGCGCCTTCCAGCTCGGCAGGGTCAATCTCGACTCTCACTCTACTTCTTTCCCAACTGCGTCATGGGTCCAAAGCGGATATAGCTTTCCTGAAGAGAGGTCTGTGTCAGAAGTGGCGCCGCCGGCAGGGCTCGAACCTGCGACCAACAACTGTCTGGCTCTCGGTCACCGACCGAAAGGTAACAGGCTGTCGCTCTACCTACTGAGCCACGGCGGCTGACCGGCACGGCTCGTGGGTGGCAATATTAACGTTGCTGTTTGAACTGCCTCTCCGCTCTTGGTTCTAGGCAGAAACGTAGAGAATCAACATGCAGGAATTGCATCTGTGCAGGTGTTCCGCGTCGCTGCCTAATTCATACCTGTGAAGGTCCAACCTGCGCTTCTGCGCAAACTTATAGGAACGAAAACGGGGTCGTGGCATAGACTCGACCATGTCCCTCCGAATGCAGCCCTTCCATTGGAATGAGGATTTCAATCGAGTCAGAGCCTTCGTGATTGAGGCATTCCGAGCAGCTAGGCCACACATGAATTGGATTCCAACTCGGGTTGAGAACGTCGCCTATGGGCCCTGCGGAGCTAAATATTCTGACGAAGAGGATGAGTATATTCGTCAATGGTTTCTTGACGACAGGATTGTGGCCTTCACAATGGTCAAACCCTCGGGTGAGTGTTGGGTCAATGTTCATCCTGAACATACCATGCATGTCGAAGAATTGGTTGAGTCTGTAGAACGGCAGTTCCTCCAAATGAAGGCAGGCAGTGATGAACGCCTGAAGATTGAGATCTTCGTTCCGGATTCATCTAAGGAGCTGGAAGCCGTCTTGTGTGAGAGAGGCTACTCGATCGCCGGTCTAGAGGGCTGGATTCGCCAGCGTCCCCTCGATCTTCCTCCGCCTGACTATGAGCTACCTGATGGTTACTCTGTCCGACATGTAGACATCGAGCAGGACCTCGAGGAGTATCGCCGTGTACAGGGGGCGGTCTTCCGACACTGTGGAAACATGACGCCAAGTCTGGCCAAGAGGTACAGCAGCGCCTCCTTCTACAATGCTGAGCTCGACCTTGTGGCCGTGGCCCCAGATGGTCACTTTGTAGCCTTCTGCACCGTGCGAGTGGACCCTCTGAGCAAGATTACGGAGTTCGAGCCAGTCGGCACTCATCCAGACTACAGAAAGCTGGGCCTTGCTAGGGCCGTGATCTGTGAGGGACTGAAGCGCCTTGAGAAGTACTCACCGACCAATGTCTGCATTCCGGGAGCCGCTCCAACGCCAGCAGCCGACAGGCTCTACGAATCCCTCGGTTTCGCTAACATCGGGCGAATCAACATCTGGCAGAGGACGCTATGAGACCGGACACGCTTGACTCTGACTAGGCTCCGAATAGAATCGTGAACACATTGTCCAGAGTCATCATGATGATGAAACCTATGATGAGACCCCAGGTTGCGATACGAGCGTTTCCTCCTGCGTGACTCTCAGGAATCATCTCATCTCCGACCACAAAGACCATGGCTCCCGCTGCGAATGCCAGTCCGTAGGGCAACAGAACCGCCGCAAAGGAGACCACCGATACTCCCAGCAGACCTCCGATTGGTTCCACCAGACCCGTGGCCAATGCGAAGAGGGCCGCCTTGCCTCTTGAGAAGCCTTCTCTTACCATTGGAGCGGCCACGGCCAGTCCCTCTGGGATGTTCTGGAGACCTATCGCCACTGCCACTGAGAAGCCGGTTATGGCCTCGCTTGTGCCGAAGGCGACCCCTACTGCAACCCCCTCAGGGAAGTTGTGTATCG
>JAEOUG010000130.1 GCA_016839445.1 Candidatus Thorarchaeota archaeon
AGTTCTGTCGGAAACAATGCTATCAAGAATGCTCATGTTGAGGGTACCGTCTGAATCTACAGGTACGGGCTTTACTTCGAGACCTAGAACCTCTGCACATCTGAGTAGCGGAGCAGACACTGAGTTCTCCTCACCTGCGGAGAAGACCATCACGTTCCGTCCCCGACTCTTCCAGTCATAACCGTACGCAAGAGAAGCTACTGCACCAGAAAGTGACTTCTGGAAGGATACACACTGAGGAGGAGAATCGAGGTAGTGAGCCATTGACTTCCTAGCTTCTTCTACCGCGTTCGCACCCTCGACAGCGAGTCTGTGAGCCCCCTTTCGTGAGGACACGGCTATGTTCCTCGTGAAATCGGCGCTTGCTTGCACTGCCTCATCTGGCACAAGAGTAGTGCTTGCAGAGTCGAAATATGCTAGACTAGGGATTCTTGCATAGACACTGAATTGCGCACGGACGTCCTCAGGATTCGTCATGGAACTCTCTCCTATTGAGCTACTTTAATACATCTCGAATGTGGAACCAGTTGGCAATGCAGTCCAGACCGATTGTCGAGGGATTCTTCGTCAAGACAGTCGAGGGGCTAGTCTTCGAGATTAAGGGTGTTGTTCATCCAAGAAACAGGTACATTGCCTATCTGCGTTATGTTCCTACGGGAGCCCATAGAAGTGGGTTGAGGAAGGTGTACGATCTCGCAGACCGTGAGAGGTATCTTGTAAGCAATCACTCCTCCTACTTATGGACCAGCCAGGTACACGGTCGAGTTGTGCAGTCTGTTCCTCATGAGAGAGTGAAGGCCGTTCTTGACCCAGTAGAGCATTTGGGTATGCTTCGGGCAGAGAGCAGAGAACTGACTGTCTTGGAGCAGAAGGCTGTGAAGATGGCAGAAGTGCTTGTGAAGCATACACCTATTGACTGGACGGACATTGGTTTGACAGGTTCACTGCTTGTCGGAACCGCAGGACCTTCTTCAGACATAGACATGGTCGTCTATGGTGAACAAGCATGTAGGAGTATGTACGATCATATCGATGAGTGCCCCGGAGTAGAGAAGTACTCGGGAAGCATCCTGGAGAGGCACGTGGAGTTCCGGTGGGGGGCGCTTCATCAGTACACTGACATACTGGCTGAAATCGAGCAAAAGAAACGACTTCAAGGTCTCTTTGAAGGAGCAGAGTACTTCATTCGGCTGGTTAGACACCCTAGGGACCTGAGCTACGGTTTTGATGACAGGATTTTCGAGTATGTTGGACACTCTGTGCATGAGTGTACGGTAATCGGAGACAAGGATTCAATCTTCACACCATGCGCCTATCAAGTCGAGTCATCAAGCCGCCCTGACCTTCGCCAGATTGTAAGCTTCCGTGGGCGCTATACTGAACATGTTCATGCTGGAGACCATGTGTGTGTATGTGGAAGAATGGAGAGGGTAAGGGAGGAGTCAGGCGACGCCCACATCCAGATCGTCGTCGGGGAAGCTGCTACTGACTACTTAGTGCCCTTTTGACAGATTCATACCTTTCACATAGCAAGTTGTGAATGGCGCCTTTATTGTGAATCGTCTGCTAGGAAAAGGGTGCAAAACCCTTCTTCCAGTTGAATAGGAAACAATACGGCTGCTACGTCCTGTGAATAAACACCACCCCTCTGTTTCCAGTGGAAACTCGTCTTTCCGCTTCATATCTCTTTCTCACCTATTCACAAACCACATAAGTGAGTGAATGAGGAAAACAATGGAACATGCCTTCTTTTCGTGTTTTTCGGCGTTCATAGGCCTTATTTCTCTGTGAAAAGGACTGAAAGGATGTGAGCACAGAGAAAACGATATGGACGAGCTCCGTCTGTGAAGAGACACATTATCTAGCTGTTATCCTTGTATTGTCAATTCACATACTCACACTTATTTGCAATTCACTGGTATGGTGCTGTGAATAGTGAAGAGCAGGTGCGTCCATTGGCCGAAGAAGATCGAACCAACTATGTCTATGAGTTCACCTATAGTTCGGCCCCTGGTCTCCGTGAGATTTTCCAGTGCAAGTATGTGAGCCCAGGTGAAGCGTTGAACAGGTTCAGGAAGATACTTGCCCTCACTGAGTCACCCTTCGACTTCAAGATAGTTGTTTCCGACGAGACCATGGGAGAAGAATCAAGTTTCCAGGTGAAGGGTGGAAGCATAGAGGAGATGTTTGTCAAGTTCAAGGTCTTCCTTGAAACAAGTACGGGATATGTATTCCGTGAGGTTACTCAGGAAACGGAAGAGAAGCCTCTCACACAGATGGGGCTAGAGTCCTTGAGCAATTATGACAAGATGCAGGTTGTGATTTATGCGTCTTTCAAGCACGGAAAGTTCTCTTCTCTTGATGTTGCAGAAATCTATGAAGATAGCTTCAATGAAGACCTGCCGAAGAGCACTGCTTCGACCTACCTTGCTAGAATGTGGAACAACGGCAAGGGACACCTTGAGAGGTATGGCAACAGATCTGGCTATACGTATCGACTCAGGACAGAGATGAAACAGGTTCAGCGAGAAGTTGAGAGGGCTGAGGAACTTCTCGCCGCAATCCAGATGCGAGTCCGAGATTAGTGTCTAGGTCAATCACTCTCAATCATATGTCGAATTCCTTTTCTTCCAAGCTTATGCCTAGCTGTTTCAATTCGTCTAGGATTGGGTTGTAGATCTCAGGAGAGATAGGACGATGAACTCCCGTCATCTTGATTCTTCCGTCGAGAATCATTCTGCTAGCGATAGCAACCGGTAATGCAACTGTCCTTGACATTGAGCTATCTCCATGTGGAATGCCATAGTCTATCATCGTCGAGGTAATTCGCTTCTTGTCATCTGGATACTTCACAATGAATTCATGGTGCATGACAATCATGTCACGCTCGCCAGGTTCGTATTGGAGCTTCTCCTCGAATAGGTGGCATAGTGCATCAAGAGTTGTAGCAGCTTTGCTGGGAATCACTCTATCATCAAAGAGCCCTAGCCATTTGAGTCTAGAGATTACTTCGTCGCCAGGGTCCACACCACATGTCTTTGCTACTGCTTCAGTCAGGTCTTCTCCATCTTTGACGAGCTCCCGAAGAAGGTCAGCATAGGTCATCCCCTCAAAGGAGCGCTCTTCTATATCAAGAAGTCCCAGATCTGCAATCTTCTTGAGAGTCCTGCACCAACCTAGATTCCTGAAAGTCCCACGAAGCATGGTCTTAGTTTCAGGTATATCGTAAATCTCTATGTATGAAAGACTGTCGCGATTGGGGTATCCTTCGAAGCTTCCCATGTTGGGCACTTCCATCTCCTCGCAGTTGTCAAAGAGATCAGCTCCGGGTATGATGACCTCCTGTCCATCCTTCAAGAAATGAGCGGAGTTCCTGCCTGCGAGGAGGACGCCTCGAGGACTCCATGAGAGCTTGTAACCGAACGGATTGTTGTTTGCATCAGGAGCAGGAAGTCCCCCTGTGAAGGAAGTGAAGCTGATTATCTGGCCATTGCTATCGTGGACCTGATCAATGATTTTCATCGCACTCATGTGGTCTATTCCAGGATCCACGCCGCACTCATTCAGAAGGAGGATGCCTGCCTCCTTTGCAGGTCCATCGAGTGCCTTCATCTCGTCCGAGATGTATGAGGTTGTGCAGAACGGTTTCTTGTGTCTTATCGCCACCTTGGCAGCTTTCACGTGAAACGTATAGGGAAGCAATGAGCAAACTAAGTCTGCGTCTTTGACGAGCTTCTCTAGAAGCGTATCATCCTTAGCGATGTTGAAGGTGATTGCTTCTGCATTCTTGCATCCATTAATCAGCTTGTCAGCCTTGCTCTTGGTTCGACTAGCAACTGTGACATGGAACCCGTGGTTGCTCAGATACTCAACATACGGACGCGCCACGAGTCCGGCTCCAAGACAGAGTACTTTCTTCATCTTTCGATTCCTCCTATGAGAGATACTTCTGTAGATATTCGTAGTTCGGTGTTAGTTGACCTCGGTACACTATTATTGCATCCTTCAGCTCTCTGGGTAAGTCTAGAGAAGAGAAGTCAGCTCTGAAGTTGGCCTTGGCCAGGTCTGGTATGAACCGCAGGAGCGTTCCACTAAAGGAAGTTGACGATTCACGTGGAAGCTCGCAGGGCAAGTTGTCAACAGCCATCACCACAGGACCATTTCCTGCCACGCCAGGCTGTGACGAATCACTGTCTATTAGGTAGGTGAAAGCGGGAGCTCCAGGGTTTGTACAACGCATGGTGAACTCGATTGCGCCTTGTACATCACACGAGATGTCGCCGATGACCCTTAACCTTCGACTTGGCTCATCCCAGTGACTCTTGATGAATGTCTTTGTAAGAAGACGCGGGTAGTCTGAGGACCAGTAGATGCAATTCATGAGAACTGTGAGATACGGTACATGTTTCTGGAAGACCCCTCGGTAGGCCTTCTTTCCCATCTGGTAGTAGTGGTTGAGATTAAAGGCAGCACTGGAGTCTAGTGGCTCTACCATGTGTTCCTCCTTGAACACACACTTGTAGAGAACATGTGGGTCAGGTTCGAGGTCTGGGAGATCCTGTGGCTGTACAGACTTGTGTGGGAGAACATCGAATACCTCCTGGGCTCCGCGGGATACATTACCATAACCAGCGAATCCAACAATAAGTGGAAGGAGCTCTTGGGGGAGACCTTGTTCTCGAATTCTCTCTCCGAGTCTTCCGAACTCCTCCTTCAGACCCTTGAGACCGGACACTTCTAGGGTTGGTTTCAGATCTGAGAATGGGTTGGGTGTTATTCCCTCCCAATCCAGACGTTGACCAAGAACCCGCAGCGTATCAGACATACCTGCCATGCCAGCCCAGTTCCCGAAAAAGATTAACCTGCGGCCTTTCTCGTCTACCACACGCTCGTAATCGATGAGTGTTGCCTTGGTGTCTAGGATTCTCTGCAACATGGGCATGTTGTATTTCTGACCCTTGATTGTGTGACTGAAGAAGACATAGACGATGTCTTCCTCAAAGAAATCTATGGGCATCTCCTTGATTCCAAGGATGATGGGAGTAGCGCTATTCTTGAGAGGAAGAACCTGTGCGGAGGCTCGTTGATATTCCTCTTCGGTGAAGGCTCGTTGCTCACTGGGTTCCACAACAAAATCGATACTATGCTCCTGGTTGAGCTCCTTGACATGTTCAGGAATCACTGCAACTCTGGTTTCGAAGAGCTTCTCCTCTTTCCTCAGGCCGATCTTGTTCATTGGCAGACCTCCAGCGTTTTGTTGGGATTCAGTCCCGTGATAGACCGAGGGCCACGACACCTACGCTTTAACCTTTCCTTGGAGGCGACGCTGTATTACACGTATTGAAAATGTGAACATGTGTTCTGAAACCTGGTGTGACTTGAACTGTACATCTACTTGTATGACTGTAAGAATGCACGAAGGAAGAACGCCAGGCGGGTAGCATTCACGAAGGAGCTCTACGGGTACGTGTACTCATGGAAGACAAAGTCTGGATTGAAGCAGCAGAAGAAACTTGGTCTCATTGATGAGTGCGTAGGAGCCGAAGCTGTCGCTGATTCGGCAATCCTTGTGCCTCCCGAACACAGATCACTGTTTGATTCCCTATTCTCTATGTACGATGACATCCTTGAGTTGAGGATATTTGAAGTACAGCGAGAGCTCTAGTAATATTTGTATTACATCTCCTGGAACACGTGTTCTAGTGTATATCGTCAGGGTAACACCCCTTCATTTCTACTGGAAAGTGATCTCCGGAGTATATTGCAGCGATATTATCTAGATAACATAAAATGGAGATGAATAGCAGCTTCAGAAACCACTATTTATACTTGCTGATGTCTATTCGGTTCGACAACCCCCTAAGGTTTCCACTGGAAAGCAAGGGGTTGTGTTCGTATTGGAACACATGTTCTGAGTAGTCTGATCCCGGACTGGTTACCACACGTCATTGGAACACATGTTCCAAGGGTGTTTCACTACCAAAAGACTGATACAGCGTTCACTTTCTTCACGGCACAATCTCTGATGGAGGAGAACCGTTGGCCAAAGCAAAGGAACTGCTAGAAGACTCTCCTGGAAAGAAGATCCTGTTACTGGCGAACGAGGCTATTGCCAGAGGTGTACTTGAAGCTGGAGTGCGGCTTGTCGCCTTGTATCCTGGAACTCCAAGTAGTGAGATCGGGAATAACCTCACCTTCATGGCACCTCACATCTCGGACTTCTACTTTGAGTTCAGTGCCAATGAGAAGGTGGCTCTGGAAGTTGCCGGTGCCGCTGCAGTGGCCGGAGTGAGATCCATGATGGTCTGCAAGGGTCCAGGTCTCAACGTCGCAGCAGACCCCTTCTTCTCTCTTGCATATGTAGGTGTACGTGCCGGGATGGTGATTGTTGTCGCAGATGACCCTAGCATGTGGAGCTCACAGAACGAGAACGACAGCAGGTACTATGCCCTCATGGGAAACACACTGATGATGGAACCTGCCGACCCAATTGAGGCCAAATCAATGCTTCTGGACGCCTACGAGCTGTCAGAGAAGGTTGGCCTTCCAGTCCTCTTCAGGACCACAACTCGAGTCAATCACACGCGAGCTCCTGTGGAGTTCGGCCCAATCCGGAGCAGACCAAAGACAGTCGAATTCACAAAGGATCCTCTGAGGTTCGTTCCCGTACCAGCAGTTGCCAGAAAGCGACATCCGTGGTTGCTCAAGCAAATCGAAACTGCAAGAGAGCTCTCAGAGAAGAGCCCTCTCAATTTCACACTTGGCAAGGGCGATCTTGGAATCGTGACTTCTGGTGTGTCGTATAACTACGTCCTTGAAGCACTTGATGTGCTGGGAGTTAAGGCTGAGGTCTTGAAGCTGGGTATCACTCATCCAATCCCAGAGAGGATGTTGTCTGACTTCCTCCGGAAACACAAGACTGTAGTTGTGGTCGAAGAGCTGGAGCCGTTCCTCGAAACACATGCACGCCGATTGGCCCAACTACACGAGATATCTGTGAAGATCATAGGAAAAGAGCAAGGCCAATTCCCAAGGGTATACGAGTACAGCACAAGAATCGTCGCTGAAGCTTTGTGTAAGATTGCTAATTGTAATACACCTATTAACTGGAGTGAGATTGATGAGAAGGTCGCCGAATTACCAGAGCTCCCTCCGCGACCTCCTCTTCTTTGCGCTGGCTGTCCCCACCGGGCTACCTACTTCGCCATTCGTACTGCTACAAGAGGAAAGGCAATCTATCCCTCTGATATAGGGTGTTACACACTGAGTATTGCCCCACCTCTTGAAACCGCAGACATCCTCTTTGACATGGGTTCTTCCATTACAACAGCATGTGGACTGGCTGAGGTCACAGATCAGGACATCGTCGCTACCATAGGTGATAGTACTTTCTTTGCTTCCGGTCTCGCAGGCCTTGCGAGTGCCGTATACAATCAACATCGTATCTGCTTGGTAGTTCTAGACAACAGAACCACGGCTATGACAGGTCACCAACCACATCCTGGTACAGGCCTGACAGGGATGCAGAAGCAAGTCCCACCACTTGATATTGGAGATGCTTGCCGAGGCCTAGGTGTGAAATACGTCAAGACAGTGGAACCCTTTGAGTCCATAGCTGGTCTGGTTGCCGAAGTTCGCGAGATGGTGAAGTGGGCTAGAGAAAACCACAGTCCCGCTGTACTGATATCCAAGGAACCCTGTGCCCTACTCACAGCCGCAGACCGCAGAAAGACAGGCGAGTTTCCGGGGAGGTACTACGTTGACCAAGATGTCTGCAATGCGTGCAAACGTTGCCTGAATCGCCTCTCTTGTCCAGCGATGTACATGAATCCAGATACAGAGAAGGCCATGATAGATGAGGCTCTCTGCAACCTTTGCGGCACATGTGTTTCCGTGTGTCCTCAGGGGGCAATCAAACAGGAGGGGGCGAAATGAGTCGTATTACAAGTGATACAGTGTCTGTCGCAATCTCCGGAGTGGGAGGACAAGGTGTCCTTACACTGGCCGAAGTACTGGCCAAGGCAGCACTCAATGACGGTTTCAATGTGAGGGTTGGCGAGATTCATGGCATGGCACAACGTGGCGGTCACGTTGTCTGCACTGTCAGAATCGGCGACAACGTACATGGTCCAATCGTTGATTCGGGTACTGCCAATCTCCTTGTTGGCTTTGAGCCTGTGGAAACCATAAGGGAAATCGAGCTGATCAAGACTGACGGTCTCGTCATCATGAGCTCGCACGTGCAATATCCTGTTGCGGTGTCTATGGGGAAAGCAGAGTATCCATCTGAGGAGGAGATTCGCTCCATTGTCAGAAGATTCACTTCCCGTATCATTGAGTTTGACGCATTCAAACTGGCAAAGGACGCAGGCAGCACTAGGGCTCTGAATATGGTAATGCTCGGCGCTATCATAGGAGCGGGCATCACAGGGATCACCCAAGAGTCAGCTATCCATGCAATACGTACCAGCTTCCCCCAGAGGTTCGAGGAAATCAACGTGAAGGCCGCCACCAGTGGTATGGAAGCGGTGCGCAAGGCATCGTGATACAACCATTACGGGTATTACAGCATCTCTCTTGCAGCAGCTGTGGCAACCTGACCTACGGAAACTCCACCGTCACCAGGAGGTATCTGCCTATGAATCATGAAGGTGTAGTCTTCATCGAGCACTCGATTCCGTATGGACTGGGTGATAATCCGGTTGAGTGCAACACCACCTGAAAAGGCAACGATCTCGACTCCCTCTCTGTCAGCCACTTCACATGCAATGTCTGCGAGGGATTGACCCAGATGATACTGAATCATATATGCCAAGTCAGGGACAGCCACTCCTCCTCTTCTGAGGTCCAGTAAATCCCTAAGCGATTGAGTAGTGTCAAGGACTCTACCATACTCGCTGCTTGTGAAAGATGGTTCAATTCTCTGGTCTGTTTCCCGTGCTACTGCCTCCAGTTTCATTGGACACTCGGCATCATAGCTATTCTCCGCACACACACCCAGAAGCGCAGAAGCAGCATCCAAGAAGCGTCCCGCGCTTGAGCTACGAACCATGCCGATATCATGGAGGATGGATGAGGACATCATGTCAACTGTGTCTCTGTTCAGGGATTGCGATTCAGCAATAGGGTACCCTTCCAGAAGATCAAGAATCTCATGATTGGACATTTCAGATTGGAGAATACCGTGCGCAGCTCTTGCAGCGTACCTGGCTGAGAGATCTCCACCCGAGTATTTCTGAGCTCTGAGACCACCTCTTCTATCTGATTGACTCATGTTTCCGAAGAGAATCTCACCCCCCCACCCGGATGAATCCGTTCCGTATCCATACCCGTCTGCTGTAATACAAGCAATACTAGTATCAGGGTTTAGTCCATTATCAATACTCACTGATGCAAGATGTGCATGATGATGTGGCACACGATGCAGAGATGCATCGTGAACCTCTGCCAGCGACTCTGCAAACTCCGTACTCAGGAACTCAGGATGTAGGTCACACGCGATGGCATCAAGACTTCGTATGTCTAGTAGATGCAGCATGTGATCAATGGCACTCCTCAAGAAATCCAGGCTTTCAACAGTGTCAGTGTCCCCGATGTGTTGAGTGAGGTAGACTCTGCTATTGCTGAGGATTGAGGCGGTCGCCTTTTCTTCAGGTCCAACTCCTAGAATCTTGATTCTTCCTGAAGCCCCCTCGAAGAGGATTGGCTCAGGAACATGCCCCCTTGCTCGCCGAATGAAGACAGCACTCTCTGGGCCCACCATCTTGACAACAGAGTCGTCTGCCCGCTGATGTATCACCCTGTTGTGCACAAGGGAGTAGTCAACGATATTTCCAAGTTCACGTACTATGCGTTCCCTATCTACGTACATGGGCAGACCCGAGGGGTTCGCGCTGGTCATCACGAGGGCTGGCTCCTGTGTGAACTTGAAGAGGAGATGATGAGCGGGAGCGTACGGCAGCATAATCCCTATTGTATCGAGACCTGGCGCAATCAGATCGAGGCTCTCGTCTGGTATCACAGATAGTGCAGAGCCATCTCTTTTCACTAGAACAATGGGGCGTCGCCACGATGTGAGGATCTCTCTCTCTATTTCACCTATCTCCGCAAAGCTCCTTGCAGCTGCTAAGTCACGTACCATGATGGCAAATGGCCGCTGTAGTCTCTTCTTGCGTTCTCTCAGAAGTTGAATGGCTGCGCTTGTACTGGTTGCAGTACAGATGTGCGTGCCAGTTATTCCTTGGATGGCCACTATTGCTCCATTACGTAGAAGCATGGACGCGTCCCTGACAGGATCGTCTGAAGATACTCGGACACTTCCTTTGAGGAGTTGGTACCCCGGACCGCAGACCTCACAAGCTGTAGTCTGAGCATGATAACGTCGGTCAAGAGGGTCTGTATAACCGGTATTACAAGTATCACAGAGCGGGAAGTCTACCATGGTAGTGTTCGGCCTATCATAAGGGAGATCAGTGATTGTCGAGAATCTGGGTCCACACGCGGCGCATGAAGTGAATGGATACTGATACCAGCGGGAAGATGAATCACTCATGTCCTTGACACAGTCGTCGCAAATCGCGATGTCTGGTGGGAGAATGGGCACAGCGTCCTGGCTTCGAGTTTCTGATGATTTCACAATCTCGAAGGAGCTGTAGACCTCCTCAGATTCTACCCATCCTATGTCTATCGATTCGATAGTTGATATTGAAGGTGGACTCTTTGTGATGGTTGAGATGAACTCATCGATGTCTATCTTACTTCCCTGCACTACAATCTCGACACCTGCATCACCTAGGTTCAAGACGTATCCTGAGAGGTTCAGTGACTTGGCCACTCGATACACGAAGGGCCTGAAGCCGACTCCTTGCACAATTCCTGTGACGTGGATTCTGGCTTCGCTTTTGGGCATCCTTCGAATCACGATGACAACCGATTCCGTGAGGATATTAATGCAGTGAAGCAACCAATCAGATGGTTCTCCACAATCTATGTAGGTCCTCTTAAGGCCGGAGGAGAGCTAATCTCTGACTCAGCTTGACAAGCAATTCAGAGGGCAGGACACAATTCAAGGAGCCGAAGCCCACACCATCTATACTAGCATCCATACCAGACTGTCTGAGGGCCACATTGGCGGAGTCTGTGATTCCGGATCGTGAGAAACGGAAATCGGTTCTAGTGTCAAGTAATAGTCTCGCAAACAAGTTCATTTTCATCAGATGGGGAATAAGGCCTTCACAACGCAGAAGATACAGAAACTTGTTCACTTCAATAAGAAAGCACTGCCGTGTTCTTTTCCAACACTATCTCTTGCGAGGCCGCTTGGAATGGACCATTGGGAGTGAGCATCGCATCTTCGGGGTTTACAAGTTCGATGAGATTCGAGGTAATCTGATACTTGGGTTTGTACATGTAAAGCCAGGCGCCGAGTGGACTCTGCCGTCGAGATAATACTTGTAATACACTTCTCTTAAGCAGCAGTACCAGAGATGCAACCAAAGTACACCAGCTGACACCACAGACAGGTTCTTGTATACGAAAGTGTATCCACACAGAGCAACAGCTGTAGTCCTTCAGAAAACGTCTGAAAAGCCTCTGAACGACTTCAGGAACAAGCTAAGACGGAAGTAGGACTAAGATGACATTAGGAACCAAGGACGACAAAGCCGATAGCCGAGCCGTCCACAAGCTCGTATCAGATGCACGAAGCGTCCTCAAAGAGCCTATTCTGCAGCGTCTTCAGGCAGGGTCCACATTGAGTGAAGCCCAACTGGAAACACTAATCATAGATCTCCTCGTCGAGGACGCGCTAGGCGGCCGCATCAGCTACGATGACAAGGCATCGCATAGGCGACGACAGGGAGAGCGCACAAGAGGTGTGTCACGGGGAGCTTTCAACAGGACTCTGCGTCAGGGTAGACGGAACGTTACTCGCTGTCTCTACACCATGCTTCTACTGACATACCTTGGAATCTTTGAGTTGAACATATTCAGACCGTTTGAGGAAGTGGCGTCACGAATAGGTGACTACCGGAGAATCCGCGAAGTGCTATCAGGTAAGAGTGATCTCACACCTGAGGATCTGGAGAGTCTTCGAGTTACGGAAGTTTCGGTTGACGAGGCCCTGGAGGAACTTGCATCATCCCTCTCGTTGAAGACTGAAATCTCGAAGCGAAGAGATTGACACGTGAAAAAGATTGGCTCGAGCGTGTCGCACAAGACGCACCGATTGGGCACAAGATTCCAATAGGTCATCTTGGAGGTTTTTTGAGGAGATAGAGATGACATACCATGACGAGCGCCCGAATCGCCGTTGAAGACGAGCTTCATCGACGCCGGTGTCGGATCATTAGTACGACACACTCATACAATCTTGCGTTACAATGGTACATAGTTCTAATCTTAGAACGAGTGTTCTCCTCTTCATGAGGGCATCAACGTTCTTCAATGTGGCTAGGTTGATACGTGTAATACAATAAATACACTCGATTCCTACTTAAACCTAGGACGCTATCGAAGGGAAGCAATCAATCCGCCCGGGTGAGGTGAATCTGACGACGAGAGATGACCGTCCATGGTTTCTCGAGGTGTTGAAGAAACGAATTCGTGAAGCAGAGAGTAACGAGCATTTGGTCCTCCTAGTCAATGCAATTGCAGACAGGAGAATCAGAGACCTGAGCGACATCGTGAGCGAGATGGAGAGTTCGTTGGGCTGGGAGCAAGTCGTTGCGTATCTTTACCAAGCAGTGACCAAGGAATACCCAACACCTTTTGATCTAGGTCAGAAGAATGCAAGACTGGAGCCTCTCAAGTATAGAGAAGTCCTCTTCGAGCTGTTCTCCTGCAAGGGCTTCGAACCCGTGGATGTTGATACTGGCAAGGTCCTGGATCTGGCGTCCTCCGAGTCCTCGTTGATCGACGCCTCACGTTCAATCTTTCAGGAACTCAAGACCAAGGCTTCAGAGCAGATAGCAGAGTGTGACGTGACGTTCTTTGAAGCCAATACAATGGATACAGACTTTCCGGATGACTTGCAGTCCCTCTTGAGCTCTGCCTTGGAGAAGCAGATCAAGGAGGTCCGTCTTGAACAGCGAGGTCATGAGATTGACGTTTGGCCGCTGTGGAATACTCATGCTGGGCTGAAAGCCCTTGTTGACGTCGGAGTAAAGGGACGCTTTATAGACAATGATAGCGTGTCCATGGTATTATCCGTATTACAGAGTTCTGTTCCCGTGTCTTACACTATCCAGGAGGTTCAGAAGTTTGCACGCGCGCCAGCTTCGAGGTATCCTGCCCACGAGGACTACGGGAGTCTTCTCAGAAGTCTGATGGACCAAGACATCCTTGGTCTTATGAATCTGGGCAGCAGACTCGCGGTCCCAACGCTTTCATACATCCTCAGTGAACAGGTTTCAGATTACATGGAGAGAGGTATGCGTACTAGCGAAACACTTCGAAACCTCCTCCGAACGGTGACAGCACACACAAGAATTCGCTCGGTTGAGTCAGTGATACCACTAGGGAATCTCTGCTATTTTGGCGAGCCACACCTGACCACACCTGCAATCGTTGCTCTCTCGAACTTCTACGATCAATCAGCAGTGCATGCTCTCGCAGCTCTTCTTTGTACTACAGCTAGTGATGCTGTTGTTCGGGAAACTAGCAAAGCCATCATGAACATCAGCACCAGCTGCGCGGAAGCAACCCATGTCCTCAACCAGACTCTTACTCAGGAATGCAGACACCCAGCTAGGATACGGAAGCTTCTAAGAAGTATCCCGTTTCGCCGTAGGTATTATCTGTAATACACACGAGTGACACGCGATAGACATAAGATAATGGTGAGTGCCAAATGAGTCATGACAGATGACCAAGCTGATTTGTTTGAATCCGTTGATCCCTTCTTCAATCCCAAACGAATCGCTTTGGTCGGTGCATCAGCGGACTACAAGAAGCTGGGCAACTCAATCCTGATGAACCTACTCGCCTCAGAAGTTGAGGTCTTCCCGATTACTCACAGCAGAGAAACTGTCCTTGGAGTGAAGGCCTATGGTAGCCTTTTGGATCTCCCGAAATCTGTTGATCTAGTAATAATCGCAGTAGCAGCCAAGTACTGTGCGCAGTTGATGCCAGAGGTCAAGAAGGCTGGAGCACGAAACGCAGTAGTAATATCGGGTGGCTTCAGTGAAACCGGTCCTGAAGGGGAGCAGCTAGAGAGGGACATGATACTGGCCGCTCAGCAATCAGGTGTACGCATAATTGGGCCTAACTGCGTCGGCGTGTCCAACAGTCGTGTCTTCAACGGAACTTTCACAATGATGCCAGAGCGAGGGAACATTGCATTTGTTTCGCAAAGCGGCGCTTTGGGCGGAATGAGCATATACCTGACAAGAGCAAGAAGAATAGGAATGAGCAAGTTTGCCAGCATAGGTAATGCGGCTGACATCAGCTTTCCAGAGATTCTGGACTACTTCCGTCTTGACTCAAAGACTAGTGTAGTCGCCGCCTACATGGAAGGAGTCGAGGACGGGCGGAGTCTCTTCGAAGCATTAGCGCGCGCGGCAAAAGACAAGCCAGTAGTCGTGCTCAAAGGTGGAAAGAGCGATGCTGGAAGTCGTGCCACACAATCACACACAGGTTCGTTGGCTGGGTCCTCTCAGGTCTTTGATGGGATGATTCAACAGGCCGGATGCGTAACCGCTCCTACTCTTGACACTCTCTTCGAGATCTGCAAGCTCTTCGACTATCAACCACTTCCCAAGGGGAATCGCATCGGTATTATTAGTAATACAGGCGGTGCCGGAGTGCTTGCCGCCGATGCCTGCGCTTACTACGGGTTGACGGTCACGAATCTGTCTGAAGACACCAGCCACGAGCTTCGTCAGGTCCTGCCTCCTATGGCTTCTAATCAGAACCCAATCGATGTAGTGGCAAGCGGAGGCCGAAGAGAGTATCGCATCGCCACAGAGCTTCTTCTGAGAGATTCCAACGTTGACGTTCTTCTGGCAATCTGCGGGGTGCCTACATTCGCAGGTATGACCCAGACTGAGCATGCGGCTGGAACACTTGAAGGTCTACGCCAAGCATCTCAGGGCAAACCGGTGGTCGGAGTCTGGCTGGCCGGTGATGTTGGCAAACCGGGAAAGGATCTCCTGGAGATGAATCGAGTTCCCTGCTATGATGATCCTTCAACCGCCGCCCTCTGCGTATCTCGAGTAGTTCAATATGCACTGATGCACGAAATGTAATACAAGTGATACGACAACTACGACTCGAGGTACTCACGAGCAATCTGAGGAAACTCATGGGTGACAGCCTCACGGAGCTGTTTCTCCACCCACATGCTCAGGTTGATTGCCTTGTTCTCACGGATTGCCTTCAGGCAGTCCCTTAGGTCTGTGGGTATTGAGAACGATACGATTGGGCTTTTCCGCTCCTTGTTTGGAATGGCTGATGAAGCGTCCTCTGGAGGCTGGCTACGATAGTCGTCGCGCTCAGTCTTCTGGTCTTCATCATCCTTCTCAGCTTCCTCACGTCTGTACTTTCCAAGTAGACTCATCTATTGAACCTCCCTCAGTATGGTTGCATATGCTTCCGAAACTAGCGTGGCAATTTCTCCTGTTACAGAAGGATCTCCTTTAGCCCGGAAGTTTTCAGCGGCTACTTGCTGGCATCCTCGAGCCAACATTCTGATGTCTCGTGGATTCCCCTTGGCGGCGGCATTGATGACCTTGACAGATTCATCAGTGAAGGGAAAGACATCGAAATCCTCAGGATTGAACGTGTCAATCTTGTTCTGGGCGTATGCAATCCTTCTCCCAATGAATTCCCTCGCCTTTGCGTCGTTCAAGGGAGGGACATCCAGCGGTTCGGTCCGATCCGCTATCTGAGGAAGGAAGGAGAGCATCGCATTCCAGTAGAGCATTGTACCTGACATTACTAGTGTGACGATTGGCTCATCCAGTGCTCCCTTGTAGGTATCGACCATCTCTTCGGTAGGCAAGTCTGCCAAGTACCTGAGCTTGTGGAATGCAGCCTCCTGGTTGTCGGCCACATCTTCAATGAAGAGAGCTGTCCTGCTCTTCTCTTCAACATATCTTCGAAGACTCTCTTTAGCCACAGCGTCAATTATCTGGCTTGACTCCCACGACCTCCGGTACTTCACTCGTAGCGAGTCAGCTATGGCGGCTGCCATCTGCTTCTCGTAGAGACCGGTCATCCCAACATATCCAGTGACAAACTTGTTGCCTCTGCGGTCCGCCAATGTAGGAAGGTCTCTGAGTGCTAGGAGCATCAATGTGCTCTTCCCTGATCCAACTGGTCCCCTGATGAACACATGACGCTCATTTGTGATGATCAGATCTACAATCGAATCTAGGAAGTCGCTGTCTTCAATATACAGCCGACTATCGGGCATCTTGAAGCCGCGGAAGGGCGAGAATCTTGCGCCGATTCGTTCCTCCCAAGCCCGAAGTACTTCCTTCCTTGTGTTGAAGTGGCGAATCAATGCACTCTCATGGATTGCTATCGTCATTGTTAGTCACTCCGAACCATCGTATCACAAGTAGTGCTTGTAATACACAAGTCCGTATGCTGGCCGAAATATAAAACGTGTGGTAAAGGGACCCAGTTAGTCTCAATCACGGTACACAACCTTTTTGAATGGAAGGAATCGGCTGCTAGCATATCACTCAAACACTGAGTCTATCACGAGGAGCCAAATACGGTGGACACAGAAAGGATCCAACATATCATGACATCTGTCATGATTCTCTCTTTCCTGATATTCGGAGCGCTCGCTGGAATAGTCCTGATATCTGACGCTCGGCTGACCAACGCTACTGTTTCGTTACCCTTCGCGTTCCTGTTCATCTCCATTGTCACTTTCATCATCACTGGACAGATTGAGGAAAAGCCCAACTTGGCGCGCAAGTATCTCTGGAATTGGCTCATCATATGCATCCTTGGAATCGTCATTAGCGCTCTCGCCTTCACGTTCTACTAGAGGAACAATCCAAATCAGGATTCTTGATGTGAATCACGATGAGCAAGATTCTGCCTGGGACCAAGACCACGAGGATGGAGCTTCTGGCTCTCAAGAACAGAATGAAGCTTGCAGAACGTGGACATGATCTACTCCGCGAGAAACGTGACTCATTGATAATGGAGTTCTTCAATGCGATAGCAGAAATCAAAGACGCTAGGGAGAGAGTTGACGAAACACTTGCAGATGCGTTCTCCGCCCTCACACAGGCCAAGATGGTGATGGGCCCGGCGAAAGTCGTCGAGTTCTCATATGCAAGCAAATTCGCGGCAGAGCTCCATATCAATACTCGATCAATGATGGGCGTGAGAGTCCCGGTCCTCTCCGTGGAACAGCATATTCCAGACTTGCCGTACTCGTTGTCTGACTCGAGTGCGAAGTTCGACGTCATGAGCCAGAAGTTCAAAGAAGCACTGAAAGCAATAGTCCGTCTGGCAGAAGTCGAGTCGACAGTGAAGCGTCTGGCACTAGAGATTGAGAGAACCAAGCGACGAGTATCGGCTCTCGAAACCGTAGTGATACCACGCCTTGATGCCACAGTCCGATTTGTCAAACTCGCTCTCGAAGAACGGGAGCGTGAGGACTTCGTGCGATTGAAGATGGTCCGCGATTGGATTACCAAGGATAACTGATTCTGTAATAGGAGTATTACAGTTCCATCGAGCTAGGTTCGTCGCAGTTTGAGTATGGCAGCCGCCAAGTCCCCTTCCGTTTCAATCAGTGCCTGCCTAGCTACTTCTATATCAACACCTGTCTGGCCTGCAACCAACGCCGCATCTTCCATTGGAATCTCAATCTCCTGCGGTGTTTCATCCTCTGGAATCTCGGCCCTTTCTTCCCCTCTTCCCCTCTCACTCTTCGTTCCTGTCACCTGATATGACTCTACACCGCTTTGCTTGATTGAAGTGACCTGTGGGTTCGCAATCACCCATTCCTTGTCATCAAACCGGAAGATGACCTCTTTCACCCCAGGAATCTCCTTCTGTTCGATTCCCATCTTCTTCATCATTCTTGCCATCTGCTTTGGTGAGAGTCCTCTATATCCCATTGTTCACACCATCATTCAGATCGAATCAGAAACTGATTCTAGTCTGCCATAGCAGCACAGGTAGGCACTGATAAAACGATTTTGCTGCAAGAGCGACTTCAAGTGGAAACCATAATCTCATACACTCTGTGCATGATACCAGGCGAGTACCACTTGATCCTCCTACTTGAAATAGATGAAGACCGTCCGTGTTCCAAGCAAATCGCCTGGATACCTTTGCTCACCGTTTCCACCTCTCTCTCAGGATGGGTCATGTGCATATGAATAACGCCTCCAGCCTGCTTAAGTGACTCCAAGGCGTGTGGTAAGTACCTATTAGTTTCATGGAGAAACCCCATGTAGACACGGTCCGCAATTCCATCTGGGTGCTTAGTCCTGCAGTCACCCAGGATAGGTTTCACTCGGTCGCCAAAACCATTCAGTGTAATACCTTCTACCAGATAGTCGTAGGTTCTCTGACTAACCTCAATGGCGACGACTTGGACGTCTTCCACTGAGGCTGCATGGAACGCGAACTGGCCCACGCAGCTAAACATGTCTACTACTACTTCCCCCGGTTTCACCTGCCTGCCAACAAGGTGTCTTTCCCTTCTATTTCCCCTTGAGAATGTGATTTCAAGTGGGTCCAGCTTGAACTTGACTCCATCCTCAACATGAATCGTTTCGGTCCGAGGGTCACCAGCAACCAATCGAAATGAGGGCTTCCGATCCACTCCACTCGTTGGTCCAATTCGAACGGCAACAGACTTGATACGCTTATCGAAACCAAGAGTTGCCTGCCCCACGGAAGCGAGAATCTGCGGGTCTTCGGTTCTCATGTTCACTAGGGCAACATGTCCTACGATATGCAGACTTGACGGGAGGTCTACTGAAGTCTTGGCCAAATCTGGTAGCGTCTGCACTAGATACTCTCTGTACTTCATTTCTGTCCACGAATACAAGTGAGTCTTTAGCAGTAGATGCTGCTGGGCGGTCTGTCGCCACCACCCCGCTCTTGCACTTTCACAATCGCCTTGCGGAAGTCGTCACTAGTGACACAGATTCTGTTGTCACGAATTGCAAACATTCCGGCTTCTGTGCAAATCGTCTTGATGTCTGCCCCACTCTGGCTCTGGGTTGCCACTACGAGCTGGTCGAAGTTGATATTCGAGTCGACATTCATTCCTCTCATGTGGATTCTGAATATCTCTCGGCGGCTATCATCATCTGGAAGGGGAAAGTCGATGATTCTATCAAACCTGCCGGGTCTCAGAAGAGCAGGATCCAGAATGTCAGGCCGATTTGTCGCCCCAAGAACGGCGACTTGACCTCTGTTCTCGAAGCCGTCAAGCTCGCTTAGCAGCTGCATAAGGGTTCTCTGGACTTCACGGTCGCCAGAGGTCGCTATGTCGAGTCGATGCGATCCTACAGCGTCAAGTTCATCCACAAAGATGATTGCGGGTGCTTTCTCCTTGGCCAGCATGAAGATCTCGCGAACTAACCTGGCTCCTTCTCCGATGAATTTCTGAACGAGCTCAGATCCAATGACGCGGATGAAAGTTGCATTGGTCTCGTGGGCAACTGCTCTGGCACATAGAGTCTTTCCAGTGCCTGGTTTTCCTGTTAGAAGGACCCCCTTGGGGGGTTCTATGCCAACCTGTTCGAACAGATCAGGCTTCAGCAAGGGCAGCTCGACTGTTTCTCTAATCTCTCGCAGTTGATCTTGCAGGCCGCCAATGTCGGTATAGGAAACATCCGGTGCCTCCTCTATCTCCATTGCTCTGATCATCGGGTCTCGGGACGGCGGAAGCTCCTGTGTTACGGCGAATGACCGCTGGTTGAGGGCTACTAGTGCTCCTGGCTGCAACCTATCTTTGGGAATAGTGGAAGTAACGTGCACGACGAAATTGGGACCTGTAGAGCTTTTGACTATGGCCCGGCCATCTTCAAGCATCTCGACGATACTAGCTGTGATTAGAGGTGACTGCCTCAGTTTCTCGAGTTCGGTACGGAGAGTCTGTGTTTCCTTCTCCAGTCTGCTCCTTTCCGCTTGAAGGATTCTCTTCTCAGTTTCAAGGGCCCGTAGTCTTCTCTCAAGATGCCTGGTGTAGCTCTGTGAGTACTCTGTATCCTCGACGCTACCTTCATCCTTGGCATCAGTGGTCCCTGGCAATGATGAGTACCTCGACAGGTCATCCGCGACTGAGGTTTTAAGGCTATCTTTGAGGTTACTCAGAAATGGAGCAAAACGCAGATGCCCGCGCCAAAAAGAGAACCTTGGTTGGTCGGCAATCTTTATGTATCATCTGTGAGATGATGAGTTCAGAGAGGTGGACTGCTGTGCCCAGCTGTGAGCTATGCGGAAGGAGCATGAAGGGACGAGGACGCAGTGTTGTCATTGAAGGGGCCTCAATGATTGTGTGTCCTCAGTGTGCATCCAAGTTTGGTGGCTCTTCTCCAACAGAGACTAGGCCATCATCACCCAGTCCGAAGCAACGTCCAATCTGGGCTGGTGGTCATGATCCTCGCGGAGAAACGCGCCCGTCGAAGCCTGTTTCTACGCCAAAGACGCGGGCAACGCCCAAACCAGCTCGACCAGGAATCCTTCTCGATGAAATGGAACTAGTAGAGAACTATGCAGATCTCATACGAGAGGCACGGCAGAAGATGAACCTGAGTCAAGAAGAGCTGGCTCAACGAGTAGGCGAGCGAGTTTCCACACTTCAGGCAGTTGAATCAGGAAGACAGAAACCCACGGAGAAGACTATCAGAGGTCTTGAGAGAGAGCTTGAAATCTCCCTTCTAGAATCTGTCGGCCCGGTACCCCTGAAGCCCAGCAAATCATCCGGTAGTACAGGCGCTCCTACGCTAGGAGACCGCGTTGTAGTCAAGAGGAAAATGTCACAGAAGGCGCGTCGCACGGATGCGCAAACGAAGTGAATATATAGTATCTCTACGTATAATACTACAAGTGTAAATCTCCAGCTGCGGATGTTCTTACTCTCAGAATCAATCAGCATAGCAACCAGATATTACATCTAGGTGACCTCATCAATGGTGCATTCGAACTTCAATCATGAGCTTTTCCGGCTAGTCGTAGAAGAGATTGCCGGAAAAGAAGGCGTAGATGTGGCCACTGTCCTAGTAAACGCGGAAGAAACCACTGATGAAGAAATCGCTACAAAGACTGATCTCAAGCTAAATGTTGTGCGCAAAATTCTCTACAAACTACACGACAATCATCTTGCATCCTATAGAAGGATTCGCGATACAGACACTGGTTGGTTCCTCTACTACTGGAAGATTGACCCCAAGAAAGCGCAAGCTCTCGTAAACAGGAAGAAGAGAATGGTACTGACTCTTCTTGAGCAGCGATTGGAACATGAATCGAACAACGACTTGTACGTATGCGCCAACCGAGACTCATCACCAGTCCCCTTCGAAGAGGCAATGAACTTGTCGTTTCGCTGCCCTACATGCAACGGACAATTGGAGTACGTCGATAACGCAAAGGCCATCTCGTTCCTCCGTAAACGAGTTGAAGAGCTGAAGGCGGATCTCCAAGCATCATCATGAACCGCGTGAAACACTGCGGAATTCTTCTACCAAAAAAAGGAGAGAATCTGGATAGAAAGGGGTTCAAACCTGTTGAAAGCAGTCTCATTTCTTACCAAAGTCTACGGGCCCTACAAGAATCGTCTTCTCAAGACAGTGAGAGCGGAGATGCTTGCAGGTATTAGCGAACTCGAGGTCAAGCTGAACAGAGTTGAGGTGGACTCCAGGTTTCATCTGAGAGTGAGTATCACTGGCGAGGATGAGGAGTTCGTCCTGAATCATCTGACAAACCTATACGGTCGATGTCTTACTCCAGCTGAGATAGAACCTGGTGGAACCTTCAAAGGTAGCCTCGTCGATGTGGGAGAGGTGGGCTTCGGTCTCTTCGTCGACATAGGCTTCGACAAGTCTTCTCGTCTTGATCCGTTGATACCCCTCCACCGTCTCCGTGATCAAGTCAAAGCCCATAAACCACTTAGAGAAATCTCAAGGGTTCTCTGTCTAGTAGACCACCTTCCACTTGACGTGACTATCAACCATGTTGACGTCAGAAACAACAAGGTTGAGGCAGAACTTGGCCCAGATATCACAAGACGTCTTCTCGATTGGGCAAACGATGACCATGAACGTCTTCTCGTGTTTGGCGCCAATCGAACCATGATTGACGGCGCGCTCAAACGAACCGGACACACAGGCGATATCTATGAATACGAAACGCTGGGCCATTTCGAAACAGCCCTTGTGTGCAAGAGAAGCACCAGAGCGTCAGGAATAGTCGCGGCAATAGGTCCAAGACTGAGAGGCATTCCCATTCATCTCTTCATTCCAGACGAAGTCGGAGCGTGGCTCGGTGACAAGACTTGACATCTGGCTCGTGGAAAAGGGCCACTTTGCATCACGTCAAATTGCCAAGAGAGCAATCAAGTCCGGTCTAGTCAGAGTTGATGGCGCAGTCTGCAAGCCATCCAAGGAGATTGACGGCACTGAATCGATTGAAGTCCTAGACGAACTCGCAGACAATCCGATGGGCTTCCAGAAGCTGCGGATGATAGAGAGCAGACTAGAAGGTCAGCTGGTGGTATCACCATGCCTGGCCGTTGACATCGGCAGTTCAGCAGGCGGCTTTCTTCTGTATTTGGGCTCAAGAGGGGCACAGGCAATCGGAGTTGAGGTTTCACCGCGGTTTCTCCACAACCTTGAGCAGGTGGTGGACCAGTACGATACAATCTCTGTCATCATTGCTGATGCATTCGAGCTCGATCCACTGGAAGTGACAGGAATAGGTACAGCAGACCTTCTTCTCATCGATGTCACAACTGACTACTCAGGAACACTTCGCTT
This sequence comes from Candidatus Thorarchaeota archaeon, assembly GCA_016839445.1. Classification (GTDB taxonomy): domain Archaea; phylum Asgardarchaeota; class Thorarchaeia; order Thorarchaeales; family Thorarchaeaceae; genus SMTZ1-45. Next base: position 22,965 of record JAEOUG010000130.1, read on the forward strand.
GGTGAATCAGTTTTCATGCATTCTGAAGCAGAACGGGCGCCTCATTGTTGCCATCAAGTCAACTCACAGCGAGGAGGACATTCATCGAGCAAGAACCGATTTGGAGAGTCTCGGCTACCAAAGCATCGAAGCAATCGTACTTGATGATTCACGCGAGGAGTTCCACATTAGTGCAGTTCATTGGTGAGCAACTTTTAATTGCAGTTCGTCTGCGTAACCATCGGGGCCGCTAGTCTAGCCCGGCTATGATGTCTCGCTTACACCGAGAATGTCTGTAGGGTTTCCCTGCAGTACTCGTCGGTCGCTGGTTCAAATCCGGCGCGGCCCACCAACCCCTTTCTTCATTCGGAGTGCACCGAAGACTTGAAGTGTGGAATCATGCTTTGAGCGATTGCTTGTGAAACCTGCGGGAGTTGCCAAGCTCGGCCAAAGGCGGCGGACTTAAGATCACGGAAAGACCAAGGGTCGTGTGAATAGGACATCCGCTCTCGTAGGAGTCCGCGGGTTCAAATCCCGTCTCCCGCACCATATCACCCCTTCAAATAGCCTTTAAAGGCCCTGACGCGGGTTCCGCGCTTGTTAGAACAATGCCAATTCAGACGCTCCTGTCTTCTTTCGGCCTAGTGCTCCTGACCGAATTGGGAGACAAGACCATGCTTACCACGATATGCCTGAGCGCACAGTACAGACGTCCTTGGCTTGTTCTTGTTTCTACAATGCTGGCACTTGGAGCTTCTTCTGTCATAGCTGTTATCGTCGGATACGTCTTGTCTGAGTCATTGCCAATCCAAGTGATTACATACGTATCCGGACTCCTCTTTCTTGCACTAGGGTTCTACACTCTAGCAAGATCTGAACCCGATGATGACGCCTGTGAGAACCCAAGCACTCTTCTCGGTATGTTCTCGCTAGTCCTGTTCTCCGAACTTGGTGACAAGAGCCAAATCACAATACTGGCACTAGCAGCTCAGTCACTCTTCCCAATCTGGGTGTTTGTAGGTGCCATTGGAGGCTTCCTTATCGTGAATGCACTTGGGGCAGTAGCAGGAGACCGTACCGCGGCACGCATACCGATGGAGAAAGTCCGACTGGCAACCGGTTTCATCTTCTTGGCCTTCGGAGTCCTAGTCATACTTGGGTTCATCTGAGTGATGGACAATCTACACTCCGGCAAAGACTTATGGCACACGAGCCATGATGCAAGTCATCGCCTGCAGGGTGAGGATACAAGTGGGACTTGAAGAATCTGGATACTGCGGACTTGTACTCGAGAAGCTTACGACATCTGGGGCAAGCATTGGTGACACCATTGAGATTCGGCAAGGCGACGCAGTGTACTCCGGGATTCTTATGCCACGGAGTCAAATCGGCAGTGATCCGGCCCATGTAGTAATCAAGATTGGCAGTGGCTACAACTTGGGAGTCCGACTGAATGCAACGTGCACGATAAGGCGCATTGGGAAATCCAAGAGGACTCAGCCATCTTCTGAATCCGCAGATTCTGCAGACGAGAGTCTTCCATCTGTTGCTATCCTTAGCACTGGGGGCACCATAGCCAGCAAGGTGGACTACCAGACCGGTGCAGTCAATCCGGCACTGTCCGCAAGAGACCTCTATGATGCGGTACCTGAACTCAGACACCACGCGAACATTCGCGCCAAGGTGTTGCTCAGTAAGCTTTCAGAGAATATCTCTAGCGATGATTGGACAAGAATCGCCCGCAGAATCGCGGCTGAAATCAAGACGGGAGTTGAGGGTGTGGTTGTGGCTCATGGTACCGACACTCTCGGCTTGACGGCTGCTGCCCTTTCGTTTGCTCTTCAGAATCTTCCTGTTCCTGTAGTCCTAGTAGGGTCACAGAGATCCTCAGATCGTCCCTCATCCGATGCCGCAATGAATCTCATAGGTGCCACAGATCTCGCGGCCAGAGCAGATGCAGCTGAAGTGATGGTGGTAATGCATGGCGAAACGGGAGATAGCTACCTCTATGCTCACCGAGCAACTCGGGTGAGGAAGCTACACACAAGCAGAAGAGACGCGTTCAAGTCGGTCAATACGAAGCCTCTATTCATGGTCCAAGGAGTTTCCATCACCGAGCTTTCGCCTCCTCTGCATCGACGACTCAAGGAGAGGAAGCTAGTCCTTAGGCCGCGATTCGAAGAGAAAGTAGCTCTACTGAAGACCTATCCCGGCATGGATGGTAGGCTGATTGATCATCTTGTCGACGATGGCTACAAAGGTCTGGTTCTAGAGGGAACAGGGCTGGGCCACACACCCGAGGGCATCATCTCTTCATTGAAACGGGCCTCAGAGGCTGGTATGCTACTCGCGATGACAAGTCAGTGTATCTTTGGGAGAGTAGACATGAATGTGTACAGAACAGGTGTTGAGCTTCTCGACATCGGAGTGATTCCCTGTGAAGACATGCTCTCAGAAACAGCCCTTGTCAAGATGATGTGGGTTCTCGGAAACACAAGATCCCTGGAAGCGGCGCGAGATAATCTGCAGTCCCCACTTGTGGGGGAGTTTGAGATGCGTTCAGAGTACTCTGATTATCCATCCATTGGAGGCGAATAGTCTGAGCGAGAAGCTGGACTATGAACGCATTGGTCTCATGGTGGGCCTCGAACTTCATCAGCAACTAGATACATCACGCAAGCTCTTCTGTCATTGTCCTCCTGTCATACGCGAAGACACACCACATGGGGGCTTCATCAGGCAGCTGAGACCAACACAGAGTGAGATGGGTGAAATCGACCCGGCTGCTCTCTTCGAGTTCCAGAAGCAGAAGCGATTCTATTACGAGTATTACAATGATACAACGTGTCTTGTGGAGGCAGATGAAGAACCTCCGCATGACCTATCTGATGAGGCCATTGATGTGTGTCTCACAATGGCCACCTTTCTCGGTGCTCAGCCTGTGGATGAAGTCCACGCCATGAGGAAAATCGTGATAGATGGAAGCAACACGACTGGATTTCAGAGGACGAGCATAATCGGAAATGGTGGACACATTCAGCTGGGTAAGAAGCAGATCGGAATCCAGACTATCTGTCTTGAGGAAGATGCAGCAAGGAAAACAGACGAAGAGGAATCATCTGGCATTACAACCTACAGGTTAGATCGTCTGGGAATCCCACTCATTGAGATTGCCACGGCCCCTGACATTCGCACTCCTGAGGAGGCCCAAGAAGCCGCGCTGGCGCTTGGACTCCTTCTCCGGTCCACGGGTCGCGTGAAGCGAGGCCTTGGCACAATTCGACAAGACGTCAATGTGTCAATAGAGGGCGGAGCTATCATCGAGATAAAGGGACTTCAACAGCTGGATATGCTCGCAACGGTAGTCGAACTCGAGGCTCTACGCCAGTCTAATCTTCTCGAAATCAAGAGAGTCCTCAATTCAAGAGGAGTCAGACCTAGCGATATCCTTGGAGAACCAGTGGATGTTACACGCCTATTCAAGGATTCAGAATCAAAGGTAATACAGAGAGCTATTGGGAAAGGAGGTTCTGTATATGCCCTGCTCCTTCCCGGATTCGCAGGGCTAGTCGGGCAGGAATTACAGCCTAATCGCAGGCTAGGCACAGAGTTCTCCGACTATGCGAGATTCTGGGGTGGCCTTGGAGGAATCTTCCATACAGACGAGCTACCGAAGTACGGCATCACACAGGAAGACGTCTCTGTCCTCAAGAAGAATCTCAAAGCTGACGACAAAGATGCTGTCATAATAGCTGCCGAGTCTGCGGAGAGATGCAGAGATGCCCTGACCGCAGTTTCAGAGCGCGCCCGTGAGGCCATGGCGGGGGTTCCTGCTGAAACCAGAGCACCACTTCAGAACGGTACTACGAAGTATGCGAGGCCACGTCCTGGTGCCAATCGTATGTACCCTGAAACGGATGTGAGACCGGTGCAAATCACAGCCTCGCGACTACAGAGAATCAAGAAGAACATGCCTGAAACACTGGAGGCCAGAGCGAAGCGATATGTAAGAGACCTCGGTCTCAGTGAGGAATTGTCCATTCAGATTACCCGATCTCTCAGTCTTGATCTCTTCGAGATGCTAGTGAAGGAAACAGAAGCCTCTCCCACCTTGATTGCAGCTACGCTAGAGAACACGCTGGTCAGCCTTCACAGAGATGAAGTTCCAGTCGATGTTCTCAACGACACGCATTTCGTTGATCTCTTCACCGCCGTTGCAGCTGGTAAGCTTTCAGCCGACGCGATTCCAGACATCTTGACACACCTCTCAAATCATCCCGAAGCCGGAGTTGACGACGCTCACAGGGCATTGAATCTGGAAATGTTGGATGATGGTACGGTCAAAGGTATCATTCGGCAGATAGTCAGAGATCGAATCGACTATGTTCATGAGCAAGGCGAGCGAGCAGTTGGCGGTCTCATGGGAATCGCTATGAAGGAACTAAGAGGCAAAGTCGATGGGAAGACCGTGAAATCTCTGCTCGTAGAAGAGGTAAATCGAGTACTAGAATCATAGGGCCGCGCACTTGCTATGAGACAGGCCAAGAACAAGGTTAATTAGGAGTGCCCAGAGTGCTCGGTTCCCAGACTTCAAACGGAGTCTAGAACAGCCGCAGTAGCCTAGCCTGGTGGGGCGCGAGACTCATAATCTTCTTGGAGTCATCCAAGAACAAGATGGGGTCATTGAGACCGCGCCTTCAGATGAGGCATCTCGAAGTCGAGGGATCGAAGCCCTCCTGCGGCACCACATGGGAAAGGTAACTAGTAGTCCTTTCCCACCCTCTTTCACTTCTCTTGGCGGGAATATTAGGCAACAGCGCAACTCAGACCCATGAAGGAAGAGAAATGGAAGCTGATAGGAGGGCGAGTATACCAGCTTGCTGAGGTGTTCGACGACCTTGCAGACGCTGTCAGGCTTGCTAGGAAGCTCAAAGAGAAGCACCATGTATTCCTCTCTCGGACATCCAACAAGCACTGGTCCGTATACTGGAGATCAAGAGCAGCCAACATAGAATGCAGTCCGAGATTTCTCAATGCTGGCTGAGTCTGTCCTTAATAGGTCCGGGCTGCACCTATATTCATGACTGCAAACCCCATGGAAATCGACATGAATCAGGGGACCTCGGACCGAAGACGAGTAGAGATCCTCGGCAGAGTGGTTGATAGTCGTGCCAAAGAACGATTCAAAGACCTTGTCCGGAGGTGCATTTCTCAGGGCGTTGTCGACATTACTCACTGGACTCTTGATGCCATTGAGGGACTTCTCATCGTGTGTTCTGACAAGGGCTCGATTATCACACTGAAACAGGGTGACAGATACTTCATGCTGGCCTCAAACCCAAGTGCTTCAGATGTCCCGTTGCTGTCAAGAGTCATCTTTGAGGGTAGAATCTAGTGTTCTCAGCTCTTGAGCAACTTCTATATTCCAGTCGTCAATAGTGCAACTCAGGTGATGCGTGAGTTGCGCTTTGCGTTCAAGACACTTGACGATGTTGATGTTAACGGAAAAAGAGTACTCCTACGGCTGGACATCAATTGCTCAGTAGACCCGGAGTCTAAGGAACTGACAGACACTTCGCGAATTGAAGCTGCGGAGCCAACTCTTGAATATCTCCGGAACAGCAGTGTTGTTGTTCTTGCACATCAAGGACGCCCGGGAAGTGATGACTTCATTTCACTAGAGCAACACACCAGAGTACTGAGGCAGCTCGGCTTCAACGCAACATTCGTCGACGACATATTCGGTGAGAAGGCGAAGAATGCTATAGCACGAACGAAACCGGGAGAGGTTCTAGTACTTCAGAATGTCCGTTACTTCGATGGCGAGATGAAGAAGGGCACCGTTGATGAAGTAGCTAAGGAGGCCATTGTACAAGAGCTCTATCCGCATTTTGACCTCTTCGTGAATGATGCCTTTGGAGCTGCACACCGTTCGCAGGCATCACTTGTGGGCTTCACAGCCTATCTTCCATCAGTCGCAGGTAGGCTCGTGGAGAAGGAAATTGCCACACTGACTGAAGCCACTGCAACTGATAGACATCCATGGACGCTGGTCTTGGGCGGAAGCAAGGTTGCTGACAAAGTAGACATTCTTAGGAAACTCCTAGGAACTAACAGAGTAGACAGTGCTCTCCTAGGAGGTCTTCTCGGCACCCTGTTTCTCATTGCAAAGGGATCAATCCCTGAATCATACTCCACCCCAATCAAAGGATTTGGCGAAGCAGTAGATACTGCGCGTAGTCTGCTGGAAACCTACTCAGACACCATAGTCTTGCCGAAGGACGCTGCTGTGCCAAAGGACGGGAGTAGAGTCGACTGTGCATTCACAGAGATGGATGGGAACCCATTCCTCGACATAGGCGAGAAGACTGCCAAGGAGTATGCAGAAGTCGTCAAATCATCAGCTGTTGTGTTTGCTAACGGCCCGATGGGGTACTTCGAGGATGAGCAATTCGCAGCGGGTACATCAACCGTGCTGAAAGCTATTGCCGCATGCAAGGGGACCACTGTTGTTGGCGGTGGGCATATGGGCGCTATGGCAATAGCAATGAATCTCGGAAACTCAATCACACACATTAGCACCGGCGGCGGCGCGACAATCAACTTCCTTACGGGAAAGAAGCTTGATCTAGTGGTCGCCCTAGAAGCAGCAGCCAAGAGAATGGACAGCTAGGGCCACAATGAGGTCGTTACGAGTACAATTAGTGAGGTGGAGCCCCAGGCGAGATTCGAACTCGCGACCTGCTGATTACAAGTCAGCCGCTATAGCCACTAAGCCACTGGGGCACATTCAGAAGAGCGAGAAATTCTATCGCTTTAAAAGCTACTCCTTGACCTCTTGTTCGATACTCCTCTGTTGTTGCACACACCGTACATGACGATATCGTACGTATTGAGGATCAATCTGTCAGCACCGGAATCCTTCACATAAAGCGCATACCGGTTTCGGAAGCTGAAACCTTGAGCAAGATCTCTCTCCTGTCCACTCTCCCTACTACGGGGATGACCTCTTTCTGTTCTTCGGATGATCTACCCTGACATCCTGTCTGAGCAAGTCACCTTCTCCCAATCGACTTGACGAGCACTTAGGTGAGCTGACTACATCGGAAGCATGTTCATCAAGGACATGTTTATGAGGTATCGTGTTCAACGAACACTCAAGGACCGTAACTCTCGTTGATTAGACCCTATCACACACGGGTGTTACAAACCCTAATGCTTACGAGAAAAGTAAAATAGCACACGGAAGTCCAACTTGAGTGGACGAAGTACCCTGTAGGTGAGTCGATTGCAGCCCTCCGACTATTCCAGCTTCACACAATTCATAGTAAACCTGTTTCAGCCGCTGACAGACTTCTTTACCCCACTGGGTATTCCATTTGGCCCAATAGCGTGGTTCTACATTCTCACGGCAGGTCCTTTGTTCCTGATTGTTGTTGTCATGGCTGTCCGTGGTCGGCGAGCTGGAGGTGGATCTGGCGTTGATGAAGGAATACGAAAGATCATCGCCTCTACTGGAGATGTTTCCGGGGGCATGGCTGGAGCCAAGAAGCTCAAGTTCATCAAGACCCCTGCCGACGCATTGGTCTTTCTCAAAATCGAGGAGAATGCCATTCAACAGGCTCTCTCTGCAGTGGACTACTACTCGCAGCAGGGTGATCTCGAGGAGTACATGAAGACCAAGATAACTGAGGTCTATGAGGATCGCCTTGCCGCAGTCAGAGATGCAATAGCAAAAGATGAGGAACTCAAGGAGATTGTCGACACATCATCTGCTGTAGACCGCGCACGCTCTGATTATCTCAAGAAACTCGCAGCGATGTCCGGCACTGCTGTAGAGGCCGAAACCGACGACAGCGGTCCTACAAGTGTTGGCACTCCAGGCGCAGTAGCCACAACCCCAAGTGGTGGTCCTCCAGGTGGTGGAGCCCCGAGTGGTGGCCCTCCAAGTGGTGGAGCCCCAGGTGGTGGCCCTCCAAGCGGTGGAGCCCCAAGCGGTGCAGCTCCAAGTGGTGGAGCCCCAGGTGGTGGCCCTCCGGGCGGCGCAGCTCCAAGTGGTGGAGCCCCAGGTGGTGGCCCTCCAGGTGGTGGAGCTCCCGGTGGTCCTCCAGGTGGTGCGGCTTCTGTGAGTACACCTACGGCCAGTCTGCAGGCCCCAGATGACGATGCCCCCAAGCCCAGCGGTGGGAAGAGCTCACTCCAGTCAGAGATGCTTGCAGAGATGGAACGTCTCAAAGCATTGATGGGCGGAGACTAGAGAGCGCACAGCACCATTGTCAAAATGTGACAGATCGGCTTATGTCATTCGTCTATCTCTGGCAGTCTGTTGTTAATAGGCACTGACCTCACAAGACTATATGTCCACAGAGAACTGGCTACTGGCAGACGGTCGAGTTTACAGACTGGCTGAGTCCTATGCCACCGAAGCAGGTGCAAAGCAGCTTGCTGAGGCTCTGTCCGAGAATTGCATAGTGCTTGTATCCAAAACGAAGGCGGGAATGTGGGGAGTCTACTGGCGGCCAAAGATCGGGACCCTTTGCCCTTACGGTGTAGTGTAGGAACTCTCAATCTCGGAAGGCTTTTTGGGGTAGCAGCTCTTCAACCGTAATCACTTACTCCTGAGGCACAGGCATATGTCTAGCGCAAAAAGGAATGCTGCAAAGAGCGCAGTTGGGCTGATTCCCTCTTCTGGGGCGATAGGTCTAGGCAGCGGTTCGACCGTTGCTTTGTTCGCGGAGGAACTTGGAAAGAGGATATCCTCTCAGGAATGCACAGTTTCTGTTGTGCCCAGTTCTTATCAGGCGTACCAACTGGCAATCGAGCACAGGATTCCTCTTACAAACCTCGATGAGAACCCAGAACTCCTCCTTACTGTGGATGGAGCGGACGAAGTTGATAGAAACCTCAATCTCACCAAAGGCGGCGGCGGTGCTCTTCTTCGGGAGAAGATAGTAGCTGCTGCCTCACAACGTCTCGCAATTATCATAGACGAGTCCAAACTTGTGGAGAAGCTCGCTTCTAAGTTCCTGATACCTGTAGAGATTCTTCCCTTCTCTCTCGGCTACGTGCTGAGGGCAATCAAGGACTTAGGCGTCGAGCCCAGACTCCGCAGAGCAGAGAGGAAGATGGGTCCGGTCGTCACTGACAATGGGAACTTCATTTTGGATCTTCAGTTTCGACAGCCCCTCGAGGACCCCGACAACATGGCAGTGAATCTAAAGATGATTCCCGGCGTCATAGAAACGGGGCTCTTTGTTGGTATGGCCGACGAGGTGCATGTTGGAACAGATGACGGTGCCTATATCATGAAGAAGTAGATGGCGGGCCCGCCCGGATTCGAACCGGGGATTACTAACTCTCTCCTGCATCAGATCAATGATGAATAGGAGGCTAGTGCCCTATCTACTCCATACAAGGCGGCTGCTCTGTATGACCAGGCTAGGCCACGGGCCCTATTCTGACTCGAAATTGTAATCGGTTGTTAAAGCTTTTGCAGGAGGCTCTATGCTACTCTGCCACTTTCGCAGTTATTGTAGATCCTTCCTCCATCGCATCGACAAGGGCACTGCCCTGTCTCGTCTTGATTCTGATTGAGCTCTCTCCATTCTTCCCAATCACTGTCGTGAGAATATACTGATCATTCGCAAAGACTTCGATTCTCTGTTTTGAGAACTTCCGACCTGCATAGAGAGTCACCTTCTTCTTGCTATAGCTAACCGACACAGGAACACTCTCTCCTGCTCTCCCTCGATCCTGCCTCCTTCCATATCCAGCAGACGGGGTTCCGGCCCCACGCACAGGCACAACAACGCGTTCTCCGCCGAAGGAGAACATCTCGAACTCGAGGACTCCCTGCTCGAAGTCACGAACCTCCACAACAGGCCGAGCAAGGTCTCTCTGTGCACTACTCATCCCTGTTGGAAGCTTCACCTTCAGTGATGTTGAAGTAACCTTGGATACTCTTCCATCTTCGATGTGAATCACCGTATCGACTGTACTCGGAACTTGACCTAGTTCAACGCGCCCGCCAAGAATCAAGCGTTGCAGGGCATCTATTGCGGAACCTGCGTGCACAACCCCCACCATCCCAACACCGGCTGACCTGAGATCTGAGTATGCCTGGAAGTCCGAATTCTTGCGGAGCTCATCGTATATCACGAAATCAGGCCGCACAAGCAGAAGCACATCTGCGGCTTTCTCCATACTGCCGTCCAATGGGGAATACTGCACAATCTCTTCCGACACCTGAAGGTCTCTAGGTTGTTCCAGTGTCTTCACAACATTGCCCTTACGACTATAGAACTCTGCGAGGGCCGCGGCAAACGTGCTCTTTCCTGATCCTGGTGAACCAGAAACAAGAATACCTTCTGCCCTAGACTCGAGCCTCTTCATTAGTTTAGGACCGAGTTCATAGTCATCTAGGTTCAGCTTCACGATGGGACGAATTGCCGAAATCTCCATCTTGTCTGCGAAAGGACGCCTAGCTATGGCGATTCTGAGGTTCCTTAGCTGAACCACAGCGGCGCCATCCTCTTCAATCTCGATGAACGAGTTGCTGTCATACTCAGCAGACTGCATTATAGCATCGGCCAGAACCTCAAGTTCCTCGAAGGTCAGCAACCGTTCGGAAAGCTCGACAAGCTCCCAATTGCCGGGTTCACCTCTCTTGGCTCTTGGAGGATTGTTCTCAACTAGATGCACACTCATAGTGTGTTCGTCGAAGAAGGCCTCGAGTGTGACAATCTCATCACCAAACTCCGACCCATCGTCTGTCACTCTATTCACTGCTCCTGTTCTTCAATGCGGCTTGTGCTACCCTGTAGAAGTTAACCTCTCCGTTCTGGTCCACTAGTGCAAAGACAAGCGCCTTACGTGTTCCGGCAGCAGTCTGAGTGACCATGTCCAGATCATTTAGAGAGATTGGTTCGCCTTCCTTGAGAACATAGACAAGCTGATTCGCGTTCGAAGCCCCTGGTTTCTCACCTCGAGCATACACTCGGAACCCAATGCCTCCCCCGAAGCCCTTTCTCACGGCATATCCCCTGCTCCTCAGATCACGGAATACTAGATAACTGACCCACAAGTCCGGGTCTTCATCAATCATCTCCCGTACGACATAGTCCGCGGCTACACGCCTACCTTGGGGGGTCTTCAAAGAGATTCGTTTTCGTTCGATGAGATGGAGGACCTCAACCGGATCGAGTTCAAGCCTCCGATCCTCGAGCCTAGTCCCATAGAACCCCTGCTGAGATATCCTGTCAGCATCGACATCTTCCACGTATCCTTTGCCTCCCTCAAATACTACGAGAGCAGGCTCAACCTCTTCATCAACTTCTTCTTCGAATTCTTCCTCTACGACATCATCGAAATCGAGATCAGTTGGTTCCTCACCTGACAAAGGATATCTCCTCGCCGTGTAGCCTTTGGGGAATCGAGAAAAACCCTTCGACGTGCCACAAGAACTATAGCAGATATGGCCTGACCGAACCTCGTGATTCCTAGCGGACTTATCAAGGAGCTCAAGGATTTCATCGGCACTTCTAGAAGGATTGCCGTCTTGGGAATCGGTAACGACCTTCGAACTGACGACGGTATCGGTCCGATAGTTGTCGAGAGCCTGAAGATTGACTATCCGGACCTGATGATTGAAAACGTTGGATCCGTTCCTGAAGGGTTTGCCAGACCTCTGGCTCAATTCGGAGCAGAGCGTGTCATAATGATTGATGCGGCAGACATGCGGAAGCCCCCGGGGCATATTGAGCTGGTGACCAAGGATAGAATTGGAGGCATTAGCATCAGCACACACAGCATGCCTCTCTCATTTCTGATGATGTACCTAGAGCAGGAAACAGGTGCTGAGACTATTCTCATTGGCATTCAGCCGGAAAGTATTCAGTTTGGAGAGGGTCTCACTCCAGTCATCAAATTGGTCGCCGAGAGTCTTGTTGACACTCTGGAATCACTACTTGCAGAACATATGGAGGATACAGGCAATGTTTCGAACGATTGAATGGATTGATGGCGTAAACAAGGTGCGGTTGGTTGACCAGACCAAGCTACCTCTGACGGTGGAACACATCGAAACGGATAGCCATGAGAGAATCGCTAAGTCCATCAAGATCATGGAGATTCGAGGAGCCCCCGCAATAGGTGCAGCTGCAGGGATGGGGATGGCATTGGCAGCCTTGGAGAGCAAGGCCAAATCGAAGGAAGAACTAGTGAAGAAACTTGAGGAAGCAGCTCTCACTCTCAATACTAGGCCTACGGCTGTCAACCTGACTTGGGCCACAAGGCGAATGCTGAATCTTGCAGTAGCTACTGAAGGTTCCGTCACCGGAATCATAGACCGATTGATTGAGGAGGCAAAGGAGATTGCCGAAGAGGATGTTCGAATGTGCCGAGCAATAGGCGAAAACACTCTCCCCTTCATCAAGTCCGGCTACACAATCCAGACTATCTGCAATGCCGGGTCTCTTGCCACGGTGCATCTGGGAACAGTAGGGGCTGTTGTAAGAGTTGCCCACGAGAAGTACGGAAACATCAAAGTTTATGCAGCTGAAACACGACCGCGACAACAGGGTGCACGTCTCACAACCTTCGAGTTCATGGAGGATGGAATTGATACAACACTGATTACCGACGGCATGATAGGTACTGTCTTCCGTGATGGGAGAATCGATTGCTGTGTTGTTGGGTCTGACAGGATTCTAGGAACTGGCCATGTCACTAACAAGATTGGCACGTACACAATGGCAATCGTGGCGAAACATCATGGAATTCCATTCTACGTGGTAGCGCCAATGTCAACCGTTGACATGAATACTCGTCCAGAAGATGTGGTCATCGAAGAACGCGACCCCGACGAGATTCGATTGATCAATGGAACGCCGGTCACAGTACCGGACGCAAAGGTCTACAACCCTGCCTTTGACATCACTCCTCCAGAGCTGATTACAGCCATCATCACTGACAAGGGTGCAGTGGAGAATCCAACGGAGGAAAAGATGAGAAGGCTGTACGAGAGCTAGCCTACTAGGATTGAAGGTGCAGGCTTTGAAGGACATTGAACTGAAGTTCACATTGTCCACGGGCCTAGAATCAACTGAAAGACTGAGTTCCAGCTGCTCAAGTGTGACTCTGTCTAGGCAAAACATCAGGAAAATCGATCTCACTCCACTTAGACTCCTAAGTAATCTAACATGGCTGGATCTTAGTCACAACGAGATGCAAGAGATTGATTTGAAACCGCTCGAATCGACGAGCATTCAGTACCTCTCCCTCTCGTACAACCACCTTTCGGAGGGTCTTGACATCTCTCCTCTTGCTCAAACAACCAACCTGCGAAGACTTAGACTCACTGGATGTGGACTACGTTCAATTCAGCTCTCTCCTCTCTCACGACTTGGTCTTGAACAGCTATCCATTGCCTTCAACAAACTCAGTGAAGTAGACCTCTCTCCACTATCCCTGTGTGACAGACTAGAGATGCTCCTTGTCAACAGGAATCGACTCCGAGAGATTAACCTCTCCCCCATCAGCAGATGTTCCGCCCTTAGGTTATTGAATATTGGCGACAATCCCCTTCAGCAACTTAATCTCTCTCCCCTCTCCTCATGCCCGAATCTCTCTTCGCTCGTCCTGAACAAGACTCTGCTAACTGAAGTAGACCTGACTCCACTAAGTGCGCTTCAAGGGCTTACAGCCATCGACATGAGTGAGAGTCGGCTTGAGCACGTTGATTTGCGCCCATTGTCGACTTGCGAAGACCTGAAGGAAGTGCATTTGCTTGGGAACCCGCTCCAGGCGGTCTTAGTCCCACACGAGATGGGCAATTATGTGCTACACATGGAAGACCGTGTACATGTAGATAGAAGGCCTTAAGAGCCGAAACAACTTGAGGCCCGCCGGGGCGCGTAGTCTAGTATGGATAAGGCACCAGCCTTCGGAGCTGGGGGTCCCAGGTTCGAATCCTGGCGCGCCCGCCATGCTCCATCCTCGTGTTCTCTCGTTACTTCTTCTTGCTCAGTTCTCTGGTCCAGACTGCGATGAAGTTCTCGAGGGATCTATCATACGTCTTCTCAGCGTCTGGAGGGAAGAGACACCCTGGCAGTTCTCGATGTCGCCAATGATAGTCAATACAGTCACAGCAATACCCGTGGCGCGAACATCCTGGGTATGTACAGGTACATCTCTTTCTGTTTCGATCGATGTTGCAGATTCTGCCAGTCATTGTCTATCACCGCCACATTGGCTCAGTGTGATATAACCCGATTGGTCATGGAGCAATCTAAAAGCGGATTCTATCACTGGATTCAGCATGAATCTTGAAGGGTGGATCAGAGGCAGTCTTGAAGGAGTGGATGGTACGCCACTGCCCGACGACCGTTTGCCCACCCTGGAGCGAATTCTCTCTCATGTTGACTCAGGTATGTCCATTCGCTCAGTGAAACGGATGAGGAGCAGAAAGAACGTCGTCTTAGATCTGGAAGTAGTTTCTTGTGAAGGAAAACCAGAGAGATATGTCGCGAAGCTATTCGTGACAGAGTCCTATGAAAAGGAGCTGAGGATCCTGAGGAGCTGCGCACAGGATGTGTTGAGGGTCCCAGAAGTTGTGGGGGCTGAACGAGGTGTATGCCTAATGGAGTACGTTGAGGGAGAGCTTCTCGTAGATTGCCTCAACAGAACCTTCGAGGAATCCCTCGCCAGAGAGATTTCGGGATGGTACTACAAGTTCCACAGGTCGCAGCATATACTCAAGGGGGATCCTCGGCTTCGTAACTTCATTAGCACACCTGCTGGGCTCTTTGGATTCGATTTCGAAGAGGCAGGACCAGGCAACTGGATGATGGACATCGCGGGCATTTCCGCCAGCATACTAGACACGGACCCGGTATTTGATCCAAGAAAGAGGGTACTAGTATGGTCTGTTCTTGACCACTATCTCAATCTTATCGGTCAGAGGAAGACCAGTGAGACTACCGCTCTCTATGTCCACACGATAGCAGACACTCTGGAACAGACAGCGAAGTGGCGTAACGATTCAGGAATCATGGAGCTCTCTGAGAGAATCAGGGACACCGGAATCCCATCTGATTAGAGATGTATAGGAGTGCAATCCCCAAGGTTCATATCAAGGCTTTCTGAGGTATCGAAGTATACAGTCGTGCATATCGACAGTTCGGTGAGCCACATTGAAGCGAGAAGCGCAGGTCGTTCTGCTCGCAGCAGTCATCATTGGAGGTACTACATTGTCTGTCCTTCTTGCTGGTTACCTCCAATCGCCAAAGACCGAGGTCACTTTCTATGTCTTTGGCGACTCTCAGGGCTATCAGGGAGGCCTTGTGGAGATTGCAGCAACCGCGAACCAGGAACGGCCCGACTTCGTGTTCCACTGCGGAGATCTCACACCATTTGGACAAGAGAATCAGTATCAAGCAGTCATCGAGGCTTTGTCTGCCTTCCAAGTCCCTGTCTACACCACGTCTGGTAATCATGACATACGAGAAGGCGGAGGTGCCCGTTACGTCCAGCATTTCGGGTCGCCGTCCTATTCCTTTGATATCTGGCAGGCTCACTTCACAGTCTTCAATACTTCAGCAGGAGATGTCACTGAAGATGAAATGGAGTGGCTGGAAGAGGACCTAGCACAGTCAAACGCCTCTCTCAAGTTCGTCTTCACGCACATTCCTCCCTTTGATCCTCGCTATGGATACAACCACACACTGACAAACGAAACAACTGCTGAGCGTCTGATGATGCTCTTTGAAACCGAGGATGTAGACACCGTATTCGCGGGCCATATCCACATGTACAACGAGAGCTTCGTAAATGGAGTGCGTTACGTAGTATCAGGAGGTGCTGGCGCCAGTCTGTCTACAGACGCTGGAGATGGGGCAATCTATCACTACCTCGCAGTGAAGGCGAACGCGACCGGTGTTGTCATCACGCCCGTGCTGCTTAGCACTCCAAGCTGGGAGAGAGATACAGTTGTTGTCAGGGGCCTACTTGAAGATGTGACCCTCACTCTTGAGGACCTATTGGGGCTCGACGTAGAACACGGAACATCTTCGTTCCAGAATCAGTTCTTGAACTGGGGTGGCAACGGTGTTTACCGCGGGGTCCGTGTTTCGGACTTGATTGAACTCGTCGGTGGCATGAGCACTGGTGACACAATCCGAGTGATATCGTTTGACGGCTACACACAGGAATTCTGCCAAGGCAATCTGTACCCGAATGCATCTTGGTTCGATCTACAGGGTGACATGATCCTTGCCTTTGAGTTCAATGGTACATCAGCTCCAGAATGGGCTGACGGGATGCGAATCGCCATGCTTCCTGCAGATGGTGCCTACAGTAACGAAGATTGCCTGCTGACATCAGCGCCAGGCATGGGCTGTGACATCTACCCTTCAGCAGGTGCGCGTTGGGTCCGCTACGTATCAATAATCGAGGTCGTGACTGCGGAATGAATGGAGCCGTGACAACCAAGGACATCGTTACGATTGCGATTCTCAGTTCACTCGGCGGCGCACTTAGTACATTCGTAGGATACCTAGGCAATCTGGTCAATCTTGCCTTGGGAGTCCCCTTCGGCGCAGGGCAGTTCATGGCTGGGCTCCATGTGTTCTGGCTTGTACTAATCCGCGCTCTTGTAGCGAGAAGTGGGACAGGTACCTTGGCCGGGCTCCTAAAGGGCATGGTTGAGATGTTCACAGGAAGCACCCACGGAGTAGTTGTGGTCTTGGTTTCAGTTGCACAGGGCATCGTGATTGACATTGGCGCTCGCAGTGCAGGAGACGGGAGAAACCCTGGTTCCCGTCTGCTATGGTGGATTGCTGCTGGAGCATCCTCTGCTGTGAACGTGGTCGTCTTCCAAGCGCTCTACTTCACGGGTGCACTGCTCTGGTACGTTGCCTACATCGGCTTCTTGGTCATTCTTGCTTTCTGTTCCGGAGTGATCTTTGCAGGCTACTTCGCATGGGAAACACTTGAGTTCCTTGAAGACACGGGCATTCTATCCAAGAGAAGCGATGTCACTGATGAAGGCCAGAGAACTGGAAGAAGTCTCACATATCGCCATCTTCCAGCTATCCTCTTTGTGGCCTTTCTCGTAGTCGGATCTGGATACTATATTACCAATGTGGCATCTCCCTTCAGTGACCCCCTCTCCTGCAGGGTCGCTGGGTTGGTGGAAACGCCATACACATTCAAGCTTGATGATTTCTCTGATGAAATGGTCACAATCGAAGCAGAGATGATTGGGTCCACAATACACTTGGATCCCGCTAACTACACAGGTCCCCTTGTTTCCACGATTCTCAATCATGCAGGACTGCTCTCAGGAGCATCGGGGCTAAGAGTCAGAGCCAGAGATGGGTATACAATCCGGTTTGACAATCTGTCCATAATCATGGCTGACAATCGTATGTTGATAACCAGCGCCAGCGATGGTCTCTGGCTGATTGCTGGTGACTACGACGGATCCCTCTGGGTGAAACAAATATCGGTTCTTGAAGTCTACTAGGCGAGTAACATGCTTGAAGGCAGACGAATCTCCTTCTCATATGATGGGCGCACACAAGTCCTCGATTCAGTGGACTTCACACTCCAGAGAGGCGAGGTGGTACTCCTCTCTGGCCCTACGGGATCTGGCAAGTCCACTCTAGCAAAGTGCATTTCTGGATTCATCCCTCGAAGCATACCTGGGGTCTTCGAGGGTGAGATTCTACTGGATTCAGTAGACACTCAAGCTCTATCTCTTTCTGAACTCTCTCGCAAGGTTGCATTGGTCCAGCAAGACCCTGATAGCCAGATTTGCACGCTTAGGGTCTCTGATGAAGTGGCATTTGGCCCAGAGAACTTTCTGACCCCTCCAAAACAGATTCAGGAAATCCTTGAATCATCTCTTGCCTCTGTCGGTGCATCGAATCTCGTCGACAGACCTACCTACTCCATATCCGGAGGAGAGAAGCAGCGAGTGGCGCTTGCGTCCGTCCTGTCCTGTCAACCAGATTTCATGATTCTGGATGAACCTACTGCTAATCTCGACCCAAGCGGGATCCTGTTATTGCGACGAATCCTCCTAGATCTCAAGGAGAAGGGAATTGGTGTCATCTGCATAGAGCACAATCTAGAGGCAATCAGGCCTGTTGCCGACAAGATTCTGTGGCTGGATAAGGGTCACATGCAACCGGACTATCGTTCAAGGCTGGCTCAAGAGCCAGAGAGGCTGGCGTCATCTGAATATTCTTCGTCAAGTGGCAAGACACTGCTTAGCGCATCACAGGTCTCGTTTTCATACAGCACTCACACTGCTATTGAGAATATCACTCTCTCAATCAAATCAGGAGAGATAGTGGCCCTTATGGGTGACAATGGTTCCGGGAAGACCACTCTTCTCCTTCTGCTTGCGGGATTGCTCAAACCACAGAAGGGTATTCTTCAGATTGGAGATGCATCTACACAGAGCCTATCAATTGGCGACACCGCAAGAAGCATTTCGGTTGTGTTTCAGAATCCCAATCATCAAATCTTCGAGCGGACAGTAGTCAGGGAGCAGAATCTTACGCTCGAAAGTCTAGGGTTGGACGACACTCAGCGCTTGAGAATCTCGGCATCACTGCTGGCGAAGGCAGGTCTAGAGGGTCTTGAAGAGAAGAACCCGTTCTCTCTGAGCCATGGACAGAAGCGGCGCCTGAATGTCAGTTCGGTTCTAGCACATCAGCCGAATGTCTTACTCCTAGACGAACCATTCGTGGGTCAGGACTCCGAGGGAAGAGATTTCATAATCGCCGAGATTTCGGAGCGTGCGGGTGCCGGGGCCGCCGTAGTCATAGTGACCCACGACTCGTCTTTTGCCTTGACTTGCTGCACTCGTCTAGTCTTCATGGAAGAAGCAGCAATCCTACTTGACGGGAGCCCTGATGCAGTTCTCAGCCATCTAGAGAAGATGGGAAAGTCACAGTACTCTCTGGAGGTGACGGAGTGAAGGACCGGCTTGGATACGTGCGACGGGACACCTGGGTACACAGGCTGAATCCTGCTCTCAAGTTGGTGATACTCATAATGCTCTTGACGAGCATACTCATCTACACGAGCTGGAGATTCAGCGCCTTTCTTCTGCTTGCAGTGTTAGTCGGATTCAGAATCGCTAATGTTTCACTCAAACTCACCCGGCGTCGCTCCAAGTTCGTACTTGTCTTCTCCCTGCTACTTCTGCTATTCCAAATCGTCATTACAGTCAACGGAGCTGTTCTGGGGTACCTAGTTCCCTCCATAAATGGGTTCGGACCTTATCTCCCTGTCACTGATTACGGTCTTGAACGTGGGCTCACAATCGCCATACGATTCCTTCTCATAGTTCTATCAAGCATGCTCTTCGTGTCGGTTACAGATCCGACCTTGCTCTCTCACTCTCTAACTCGACTCCGGATTCCATACAGGTATGCCTTTGCCCTAGTTATCGCACTCAGGTTTCTACCGCTCTTCGACTCTGAGAACGAAACCGTAAGGCTTGCCCAGAAATCACGAGGAATCAGTCCAAGCATTCGGGGGTTCCGGAAGATTCTGAGAACAACTCAATACACTTTCTTTCCACTGCTGGTTTCAGCTCTCTCAAGGGTAGAATCACTGTCGATGTCCATGGACGGAAGAGGCTTTGGCTACGATTCCGAGAGAACCTATCTCAGAAGATCCGAGTGGAATTCGGTCGATTCGCTGTTTCTTGCGATAGTCCTCATTCTATTCGTAACAGCAGTCCTGCTATCACTTGGATTTCTGCCAGAATTGGCGAGATTCTTCTAGATTCCTCGTGGTTTTCAGACAAAAGAGAGCAGATCCGGCGGCAGCCTCACATCACACTCGTGGATTCTAGGAACAAACTCAGGACTTCTGATTCTCCTAGTATAGAACTTTGAGCCTACACCGCCACAGATCCCGGTTTCTTCGTCGTAGTACCTGCACTCACAACAAGAAAGCTCGGCATCGACGCGATTTGGGACGGGAATTTCAACGAAGTTGGCGGCTATGCGATCCCATTCCTTCCTAGTGGCAATTGCTCTCATGTAGTCTGGTCTGTTTCTTCTGCTATAAACCACCCAGAGAGAATCGTTTCGGGTCAAAACGCGTAAAACCGCAGGTACTTCGTTTGCGCAAATGGTGACTACTTCAGTCGCTTCTCCATGAAGAAGCCAGGCAGTGCATACCCCAGAAACCTCAGGCTCTCCGAATCCAAATCGTCCTCTGAGTGGAGTAGCACATACAGCGTCGAGAACTCCTCGCCCCTTGTCCAATCTTCAGCAATCCTGAACAGAAGGCGTCCCACCTCCAGCCTTCTATGAGTGTCGGCTATCACCAGACCATATACCATTGCTACACTATCACTGAAGCCTGATGTGCCAACCCAGATTGAGCCCAGAAAGATATCCGCCTCATCAAATGCAGCAAATCTCTGGGACTTGACGGCAGTCTTCTCAGTTCTGTCCAGATGTTCCGCAAATCTTGCCAAGACCAGTGCGTCGTCAGCATCTACTGAGAAGAGAACCTTCTTCCTGAACCGATTGAGTTCGAGGTCTCGAAGGAATGATGGCTGGTCATCCAATTCCCTTACAATCATACCATCCTCAGAGATCACTGAAGTGATCTCCTCCAGCTTCTTGGACATGGGGGTCACCTTTACTACATACCCCTCCCTCCTGTAGAGGGCAGTTGCTGAATCATTGTCTGAATGAACAAAGAGACCGATGTTGCTTGGCAGATTGCGTGCATACTCCTCTCCCTTCCTCATCAGCGCTTTGCCTATGCCTCTCCCCTGAAATCTAGGTTCCACAACAATGTCGTAGATCCACTGAGGTCGTTCGCAGTCCCATGCATCCATGCTGTCCCGCGTTGCCATCCAAAGGTACCCACATCGTTCTCCATCAATGAATGCAATGTACACCTTCACATCAGGGTCGCTGAAATCCATGTACTCGGTGGTTTCTTTCACATGGACCTCAAAGGCCTCCTCTTCCGTTGCATCAGGATGGTCCTTCATGATTTGCTCGAAAATCGACTTCCTCAGGGTCTTGAGTGCCCAGAAACTGAGTCGAAGGAAGAAGTCCATGTCGTCTTGGTTGAGTTTCTCACGAATCTCCAGCATCGCTGATCTACGGTCTCCAGCCGAGTCGTATGAGTTGGCAAGCGATGGGTTGACTCTATAAGCTCACTCATTCACGCTGCTGCCAATCAGACATGTTTGGCTGCTGAGTAATCCTTTTATTGCTACTGCGAAGAGAATCGAACCGAACGGGACGTAGCTCAATCTGGCAGAGCAATGGACTGTAGATCCATCGGTTGCCGGTTCAAATCCGGCCGTCCCGACCAATGTCTTCTACTCTAGTTATTGCTCACACCATGTCATCCGGAAGATGGATGATGAAGCTGCACTCCGTGTCCCCGCGCAGAACCGACTTGTCCACTGTAACCTCGAGGGGACAATCCAAGGCCGCCTCCCATGGCTGCTTGGTGAATCCACCACTGCAGTGGCAGAACCTGTCGCTCACCTCTTCACCAGTCAGAATCGATTCGCGTGCCCACGCACAATGGCAAGCATAGTATCTCTTCATCTTCTCATCGGACGCCGCCAGAAACTCAATGGCCATGTACGGGATCTTCGTGTGATAGATGGTGTTTCCTCTTCGTTCTCCACTAAGAACATCTGGTCTACTCCTGACATACTCCACCACTTCGTCTGTGACCCTGGCGTTATAGAAGAGGGCCCCAGAGTCTCTGTAGTTCTCCAGCTCCGCGATTGCTGACTCTCGCTTTCTCTTCAGATACTCGTCAATGCTGCCTGCCTCTAGGTATTTCTGCCTCTCGCCCTTCCTGAAGTCCTTGGGTAGACCATGTGCAACCGCATTCAGCACTCTCATACAGGTTTCATCATCGAGGCTGTCTTTCATCTTCTCCATGACTTCCTTGGTCACGTCAATCTTCTCCACGGAAGGGAGACCGAGGGGAGGCAGGCTCGACTCAGGGAGAATCCTATCTCGAATAACATCGCCAACCATCTCCCCCAGTCGCTCGTGTAATACATTCATTACCTCGGCTCCATCAACCAGCTCTAGAATCGCCAAATAGAGGTCGAGGTTCTTCACGAAGTAGCCGTATCTAGAAAGAGCAACTAGGTTCTCGTACGTGTTGGCAGTCTCCTCAATCAGCTCCTTTGAGAAGGCATTCAGTTCCTTTGAGCCTGCGGTTTCAAGACTCCTCCCACGCTTCTTGGCAAACTCCTCGAAGCGTCGCACCATTGGGATTGCTTTCTGAATCTCCTCTTCGGGTATTGGATGTTCACGATCCGTGAGGTACTTGCGATAGCCTTCTTCATCCATTTGTATCACTCTTCTGCAGATGGTTGCCTCTCTGCTTTTGTATGAGCTGTGCAGCGCAAGTAAAAGGGACTCCACTCGGATTCTATGAGAGTCCGTTCTAAGCAGTACCCGAGAGCCCTATTTGTACTCCTTCATCCCAAGTGCCAGCTTGATTCTACTCTGGCTAGGTTTCGACAAGATGGGACTGATACTCCGGAGCTTCCTGATTCAATGGCCGCACGAGGCGTTGAGGGGACTATGATTCGATTGACATGAACAAAGACCATCTTGAATTTCCCGATGAGATTTGGGCTCCTAGGTCCGGATCTTCTGTTCCTGACCTACCCACCGAACCCTGGAGGTTCGATACAGTACCAGATCTACCCACCGAACCCTGGAGGTTCGATACAGTACCAGATCTACCCACCGAACCTTGGTAGGTAGTACTCGGACAACCAAATCCGCATACATCCGAGAGAATGGGACCTCCACGGAATTCTGTTCTGGTGGAGGTCCTCCCACTACCAGTTGGCGCCAATTCTTAGCTCAGACTAGTAATACCACAGAATTACAGGTGCTTTAGTAGTCTGCTCCGTACGAGTATGTGGGTCAAACACGATGAAACGAATCGAGGCCACGATCAGGAGCGGACTAGAGAACAAAGGAATCAGATGTCAATCTGTCTACCAGATGCCCGACCCAGATGATGTCCGCGTGCTTCTGTCATTCAACTCCAAGGACATATCGAAGGTGTCCCCTACGAGGATTGAAAGAGCGCTCAACTCTCTAGGTGTCGGTGACTTCTCCGTTCCTAGGGAATTCCAACGTCTGAGTGCTGCGTTTCTCCACCTAGAGGTCACACTGGGGGCTCGAACTGAGAAGAGCATCACGGAAACAGCCAAGTGAAGGCGTCCATCGTGCTTATGTGGGTCGCATCCACAGATTGATCATGGACCTTCAACTCGAAGACAGAACGTTTCTTGTGACGGCTGCATCCCGTGGTTTGGGCTATGGAGTCGCCGAAGCCCTAACCTACGAGAGCGCAAACGTTGTCATATGTGGCAGGTCTGAGAACGACCTGAAGAAAGCGAAGTCACGACTTGGAGATAGAGCGAACTACTTTGTGGCTGATGTTGCCGTGGAGCATGATATTGATCTCCTAATAGACCACATTCACTCCTCTTCCCCTGGTCTAGACGGTCTCTACGTTAATGCAGGGGGTCCCCCACCGGGCGGCTTCAACCAACTTAAAGACTCAGATTGGAATCGGGCAATCGACCTCACACTTATGAGCTCGGTTTGGCTGACAAGGAAGAGCCTGCCTCTTCTGAGGAAGTCTCACTCTGCATCGATACTATACAGTACATCTATCTCGGTGAAACAGCCAATAGACAACCTTCTCCTCTCCAATGCAATCAGACCCGCAGTAGTAGGACTCATGAGGAGCCTCTCCAGCGAGCTAGGCCGCGAGGGAATTCGAGTCAATGCAGTCGGTCCTGGGTATATTCGCACCGAGCGGGTCAAGGAGCTTCTTGGCGATTCAGAGGAGGCCGAGAGGGCCATAGTAGACAACATCCCAATGGGTCGCATGGGCAGTCCTGAGGAGTTCGGCGCACTCTGTGCCTTTCTCCTCAGTCCAAAGGCAAGCTACATCCATGGGTCCTTTATTCTAATCGACGGCGGACTATACAAAGGCATGACGTGAGAATGCCCTCAGATTCGCAGGTCTTCGGGGTCAAGTCCGCCGCTACGAACGAGGGCCACTCTGGCATAGCTACTCACTTCATCATCATCATCATCTAGGAGTGGCTTCAGGCTAGCCACAGCTGGAGGATAGGGTGACACGCCCATAGCCCAAGCGGCAACTCGTCTAACCTCCACGGCAGGTGAATCGAGCAGAACTACTATTGCTCGCAATATGACCTCGGAACGTTTCTCAACTACTAGCCTAATCATTCTGACCTGTTCCTCAGCAGAGCTGGCAAGAACTGCATCTGCAAGCTTCTCCAGAGCTCTTGAATCATCCATGTCACGAAGTCCGCGTATCGCCCAGTCTCGAACGGTTTCATCAGGGTCTTCAAGCGCAGCAAGAAGACAATTGATAGTATCTGGCGATGAGATGTCACAAAGCGCCCATGCCACAGATTGTCGAATCTCTACATCAGGATCTCCAAGAAGTGCACAGAGAGTTCCTATAGTTTCGTCCTCCAGATTCTCTGTTAGGGCAAACACCGCCTCCTTTCGAATCCTGACGTCCTCCGAAGAATCTCGTGCAGTGGTTCGAATGGTCTTGTTGTAGGACCTAGGGTCTGTCTTTCCCAAGATGTGTAGAGACCACTTCCTGATATCGAACTGCTCGTTCTTATCCAACAGCATGTTCTGGATTATCGCATTGAATGAGTCCACTTGCGAACGATACGCCGCCTGCAATCCCCTTACTCGTATCCTTGAATCTCCATCCTCTAGGGCTCTCTCAATCACAGACAGGGCAAGTCTCGTGTTATAGAGGTCTACGAGATCAAGGATTCGATGCTTCGTGTCGGATTCGGAGCTACTTGCACTGAACGTATTGTCGAGGAGCTCGATGAACTCATCTGGATTCATGTTCGCTCTGTCTGCCGCCTCCCTTCTCTCCTGCGGGGTGCTATCAACTGAGAGGTGCTCCAAGAGTGATTTCATGTTCTTCAAGTCCCGGATGTTGTACGAGCCCCTAGTAGATCCGAAATGCCGATGCATTGGGTTCATCGAACTGAGTCTTTTCAGGATTCAGCCGTAGTGCGCCATGAAAAGCAGCCATTTGCAGTACAAAACAGTTGGGGATTACCTGCGCTAGCTGGGTTTCAAGTCCTAAGAAGTCAGGAGCTTGGAGCTGAT
>JAEOUG010000131.1 GCA_016839445.1 Candidatus Thorarchaeota archaeon
ACTCTCACATTGATGGCCTCACTGGCCCTTAGGCCACCATAGTACATCACGCAGATGAGGGCGTAGTCTCTTGGTGCGGGCTCCCATCCTGCCCTGAGCCCATTCTCTCCCGCTTTCGGCCTCTTTGCCTCTTCGAGCACTCGCCTGATTTCGTCCTCAGTCAAAGGGACCTTCTGCTTCTCGACCTGCCTTGGGGGCCTCATTCTCAGATCAGGGCGCTCTAGCACCTGCAGGGTATAGCAGTTCACAGCTGCAATCATGGTAGTCATCGTGTTCTCACAGTACTTCTCTGCAAGATGAGCCTTCCACGCCTGCATATCGGCCTTCTGAAGCCCTGTAGAGGGCTTCCCAATGAATTCTAGGCACAATCTGAGGCTCCGAGTGTATGAGGCTACGGTAGCCTCTGTGCGCTTCTCCGCCCTCAGATAGGCTTCGAATCGTTCGACCTGCTCCTGAACCTGCTGCTCAGTGCTCACACTCCCTAGAGATTGCCCTCTCGTGCTCACGTTGCTTCACCGAGCCTCAGAACGCAGTTCCTGGCAATAAAGGTTTTCGAGGCAGGCAGGCAAAGGGTCCAAAAGTACTTTGGTGAAGCAACGATTGAACACGATACCTGCCTGCTTTCCCGATGAGGCAGCAAGGAGAGACAGGGTTGATTAATGTTCCGAATCAGGCATCATCACCCCCTTTCCCCTCGAATCTACCCTCAATAGCCATCCTCACGTGCCTTGCGGTCAGCCGAGCCTTCCGCCTTTCTCCCAGCTGTGCCCTGAGGAAGTTCTCCCGGTCATGGATCGATGAAGCCCTGACAACAATCGAGGCTGCCTCATTCTCGAGATGGGTCCTGAGGACCTCGACTGCGGTGCGTTCGACCTTCCTTGCTGGAGCTTTCTGTCCGAAGAGCTTCCAGATTGAACGGTGGAAGATGCTCATACGTCCTCCCGATCACTGCCGGTTTCCTGTGATTCGTTTATCTCTGGCCTTCTGAGATACTCAGTCAACTTCTCTCCCTTGCACCATCGCCACACAGTATGCTCGTGAATCAACATTCGAACCTTCGCCAATCTGAAGTACGAAGCAGCTGTGCGGGAATCAATACCGAGTCCTGCATCCACAACGATGTCCTGCCACTCACTTCGACCGTAGGACCTACCGTCTTCGCAACAGAGATGAATCACCTTCGCGAGGACCTCGAGCCTCTTGGCTTCATCTTTGACCATGAAGCACCTCCGTCGCACATACATGTGTGTGTGTATGTGTGACTGGCTGGACTACATCTAGCGCATCCCAAGGCATATTATACATTAAACACGATATAATTCCGGTCTGAGAAGTCACTCTCCCCCCACCACACACACTCACGCACACACATAAATCCAGTGCAGTCACCAAGGCACCTCCTGCACAACTAGCTTCTCGGAGCTGGTCTTGGTGAAGACGACATAGCACCCGACGGCCTTCGCGTGCTCGACCAAGAACATAAAGTCGCCTGGATGACCGCGTACGACAAGGGCGAATGTCTTACGGCTCACGTTCTCCTCTATCCTTCCTTGCATCCCATCCCCCAATGTCCGTTTACTGCCCCTATAACGAAAACTCCTCCTTCATGGACTCTGATGTGCTATCCGAGGTGTTCGTGCGGTTTACAGCAGGTTGTGCAAGCCGTCTCTCGCCGACTGTTGACTCCTCGAGCAGGTTCTGGATTGCCTTTCTGACTACCTCGGACCGGTCCTTGAAAGACCCGGTCTTCACAAGCTCGTCCATAGCTGAGACGAAGTCCCGTGGGACTCTTGCGGCCACAATTCCTTCACGATCCCTCACCATATGCTCGAGGGTATGTTTACGAAATTACTTATATGTTCGAACACTATGTTTACAGATAAAATAGAGATGGCCAGTATGCGAAGAGAAGGCGAGTTAACCGGTGGTCTGCGCCTGGTTTTCGGGCTCCTGACGATGCCAGAATATGTTGGCAACTTGGATTTAGGAAAGAGGGAGCGAGCCCGATTGCTGGCAGGCTTGCATTCGTATGAGGCTGCATATCTCCTGGGCATCAAGACTCGAAAATCGGTCACCTCACTATCCTGGCTTGACCCAATTCGCAAGCATCTGATGAGACATCCGAAGTACCCGAGCTCCCTAGAATGCAAGTACAAGAACAAGACTCGCGCCCAAGTAGCCCGAATCGTCAACCAGGCTTGCACGGACCTTGCCAAGACTGGAGTAATAGATGTCGTTGAAGACCATGGCCCTCATCACAAGACGTATAGAGCCAATGAAGGAATCTGGCACAGGGAGTCACTCGAGAAAATGAAGGAGATGGTCTCTGACATCCACGTTGGAGATTGCCTTTCCATTGGCTACATCACTCTGCTGAACCACAATCTACTGACCGAATCTGGATTCACGCCTGAGTCTGGCTTCAAGCGTTTCACCTTGAAGATGTGCAGCCAGCTCAAGGAGATGACAGAGGAACTCCTCAAGGGCTGGGTTGTCGACTGGGAGAAGAGGAACAAAGCAAGTCTGGTATCCTTGAGCGACTGCTACAATCAGCAACTAGATTTCCTCTACGAGGAACGAAATCAGAAGATCATCACAGAAGAGCAGTTCAGGAGAAGACGGAAGGACTTGGGTGCAGAGTACTACGGTAGAGTCCCGAGATTCCCTCTTGTTGTCATCAATCTCGAATTCGAAGGTTGGCCACTCGAGTTGTTCTAGAGCTATGCTGAGAAGGCTGTTCCTGCGTCGCTGAATGAACACATAACTGCGGCATCGATGTACTTGCGACATTGGACCCCTTGCGTGGATTGTCAGTGATTCTGATTATCCAGACAGCAGAATTCCCATCCGTCTCCGTTCGCAAGGGATATAGGTATATACGTACCCGATACGTGTGTATGTCCCTGCTTCGAAGTGTCGGAACACGTATCTTTTGACACTTTGTACGGACAATATAGCCAGACAGCGGCTGATGGTCGGCTGGGCGGTTTACTGATTCTTTGCCATCATGTTCGGGAACAGTAAAATCGGTGCCTCTCTCTGACGGTTTGACGAAAGAAGACTCACTTTACCCGTGAGAAAAGGCCATAGGGGCGGAATAACGCTGGTCCTACCGTAGGGTAATTGAGACATCATCGAATGCGGCATCGCTTGATACGGCCTCGTCAACCCACCAGTCCCCCAGCCACAGAAGATGCATTGAGGTCAGCACAGATGTCTCGAATATCATGATGCCATCGATGTACCCTGCTGATTGCGAACCGTCTACAACCACCTCAAATTCGTGCCAGCCTTGTTGTCTTTCGACCTCGGTGTGGAAGTACGTTATGCCTACCCTGTATTCGTACGTGTCTGACGGCCCGAAGAATCCGACGATCACGTAATTGTTCCCATCGCTGGACACACGCATCGTAGCTTTGTCCCAAGAATCGGGTCCCGGGTCATACATCCAAACACTGGCTCTTCCGGTTTGGTTAAAAGGGTTAGTATTGCCGAAGAGCCCACAGCAATCGTATCCGATAACCTCCAGGTCGGACTGGAGAGAAAAACAGCCTTTGCCGCTATGGTTCATCAGGTAGTTGCTCTCATGTGCTGTTCCATAGATAAAGAAGAACGGGGGAACAAACCCTTCCTCAAAGCCGCATGACAGTCCCATCGTATTCGCGGGGTCAGTGGGGAACACATCAGTGTTGTCTCCACATCCATCACCATCACAGTCACTCCATTCGAGTGGGTCGTATGGAAATGCGTCATCGCTATCTGCGTACCCGTCTCCATCATGGTCACGGATTGAAGCCTCCCATGAGTGCTCGGGACTGTAGTAGATGAACAGAACTGCAGACAGCAGGATCAGCGCCATCGACACTGCAAGTACCTTCGCTAACATCCCCCCACGCATCATATCTGGTCTAGATTCCATCGCCATTCCTCGTATGCACGCATCTCTTCCGGGAGATAAGACCTTTGGCCTAGGTCCCCTTCAGAGAGAAGGCCATAGGGGCGGAAGAAATCAGAGAAAGGGTTTGACAGGGTTGAGAGATGGTTTGCAGGCTATGACGGCATTGGCAGCCATGGCAACATCGGCCCATCGGTAATGTCGGCTGCGAACCATCCAGCGGAAGGCATGAATCCCTGGTCATCAGTCTCAGGACTGCAGTGATTCCAGCAAATCGACTCCGCGAACCATCCCACGGCATCATCCACGTATTCAGGATCGAACTCCACACGCACGACGTTCCCGCTCACCTCGAATGACTCTAGATGCCTCACGGGGTCGTCACCTCTCACGAGCAGGATCCCCTCAATCGCGCTCCCGTCCCAGCACACATGGATTGCGTAAGGTGCTTCAAAGAGGCTTGTATCCCTGCTGAAGAACCACGTCCACCAGACAGCCTTCACGCCCTCAGGCAGCGCGCTCCCTGCTGTCCATTCGTCCGCGAGCGTCAGCTCCGCCTTCATAATCCCATCCTCGACGCTCATCCACCCTCCGAGCATGTCCAGATAGCCTGTTTGACCCACTGGCGAAGTCGTTGGCCAGTAAGCTACCGGTTCAATGAAGCCGTCAACTTCGAAGTATGCGGGATGTCCGAGATCATCTGGCTCGTCCTCAAAAGTGACGACGTTTCCCGGCTGCCCAGACACTGGTTGCACGAACAGTAGCGCAATCAGAGCGCTCACTATGACTATCGCTCCTCTCCTCATCTTCTCCTCTCCCACCTCGAACCACCCTCGAGGCAGTAATTAGAAACGACCTATCACATAGTTAAGTGTTTGCCGCCAGTGAGAGAGAATGGGGCTCAGCTCCACTCAATTCCCCCTTTTGATTGAAATCAGAAAAAGGGAGACTGGCTCGCGTTGGGTGTGCGGCCCGACGGCCGCACCAGTGTTTTCCAGAGAAAAGGCCATAGGGGCGGAGAGAATCCCTTAA
>JAEOUG010000132.1 GCA_016839445.1 Candidatus Thorarchaeota archaeon
ACAAACGTCTTGTCTTCATCGCTGAAACGGGGCGAGTCAGAAAGAAGATGGACTCTGTCTTCGACTTCCCCCTGATGTATCTGAAGGCCGTTGAGGAAGATGGTCGATTCAGAAGACGCCTAGTCCTCAGGATGAAGCAGGGAGAGCTCAGAATCTCCTGTTCAGACCAGACGATGCGTGTCCTGCCAGATTACGTAGAAATGGCTCGCAAGTTCGACAAGTACATTCAGACCGATATGCAGAGGGTAAGGCAGCTAGAGCAGAATGAGACAAACATCAGCGAGGTTAGGCTCAAGATTGAGGAACTGGTCTACTCGTTGCTCTCGACAAGTACTCGAGGTTACGATGATGGCGCAGGACCCGGCAGTAGAGAACGCTATGGAAGAAGGTCTTGGAATGACCCACCACAGGGGCGAATTCCCTATGATGCGGGATATGCCAGAAGTGACGAGTTCAGAGACCGCCTTGAGCGCTCTTTTGGCAGGCCACAATACGACTGGCGTGACCATCCGGATGCACCGACCGGCAGAGACCTTGAGGTTCTCCGACGAGACGCTGAGTCGATCAACCAAGCAGTAAGAGATACTGTGCGTCTCCTGAGAGATGGAAGACTCGTTGCAGAGGACTTCATCAGAAGGTACAAGGACCTGATGAGGGACTCCTACTACAACAGGAAAGAGATTGATAGACTAAGCCGCAACACACGGGAGAGGTACTGGTAGTCCTCACATACCAAGCTCTCTTTCAAGCGCCCTGATGTCCTCTTCGAGTGACTCAGCCTCGCCAACGGGTCGTCTGGCCTCGGCGGCTTCTGCCATCCCAGCCTCTGCGTCAATCTCACGCATGGCATCACTGATGTCGTCAGGAGACAAGTCCATTGTGGAGTCGAGCGCCTCATCAGAGATGCTTGCCTCAATCTCGAATTCCTCGAGCCTGCGGGCAATCTCATCCACGTTGGCGACAACCTTCGTGGTATCAGATGCATCACCTAGCATTCCCAGGATCTTGGCGACTTCTTGTAGCGCCAATTGGGTCTTCGCAGAGGTCTGAGCACGATTCAGGTGAGCAAGTATCTTCAGAATCTGGAGTCTTGACTTGTCGACTGATAGCGCGTACCGCCGGAATCGGACCATCTCGGTGGTGTACGTCCGGTAGGCCTCATTCTGCCCACTCTTCCTGGCACGGACAGCCCGAGCCTTCGTGTCACGTTCCTCCTTTTCTAGGCGATTCCTCTGGCGTGCGAGCTGTTTCGAGAGTATTCGGAGACGACTGGATATCTCTCCTACGTCCGGTTTCTTCTTACCCCAGCGGAACGCTTTCCTGATAGACATAGAAACCACCTGATTTGGTGCGACTAGATGAATCAGGGAGAGCTGTTCGTTTAAACCTTCGTAGTCGGTTCGGCGCGTAACGGAACCAAGATCAGGAAATCCGGACGTATCAGCCACGTGTCACAGAAATTCTTAACATCTTACACGCGGTGTAGGCATGAACTCGAATGGCAGGACCAGACAGTAACAGAGTAGATCAAGGCGTCAAGAATCTACTCGACAAGGCAGTCTCTCTAGACCGGAGGGGCATGAAGAAGGAGGCTTGCCAGCACTACCTTAAGGCAAGTAAGGTTCTCATCAAGCTTTCCAACTCAGCGTCACTCCCCTCAATCAGGAAACACTACTTGGACAGGGCGCAGGAGTGCGTGGATAGAGTCAGGTATCTATCAGGCATCAAGAAGAAGTCCCACGGACCTGTTGACGGCCTAATTCAGCCGCCAGATATTCGTTTGGAGAGCACAGAGCCGGTTCCAGTGAGGGAAACCACCTCGCAAGAAACCGAAGTTGACGAGGATACCAAGCGCCTGCAGGAGATGATATCGGACACAATCCTTACCGAGCGTCCTACGACAACCATGGGAGACATCGCCGGTCTCGAGAAGGCCAAAGAGGCCATCAACGATGCAATCATCGCTCCAATGAAGCATCCTGAGTTGTTCAAGACCAAGGCGAGACAACCTTGGCGGGGGATCCTCTTCTATGGGCCTGCGGGATGCGGCAAGACACTCATCGCGAAAGCCGTGGCCTCTGAGATTGATGCCACTTTCTTCAACGTGTCAGCAGCCAACATCGTCAGCAAGTGGCTAGGAGAATCTGAGCGCCTTGTCAGGACCCTCTTCGAACTGGCCAAGAAGAGCCAGCCAGCCATTATCTTCGTGGATGAGCTCGACTCCATAGGCGTATCGAGATCAGGAGATGATGTGGGAGGAGAGCGACGCCTCAAGACTCAGCTGCTCACAGAACTCCAAGGACTGGGAAGTGACGCTCGTGAGCGCATCACACTCATTGGTGCAACCAATCTGCCATGGGAACTGGACTTCGCACTGAGATCAAGATTCGAGAAGAAGATTCACGTTCCACTTCCAGATAGAGAAGGGAGAGCAAGGATATTCGAGATACACATGGATGAGATTGAGGTTGCGCCCTCTGTGGACTATGAAGAGCTCTCAGACCTTACCGAAGGTTATAGCGGCAGAGACATCAGTGTGGTCTGCAGGGAAGCAGCAATGGAACCTATCAGAGAACTACAGAGAACTGGGAGAATGGACGACGAGAGAGAGATCCTCGACATCAGGCCAGTTTCGAGAGAGGACTTCATGGAAGCCATCGAGAATATCAGGCCTGCAACTCCCCCAGAGGACGTCAAGAAGTATATTGACTGGGCGGAGGGTTCCTAGATAGTGGGTGTCAGGGAGAAGAAGAGGGAGAAGACCAAGGACAAGGAAGATGTGCGTGAGAGTGAGGTCCAGGTCCCTGACGAAGCCGAAAGGACTGAGGCAGCAACAGAGACTAAGTCAGCCCAGGCAGTACATACACCCGACATAGTTGTTGAGAGAAAGGAACACCAACTCGCGCAGACCGAGTCGCCCACAGGCGACTCTATTGAAGCAACTCCTACTGAGATAGAGGCCGAAGCACTTCCACCGCCGTGGGGAGGTATCGACGAGAGTGAATGGATGTACGGCATCCCAACCCGGCAGGCGGATCTGAGCCTCTGGGCCGAAGAGTGGGGCGACTACCTTCTCCAGTGGGCAGAAACGAGGTCCGTCCATGTAATCTCTGTGGCCTCCTTCATCACTGAGCCCCCCTTCAAGGACATGAGAAGCAAGGTGGACGCGTTCAGAATAATCTCCGAGGGTCTGATTGAGAAGCAAGTGGCCGAATGGGTGGACAAGAACGAGCGACAACTGAGAGTCTACTGGAAGCCTCTTGAGGACTGGGCTGATGACATCTATGCTTGGTGCCTAGATACGGGTAAGCTCAGACTCGATGTGAAGTCAATTGTCATACAGGAATCCCAGCAAGCATTCTCCCATCTTCCCGAAGAGGACTTGTACAAAGTTCTGGCAATCATGGTCACCAGGGGCTTCGCAGACTGGGTTGACAAGAAGAAGGGTGCCGTCGTCATCGAGGCCTAGTATGAACCCCGCTGAGCGGACTGGTCCCTCGATCTGAGACCGGGGAAGTAGTACCGCCCCCCTGTGGAGAATCTGATATCAGCTACAGCCATCCCTGCGTCAACAAGGCTGGCCAAGACCTGCCGCGCGTGGTCCTCTGACCATTTGAACGCCATCATCACTTCTTCAACTGACACGTGACCCTTCGAGGCTGCAAGATTGATGACGTCCGACTGGTCCCTCCTCAATTCAAGCGGGCGGAGCTCCACGACCTTCACGCCACCACGAAGAGTGCGTATGCCAGGGATGAGTCCATTCTGCGCAACTCGATTTACGGCCTCAATCACCTCATTGTACGTCACCGTCTTCATCTCAGGCAGCCTCCTGACAACCTCGACGATAAGTTCGGCGAGACCCATGAGTCCCTTTGATGCATTCTCAGTGGCAACGTCGAGAATGGCTAGGCCTATGTAGTCGAAGTACTCCTCTTCGGTCATCCCCGGGTAGCTGCGTCTCGGAACCTGGCCCCTAAAATCCAGCATCTCGGCTGCGTCAGGAAAGACATGGGATATCTTCTCACCAGACATGAAGAAATCGAAATCCAGTCCCATTCGCTTCATGTTCCCAATGTGATTGCGGACCTCGCTGAGTAACGCCTGTGACTCCATCTGGAACGATCGCGGGTCGATTGCCCCGAGGTCGTACATCTTCTTGAGCTGGTCAAGCGTGGCAATTGAAGCGTAGAGCTCTGTCTCGATTCTGTCTCGCATTAGTCGAACTTCCCATGGTGATAGTCCGCACTGTGCCGGCACACAAGGGAGGGTCTCACGTGCTTTAAGAGGGAGTATTATCCGCCATGCATCTTGGCGACTGCATCACGGCGTCAGTCGGTCACGGTCTCTGGGTAGCAGTGTTGCTTCTCTGATGTTGTCAATCCCAAGAAGCTGCATGGTCAACCGCTCTACACCTAGTCCCAGACCGCCGTGCGGTGGAGCACCGTATTTGAACGGATCAAGATAGAAAGCAAATGCCTCTGGGTCGAAGCCCTTAGCTTTGAACCGTTCCACGAGGAGGTCATAGAGATGAATCCTTTGGCCACCTGTGGTGATTTCCATGCCCTTGTAGGTGAGGTCGAAGCTCTCGGTCATGCCCTCATCCGTTAGACTTGGCATGGTATATGCAGGTCTCAGCTCAATTGGATAATGCGTTATGAATACCATATCAGTTCCGTACTTCTCAGGAAAGATATCACCCAGGATCCGTTCGCACTCTGGGTCCAAATCATCGGTGACTGCAAGATCCTTTCCTGCCTCATTGACAAGTTCTATGGCCTCTGCGTACTTTATTCGCTTGAAGGGAACCGATGGTACATCCAAGTTGATGCCGAGGAGCTCCAACTCCCTTGCGGCATGCTTCCTCGTCTTGCTGAATGAATGATGGAGCATCCTCTCTTCCATCTTCATCACATCTTCGACGCCGCGTATCCAAGCCATTTCGAAGTCAAAGGATGTGTACTCATTGACATGTCTGCGCGTATTGTGCTTCTCTGCGCGGAAGACAGGAGCGATCTCGAAGACACGGTCAAATCCGGCAAGAAGCATCAGTTGCTTGTAGAACTGAGGGCTCTGTGCCAGGTATGCCTTCCTCTCGAAGTACTTGACTTCGAAGAGGTTCGCCCCTCCTTCTGTGGCTTCAGCCACTAGCTTCGGGGTGTGAATCTCTACGAATCCTTGAGATTCGAGATACTCCCGCGAGAATCTGACGAGGCTGTGCTGAACTCTGAATATCGCATTGATGCTTGGCTTCCTAAGATCTAGTATTCGATTGTTGAGACGGGTGTCAAGTTCGATGTCCACCTTCCCCTCAACGACATCGATGGGCAATCTCTCAGCCGTGTTCAGCACGCGAATGTCCTCAGGGATGATCTCGAATCCTGACTCAACCTGCTTCGCCTCAACCACCGTACCACGAACCGAGACCACCGTTTCGGGTTTGAGTAGCGCGGATGTCTCGAAGACGGTCGCTGATACCTTCTTCTGAGGAATCGTGACCTGAACCGAGCCGCGCTCGTCCCTGAGGATAAGGAACTTGATCTTGCCCTTGTCCCGGATGATATGGACCCACCCCATAAGAACCACCTGAGAGCCAATCAAATCGGCAGTTACTTCGTTCGCGTGGTGAGTTCTTTGCTGATCGCCAATTGGCTCAGTTCCTGACCTCTCGTAGTACGTCATCCAAGATTCCTCGCTCAAGCGAAAGCAGTCCAGTCGGACCTGCATTATGAGGCTTTTGGAGAGAGATAAATGAGAGCAGAGGGGCAAGGCGTGACCCTGCCACCTCTGTCGTTGTGCTCTACATGGGGGC
The DNA here is from genome assembly GCA_016839445.1 of Candidatus Thorarchaeota archaeon. Classification (GTDB taxonomy): domain Archaea; phylum Asgardarchaeota; class Thorarchaeia; order Thorarchaeales; family Thorarchaeaceae; genus SMTZ1-45. Next base: position 5,813 of record JAEOUG010000132.1, read on the forward strand.
CAGCACCAGCTCGTACACTCTCTCCCTCGCGTCATCCTCATGCTCTTGCTCTCGAATCAGGCCGAGCTCCTTCAGTCGACTAAGACCATAGTTGATGGTCCGAGGTGGCAGGAAGGTGTATGCGATTAGATCCTGCCGCGACATTCGGCGCCGGCTCTTAAGAAGAACGTAGAGGAATTTCGCTGAAGGAGGTAGAGACAAGAACGAGCGTCTGGCAAACATGATCCCACCTGAACATTGTCGCCATGATTTCGTACCTCCATTCGTTTTTGCCCGAGAATCCCCCTGTTGCTGATAAGCGTTGCCGTCAGGGCCTCGGCTTCCGCAAAACAAGCACCCATTCACCAAGCATTCTCTCTTCTCGAGGAATTCTGATGAAGTGGCGAATCAGCTTCGAGAAGAACATTCGGTCCATTTCAAAGCCAGCTCTCTCGGCGGCAATCTCAGCAAGAATCTCGTGGGACTTCACTAGGACTCCGCGGATAACGTTGTTTCCAATGGCTATGCAGTAGTACCCACCCGGCTTTAGAACACGCCATGTTTCCTTGAGCTGCTCTTCCATTTCGCGGAAGAACCTGAACACGATGTAGGACCTCCTCGGATCACTCTCATAGATTCTCTCAAGCAGAGGGTCGAGGGTAGAAAGGCCGGATTCTCTCGGGAGGGAGTACTCTTGCTTGTAGACTGTCTCCGTGCCGATATACTTCCGCTTCACCTCAGAGAGAGGTCCCGTTCCCAGATGACCCAACCAGTACATCTCTAGCTGATGGGTGCGCGGGTAGTCCACAGCATTGATGTAGGGAGGAGAAGTCACCGCTAGACTCACACAGCCGTCGGCGAGTCCTGTTGACGTTGCATTAGCTTGGAGTACTCTGGCATCCCAAGTCTCATGCGTTTCATAGACGCTCCAGAGTTCCTTCATCGCTTGGGACTGCTTAGACAGAGCCTCCAGGAATGCCGTAATCGTGTCACCTGCCCTGACATTCTTCACCAGATTCCTGCGAATGACTGTGCGAGTGCAATGCGGATCGGCGTTCGAGACCTCGCGTATTATGGAGGACATCACAATATGCATGAATCTTAGAATGGTGGACTGCGGTCCATTGTCTAGGCCAGACGAGTAGTCGGGAAGGGTCAGAATGGAGTCTCTAATCACAGCAAGCTCATGCAAGACGTGAGGTTTGAACCAGTTGTCACGGTAGGGAAACTGAGGTAACTCAGGCCTGAACTCACTGTCTGTCATACACGCTCGAATCCTATGAGAGAGTGCCTCCGAACTAGAGTCCAGCACTCCAGGGGGTATTGGCGTCGTCTTGGCTTTTGATATCGAGAGAGCCATGGAATCGATATCGATACCAAGGCCGGTCCTGCCATTCAGGACTGATTCCAGGATGACAGTTCCACGTCCGCACATTGGATCAAGCACCGTTTCGCCAGGTTCAGAGAATCTGAGTATCAGGTATCGAGGCAGCTCGGGGAAGAACTTGGCAGGGAACTTGTGAATCCCATGTGTAAGATATGATTGGTCTCTGCTGACAATCAGGAGTTGACTCCCGTCCACAATGTCGTAGTCGGGGGGAATCCCTCCCACGAATTCGGTGTGAGCCGCCTGAG
>JAEOUG010000133.1 GCA_016839445.1 Candidatus Thorarchaeota archaeon
AAAAAGAAGGACCCGATTGTCATCATGGAGGTCAAAGGCATCGTTGACATTGAGACCGAGAGAAACATGAGTAGGACTGAAGTCATCCGCTATGGGGAGAACAGACTTGCACCACTCTTTCTACACATGGAATCGAATTGGGTATCCCAGCCCTCAGAGCAAATCAGCTTCTCGGAACCTCTCGATGTCGAGAAGTCAGTGGACGAATATATGAAGGCCACGAGTGACGAGAGGAGAGAGAAGATACTGGATCGGCTTCCGGAATTACTTGGAGGTGTGTCAGGTTGATACGACGACTGAGGATGGTCGACTTCAAGGTCTTCCACGATCAAGAACTCCATTTCAAACCAGGAACGACTGCAATCGTAGGACCCAATGGTAGCGGCAAGACCAGCATTCTCGAGGCAATAGAGTTCGCCCTCTTCCGCGGCGTCACAAGGAAAGAGAAAGCCATCAAGAAGGTTGAGGAGCTCATAAGACACTCCCAGCGGAAGGCAAAGGTAGAGTTGGATTTCGTCGCCCCCGTAAACAGAAGAGAGTATCGCGTTGTCCGCACAATTCATCCTGGCGAAACCAATGCAGACCTCTTCCAGATGGGGAAGATGGAGCCAGAGGTGTCCGACCCGAAGCGAGTGGACGCTGAAGTGGTTCGCCTACTTGGCATAGACAGGAACGCTTTCTCTGCGCTGACCTATGTACGACAGGGAGAGATCTTCAAGCTCTCGAGAGACTTCCCCTCCAAGAGAAGATCGAGCCTATACAGCATGATGGGCCTCGGCGTCTACGAGGATGCAGGCAAGAAGGTGGGGACCCAGGCGAAGACCTTCGGCTCAGAGGCAGACCAGATTGACGCTGCGCGCAACGAGTTGACTCAGGTCAAGGACATTCTACCAACTCGAGATGAGATAGAATCGGCGCTTAAAGCGCTGGTGGAAATCGAGAAGGAGATAGGTAGTCGCGAACTCCTGGATGAGCTCAGGAGAGTAGTCATGAGGGTAGACAAGTCGCTTAGCTCAGTGGAGGATGAGCTGGCCTCACCAAGAATGACTCAACGCCCCGAGGAGTTGCGTGAGGAATCTGAACTGGCAAACCATCTCAAATCAATCCTGGATGCTATTCCCGACATCGCAGAGAAGCAACTGAGACCACACATCCGAGAAGAGGCTCGGTCGCTCTTCCGAGAGATCTTTGGCGATAGGTACAGTGATCTTGTCATCGACGACGACTACGATGTCACACTATTCGACATTCAAGGCAACGAAGTGCCTCTGAAAGCAGCTTCGGGAGGCGAGGATGTCTGTGTGAACTTCGCACTGCGGGTGGCTGTGAATACGGCGCTTCAGAAGTACTCCATAGCGGGGCCTCCACCTGGTCTGATAATACTCGATGAACCGGGGGCAGGACTGGATGAGGAACGCCGAAGATGGTTACCTGATGCCGTTCAGGGTCTTCAAGCAGTGGAGCAGGTGATAGTAGTCACTCATATGTCGGAGCTGAAAGGAGCCACTGATCAGATAATCTCACTAACGCCGCAGGGGAAGGGTAGACAACCTCTTGTAGAGACTTGATGCTAGTCCTCGAAGACAGACTCTGTAATGTCAGACACATCCATCTTCTTGTTGACAAGCCCCCGTATCCTCATTGCGACTCTCCTATCACCCAGGGATATGCCGCCAACGGCAACATGGTCCTTCATCACGAGTTTGAAGTAAGTCCCTTTCTCATCGTCAGCCTCAACGACGGTCTCGTATTCGCCGGAGGGAGGATCGGTTATGCCCACGGATGTTAGATCAATACCGGCAACCTGCAGGGTGTTCGACGGAGTTATGCCATCGAAGGTTTCACTGTGGGGCACCACCATGTTGCTCGCGGCAACTCTAGCAGTGGAGGTAGCCCATGGGATTATGCCAAACCACTGGCCCCGCCATTCACAGCAGTCACCCGCGGCAAACACACCACTCGCAGAGGTCTGCATTCGATCATCAACGTCAATGCCTCGCTTCACTGCGATGCCTGAGTTCTTCGCCAGCTGAACGTTAGATCTTACACCAGTAGCTATAACGACCAAGTCCCCTGCAACTCTTTCCCCAGACCCAGACAGTATACCTGTAGCCTTCGACTCACCATCAATCTTCACGCAGTTGAACCCTCGAAGTACTTCGATTCCGAGACGCCCTAGATGAGCGAGGAGAACGTTACTCCCCCTGGCATCGAGTTGCATCGGCAGGAGGGTGTCTATGTTCGTGACCACTACCGGATCTCCACCAATCTCCTTCATTGCAGCTGCGAGTTCAATGCCAAGTATACCACCACCGACGACAACCTCCCTCCCAGACTCCTTTGTTGCCTCCTTGATGTCCAGGGCATCATCCAGTGTCCGAATGACATGAACGTTCTTCTTCGAAAGGCCCTCGAACGGTGGCACAAACGGAACGCTACCCACAGCAATGAGAAGCGAATCATATCCTTGGTGAGTTGTGGAGGTTGTGATTACACGCTTCGAGGCAGGTTCAATCTGAGTTACTGGTTTGGACCTGAAGAGAGTCGCATCCTGCTCTAGATACCAATTAGCATCATAGCGGATCGTTTCTTCGATTGTTCTTTTCTCCGCGATCAGGTCAATCAGATAGGGGCGGGGATAGTACCCATGTCTTTCGTCAGTGAAGACATCAATCTTGGACTCCGGGCTCTGCTTCCTTATCTCTCGTACGGCTGTCGTGGCCGCTACTCCGTTTCCGATTATAGCGAAGCTGGACATGAGTGGAATGCTCCGTTGTTGTTGAGCTGAGCAGGGTGAACTCGCCTGTGTCGAGGCGACCGGGGCCTTATTGAGTATGTCGAATCGGCTGCACGCAAATGATATATTCGCTGCTCAATGGGCCATGCATATGTCTGTGCAGAAGGCGAATCTCGCTGGTGTGAAGGCCGTTCTCTTCGACCTCCACAATACTATCAGCATGCATACGGCGGACTTGCCAACCTTGTTTAGAAAGTGCGCCTCAGATGTTGGAATAGACATCAGCGGGGCGTCTGATGAAGAAATCAAAGCAAGCTTCTGGAGAGTGGACAAGTGGATCAAGGAATTCCAGGTCAGGACCGGGGTGGACATTCATTGGGGATCAGAGCCTGAAGACTGGGTGGAAGCTGATAGGATTTTGCTGACAGAGCTTGGCTGTCATGATCTCAAAGATGAGGAAATCATCTGGTTTGAGAGAAGATGGAAGGCTGTTGTGAACAGCCACGAAACGGAGGTCCTTCACGAAGAAGCGTCAGACACGCTGGAGGAGCTTCACAGCCGAGGATACCAGATTGGAATTTGCACAAGAAGAACCGATAGCCCTAGACATCTCCTCAAGGACTGGAGAATAGCGCATCTGATCTCGACAGTTCACTGGTCCGGCGTTGTTGGTTACGCAAAGCCTAGTCCCTACACGCTACTGGCTGCCGCTGGAGATCTTGGTCTCAATCCACGGCATTGCGTGTTCGTGGGCAACTATGTAGACGCAGACGTCGATGCAGCACTCAGGGCGGAGATGATACCGGTTCTCCTCACATGGGCCAATCCAGAGGAGAAGCAGAGGGCACCTCCAGAAGCAATTATCCTTGGCACACCTGCTGAAGTTCTACATCTCCTCCCGTGACGACTCTGGTTCGTTGACGTCATCAACGGTCGGAGCCCCCGTTTCCTTGGGAGGAGAGATCTTGCGGCGGATTCGTCCGATAGTGGAGAAGAAGAGATTCTGGGCGGTTGCCTTGAACGACGCGAAGATGCGCAGTGGGAGTACTGAGAAGCCCAGGAATATGCGGGCAAACTTGTCCTTCATCGTTGCCCTCTCGGGGTATCCGATGTAAGCAAGTGTATGTTCCTTCAGTATGTCCTCAAGGGCGGCTGCGAAGGCCTGCTGTGCGAGCACCGTAAGATCCAGGTCTCGAAAGAGCTCACTCTCGCTGAACCTCTTCCTATCAATCACGCTCTTCCACTTGAGGTATTGAGCCTTCTCAAGGACATCGTTCAGTGAATAGAGTAGCTGTCCCAAGTGAGGAACCACTTCCTCCTGCAGTTCTGTGGGAGTGGGCTCAGATTCAAGCTCGTCATACAGCTGTTGCACAACCTTGA
>JAEOUG010000134.1 GCA_016839445.1 Candidatus Thorarchaeota archaeon
GGGCACACGGTGGCGTCGGCCGGAACCGGGCTGTCGCAGAACTCGCAGCGTCGCACTTCAATTCAACTCTCTGCTGATGCAACCACATCAGAGTCTGCCGAGTTTCTATTTAAGAGAATCCCGACTGTCACCCTGCTTGTTACCAGAGCTTGAAGTTCTCGAAGAGTCTGGTCGGATAAACGAGCACGAAAGGAATCAGCGCGTCCCATGTACCCTGAAGCACGTTGAGGAGTACCCCGAAGGTGATCAGCATCTCGAATGAAAAGGATGGCAGAAACAGCGCTATATAGACGATATTGACAGGTACCATGATGGCAAGTCGCAGAAGGACCGCCATGACCATCAGTGTTGCATAGAACCTAGGCTTCGAAAGGGCCTCCCCTCCTACCGGGTTTTTCAGCCTTCGAACGCCGTACCATGGGACAAGCATCATTGGCATTGTCGCCAGCATCTTGAAGATTGGGCCGAAGGGAGCGTATGGATCGAATGGGAATAGAGCGATTCCTCCAGCTACTAGACTGATTGAGCCCACTAGGGGTCCCCCAATCAGGAATGCCACCATCCAGAAGATAGAAACATGGTCAAAGAGGGCTATTCCCCACCCTGCTATGCGACCAATGAATCCGACGGAAGGGGCTACTGCAATTGACACCGCGGCTAAGACCGCGCCGACAGCAATCCTGCGAACTCTGACTGAGCTTCGGGACACATCAGCAAGCTCGAGATTCTCAGCGTCTTCTGACTCCGAGTCACGAACTGCGCTTGAGGCTCCCTGGTCGGTGTCGTCTGCCATGTGTCGGAACCCTATGGGCTTGCTTATTAATCTACGCATGGAGTGTTACGTACTCACTGATGCGTAACATCAAAACAACATCTAACTAAGTTGTGTCCCCGAGGAGCCTTTCCACCTTCTGAGGATAGTCGTCTGCTGAGGCGGACTGGAACTTCGGTCTGCTGAGCATGCGGAGGAGACTTCGTGTGGGCTCGAGCCAGTCTGGATTGATTCTCCACTCTGCCCAGTCGATGCCGGAGTTCATGGAAGTGCGACTGAGGATTAGGCGCGATGAAACGAGTTCGTTCAGTCCATTGAGAATGGTCCCTATGGTCACGGCACCAACAATCGGACGCTCCTGTCGCGCAGCTCTTAGCAGATCAGTGGTTGAAACCCATGCCCCGTCTTCTATCAGGACCTTCAGAACTCTGCTGCGCACCGGATCCGATTCGATGGCACCCTTGAGTGGCGCTAGGTTGATGGGTTCGAGTCTTCTCTCGCTGTGACTGTGCCTATCCCACTGCTCCTCGTCATAGCTGCTACGGAATGCATCGAATCCCATGACTGGATCACCACCTAATCGGAGATGGCTGACCTTTTGAACTGAAGTATTATGCTCGAGAACGAGTGTGCATGTCCTTTGCACAACTCTTATCTCTTTGCGGAGTGACGAGAAGATAGCATGAACGTTCGGAATCATTTGATTGGTCTGTTCACTCGCGGCTTCGATGATTGCTCGGATCTGATGTGCTGTGCCTTTGGTCTTCGGAACACAGACAGCCGCACCTACTTCGAGCTCCTATTCAGTGGCTCAATGACCGTTGAACAGGTTGCAGGTGCTCTGGGCAAAGATCGGAGTGTAGTGCAACGTGCACTCAAACGGCTTCACAAGAAGGGTCTTGTCGAGAGGAATGAGCATCATCTTGCTCAGGGGGGTTACCTATACGAATACAGCGCAGTCTCTGATGATGTTGTCAAGGACCAGATCTTGGAGCAGCTGGATTCCTGGTACCAAGAGACCAGAAGCTTCTTGTTGGAGAGGTGGTCGCACTCGGTCAAGCAATCTAGGTGATTGAGGCATACTCCATGAAATCTCCGCCAATCTGGAAGAACACTGCGTTGTTAACAACACTCGCCGTAGTGGCTGCACTAGGGGCTGTCGTTCGCATCTTCATCAAGATTCCTGTGATACCGGAGGTTGTCGAACTCACGCCAGGATTTGCCTTCTCCCTTCTCGGGGGAGTCATCGGAGGAGTTCCTGGGGGTATGCTGGTCGGAGCGATAGTAGGTCTTGCGGGTGCTCTTGCAGGTGGCGAGGTCCCTCTCCTCCCAATGATTGGCAACATCTGTCTCGGGCTTGGGTCGGGCATGGCGATTCATCTAGCTCCTCGGCAGTCAGTCAAATACACATTGCTCGTAGTCCTTGGAGGAGGCATCATCGGTGGGTTTCTACCTACTCTTCTGATATTCTCCTCAGTCATTGACCCGTTGGCTGTGAATCTAGCTGCTGCGCTTATCGACATGTGGCAGGCCATGGTGTGGGCTGTCATGGCCCTGATTATCGATGATGCTATCATCAGACCGATTGCAGGCAGATACCTCTATGAACCTGGACCGCCCTCGGAGCTCACTGAAGAGGAGGTGTCTGCTCAATGAACGATTCAGAGGGGCGAAAGACTGTCACTGTCGACATAAGGAAGGACCTGTTTGGGGCAAATGAACAGGCTGCAATGCTGAACGCGGAGTTATTCAAGAAACACGGCATCAAGGCAATCGACATCATGGGTTCTGTGGGGACTGGCAAGACTCAGCTCATCGAGGCTCTCTGTGACCGCCTAGGTAGAGGCCGTCGCATCCTTATGATTGCGGGAGACCTGGCCACTCGAATCGATGCAGATAGGGTCGCGTCACATGGAGTGGACACGGTTCAGATCAACACAGGAACTGCCTGTCATCTCGATGCACGAATGGTGCGTGTTGCCCTCGACGATGTTGACCTCTCCAAGTATGAGGTCGTCTTCATAGAGAATGTTGGGAATCTGATTTGTCCGGCGGGGTACTCGCTCGGAGTATCAAAGAAGGTGGTTGTGCTGAGCGTCACTGAGGGTCCCTACATGGTTCGAAAACATCCCCTCACCATCAAAAGGTCTGACATGGTCGTCATCAACAAGATCGATTTGGCCGAGGCCTTGGAGTTTGACGTGGACCGACTCCTAGAGGACATTCGAGAAGTAGACGCGAATCTCCCAGTGTTCAGGGTCAGTGCCAAGACGGGAGAAGGAATTGACAGTTTCATTTCCGCACTTGGACTCTAGGGTTGTTCTGATAGACACTCGACTAGGGCTTTTTTGACTCCTTGAATGTGTCCTGCCCCAAGCACGGCAACGATTGTCCCATCAACGTCGTTCAGGATGAAGTGAAGAGCTCTGGCGACGTAGATATCTCGCTCCTCAATTAGAACCTTCGTTAGGTTTGGGAACTCACTTCTAAACTGGTCCATAATCTCATCCACGGCGCCATCTTGCCTGAGAAGAGCAAAGAGGTCACCAACGCCTCCTTCCTCAATCTCCTTGGAGGCGTCAGGGAGCATGTTGAACAGCTTGTACAGCTCATCGAGAGGGACACGCATCATTGACTTGACCGTTTCCTTCATGGGTCTATCAATCAGAGCTATCTTGGCGTCGACATCCCTGCCCTCCTCTATGGCAGTCATCATCTCCTCTCCAACGTCTGAGCCCGTCATCCTGCCGAGATTTCTCTCAAGAAGGGCCAGCTGAAGCATGAGATCCTGGGCCATGTCCCCTGTGGGTTCTGGTGTTTCTACCTCTTGCGGCACCTCTGGATTCATGAGCTGGTCGTACCTTTCGTGATCCAATTCCACAGCCACTACGCTGGGGCGCTCTCTTCTGACAACCTCTTTCACATGCTTCACACTCTCGGTGTCTGTGTGAA
>JAEOUG010000135.1 GCA_016839445.1 Candidatus Thorarchaeota archaeon
AGGGTATCAGATGGTAATGCTTAGCCTTCTGCAATCAATGATTAAAGTGTTCTCCATTCTCTTCCGAGGCCACGGGAACAGACTGGACAAGAAGGCCCTTCATGACAGTAGGTTCCTCGCCAAGGGCAAAGGCAGGCCACAGGGTCCTGAGAGTGCCGTTTTCGCGTGGGTAGGCAAGCGATGTCCAGAAGAACCAGCAGTACAAGATGAGCGCCGGCACAACCTTTGAGCTGTGGTAGAGCACCGACCACATAGGCTCCCAATTTATGGGATTCACACCGGGATCCGCCCCTGACAGGAGCGATATGATAGGCATCATTGGAATACTCATCAGAAGCGTCAGCAAGACAGGCACCCACCGAAGTCTGTCATTCGGGCCACCTCGAATCCATCCAAGAACCAGCAAAGCCAGCAGGAAGGTGTAGTGATGCTCCCAGACATCAGTCATGATGAAGAAGTACGACAACGCGAAGAGAGCCGAGCAGGACCATATGTCACGAGAGTATAGCATCGCGACGAGTGATAGAGTGATGAAGATACCTGCGAGCAAGAGGGTTATCACGCGGAAGTCTCCTCCGGGCAAGCTGAACAAGTAGAGGATCAGCATCTTCAATGAATGACTCCCCGGATACGGGCTGAGATACATTGTGCGTGCGGCGTTGAAGTCAATGAAGAACAGGAGTGATTCGAGGCCATGGGGAACCACAAGAATCGCCGCGGCCGTTATCAGACCCGCGCACAAGACAGTCCGGACTCTCGCTCCTGCAAGAAGGACCGGAGCAATCGTGAATGGGATGAGCTTGGCGAGGCCACCAAGTGTCCATGAAGTGACAAGCGACAGTCCTCCCTTGACTCCGCTAGTGAACTGAGGGGAGGTTAGTGCGAAGAAAGTGAGAATCCCCGACAGAAGCGTGACTTGGCCGAGATACAGCTCGATATAGATTGGCGAAAAGACAAACCACATCGCAGCTGCAATCCTCGCCTCCCAAGACGGACGTCCAAGCCTTCTCGCAACAGAGATAGTCCTCCATGCGGCCAGCCATATCGAAACCAGAATCAGGCCGACCCACGCCCAATAGGCAGTAATGGGGGGCAATAGGTTCAGGATGATACCAACAGAGTAGGCGAAGTAGGGCAGGTACCGATAGGGATAGAAGTACGGGACAACAGGAGAGGGCGGAAACGAGTAACATGAGATGCCGTTCAGAATGTTGGTCCCAGCCTGATAGAAGGCAAAGAAGTCTGCACCCTGACCTAACAGGTACTCCGTGTCATGGAATAGCGGGTTCAGCAGACCCGTCCACAGGGATGTGATGAGCATGACGTGGATGGCGAGTGCAGTGAGAAGGAATGTCCAGCTCACCCACTTCTGCATCCTCCCGTCCATGTTCGGAGCTGAGTTCTCGAGTCTTAAGGACTTTCCTGATTCTCAAGCCAAGGATGATGCCCAAAAAAGAGTGATGAGTCCCCGAGGGAGGGACTCACATACCTGTAAAGCAGGTGCGTTGCCGCTACTGCCGGATATCGGTGCGTATTCAGGCCGCTTCTCCAACTTCCCTTCGGATCCACCATAGGAAGGCTACAAGAATCGGAATCCCGAAGATCAGCAAGTCCCAGGCCACCGCCGCCAAGAAAGAGTAGACCCATGCGTTGACAGTCCATGATTGAAACGGAAGTGCCCATCGACCGTCAAACCAGACGACTAGCAACCAAGTAATCAGGACCAAGAAACCAAATGCATCCCCGCCCTCACGTGTGCCACGTTTGCGGCTTCCTCTCTTGTCCTCCTCAGGCAGGTTCCTGTACCACGGAACGACTAGGAGCACGGCGGCCACAGCAGCCCAACTTCCCACAAGGAGAAGTTCCCAGAAGATCAGATGTAGGACGAATGCGACCACATAGCCGATAGTCCAGTTTCCGAGTGCAGTAGGCACAAAACCTGTAGTCTGGGCGGTCTGCACAAACCACAGCAAGACATAGGCCGCTGCTGAAGCAGCAACCGCAATCAGAACACCAAAAACGGTCATCATGCGCCAGTGCTTCTTCAGAAATCTCTTATCCTTCTCATCAAAGTCAAAGCCTTTCTTTTCCATTTTCACTGTCACTAATCTTCTGGTTCTCCTGCCCGAGTATTTAAAGATTGAAAGTCAAGCCGCGTCTCTAGATACGTGCTAGAGAAGAGAGCCATCAAGCTGGTTGCTTGAGAGAACCTCCTTGAATGCCTGCTTCAGCTCCCCTTCCTTCTCGATACATATGACGGGGCGCTCGTATTGGTCGAGCAACTCCTGAACGCGTGTTCTAGCCCGTTCGAATGCCGACGGAGATCCTGTCTTTGACCAAGCATCGTGGCTGAGCCTGTCGATGAGCATGGACGGAAATAGGTGCTCTGACCGCAGATGTTCGCGTGTGTGCTTCAGGCCGAGGAAGTCGCCTCCGGGCCCGACGCTCGAAAGAACATCGAATTCCTTCTCTAATCGAAACTCTCCAGATCCTGCAATGGCTCTTTGAACCAGCTCGCAGACTTCATTGTCAATCACTAGCTTTTCGGTGGACTGGCAGTCCAATGCAGCTAACATACCAGGGCCCGACACAACATTGATGCCCGCCAGACCAGCTAGGACCAACCCGACTCCTGCTTCCATGCCTGCCTGAGCATCCACTGTTTTCGAGTCACTGCCACCAAGGTAGGCTTGTGTAGGGAGTCCGATGTGCTTGCCGAGTCCTGAAGATAGGCATGCAACAAGAGATGCCTCAATTGCGGCGAAAGCTGGGGTAGCGTGCCTCATGTCAAGTACTCCCGGCGCTCCTCCGTAGACAACACGCGCTCCAGGGTTGACCAGCTGGGCCATGACTACGCCTGCCAGAATCTCTGCATGTGTCTGAATGAGTGTGCCCGTCAGAGTCACTGGACTTGTAGCCCCCATGAGAGGGGCGGGTACAATCTGAGCGGGAACATCCAGCCTTGCGCAGTCCACCAGGTTCTGCGTGGCAACATCTCCCCATGCCAGTGGGGAAAGCGGACAACAATCGAAGACTGCCAAAGGTCTCTCTTTCAGACCATCAAGTCCGCCTGTGAAGACTGCAAGCAGATCAACCATCCACTTCAGGCCGTCCTTCGTGAATGCCCCAGTCACTACAGGCTTCGTAGAGTGCATTAGGACCAAGTACAGTCTGAAGATGTCAGAGACAGGAACTGGTGCCTCTGAAGGAACGATGGCGGTGCTCTGGGCCTGCAATCCTGAGAGCAATTCAACCAAACAGGCCATCTCTCGAAGGTCAGAACGTGTCGCCTTCCGGATAGATCCCGTGAAACGATCAAGAACCTTCGGGGCTGTTGATCCAGGGTTGAAGAGGACATGGTCACCCCCAACACGGAGTGGCTCCCTTTTCCTCGCATCGTAGAGATCGAATGATGATGGAGCACTCTGAAGAGCTTCGTCTACGAGGTCTTCAGGTATGAAGATGAGGCCCTTCTCAGACCGGCAGCCCCTTGACCGGAATAGACCCTCTGCGTGCTGATTCTGTACTGACACTCCTGTCTTCTCAAGGAGGCGGATAGCGGTACTATGGATGTCATCCGCCTCAGACTTCGATAGAAACTGGCACCTTCCCATCCACGTACACCAGCCGAGTGGGAACTAGGCCCTCCCCCCACATTTCTCTTGTGTTTCTCATGCTGCGAACGAATGCGGCATACCACAAGGCTGGCAACCATAATCCACGAGTGAGTACGTTAATATGGAGGAAATGCAACCGAACTCGTTGGTGGGCAACAATGGCGTTTGAAGAACCTAGATCACCGCCTCCTCAATACGCCTCGCCTCTGATGGCGCTTGAGGGCATGACGCTGTTTGCGCTGCTTCTGCAGTTTGCATCAGGAGGAGTATCAGTCTACTACGGTTTGCCGAATGCACTCACGTCTATGGGCTTGATCTCCTATATCTCGCTAGAACCAACCGTCATACTCTTTCTCGTATCATGGTTCGGTCTGTCGATAATAGCCTGGGTTCAGCTGTACTTCGGCTATCGGATGTACAAGAAGGAGCCTGGCGCGGTCAATGGGGCAATCATGGTAAATGTGATTGCATTGATCCTGTATGTCCTTGATATTATAGCCTCCGCGAGCATCAGTATCCTATTCCTGATGGCCTATCCCCAGGTTCTCATCTTCTTCGCAGTGAACCTGATCACTCTTCTTCTGCTGTTCACGGGCAGCGTGAAGGCGGCCTTTGCTCCGGACTACTCGCAACCATCTCCCGGAACCGAGTACGGAACTTACCAGAACTGGTAGGGAGAAGTCACAGGGTGAATCCCGCAACGCGGGATTGCACCCCATCTCTTTCTTTTATCGTAAGTGACAAGAAACAGAGGCTCATTCATGCGGAATGCGCATTATTACGCTGTCCCGCGCCCTCTGGAGCCTTCTAGGAGTATATCAGCGCGAGATATATATGCCAGCAATACTCCAACCACTTCAACTCCTATTCGCATTGGAGGGTAAACGATGGCAGAAATACCAACACCAACAACTGGATACTCAGCACCTTCGGGTGAGAGGCCACTGGGTGTGACAATCCTTGCTGTCCTAGAGTTCATTGCTGCAATTCTAGGTTTCATCGGCGGAATTGGACTCGTTGCCCTTGGCGCAGTGATTCCCTTCCTTGGGGCATTCGCTGCGATCTTCGGCATTGTAGTCATACTGCTCGCACTCATTGACTTCATCATCGGCTACGGACTCTGGACACTCAAGTCCTGGGCCTGGATGCTAGCGCTAGTATTCAACATAATCAATGCAATCCTGAACCTAATCTTCTTCGACATAATCTCCCTGATTATCAACATCATCATTATCCTCTACCTACAGCAGGGAGACATCAAGAGCCGCTTCAGGTAATCCTGAATCAGCTCGCGTTGAGAAGAAAGGTATCGGAAGGGTCCGGGCTTCATACGAGGCCCGGGTCCCTATTCATTTTTCACAGACCCCATCGGAACAGATAGCGTTATCAGGACGCACTTGACTCCGGGCCGAGCAGAGGCTTGGCACAGGTGGATTTGCCGTTAGTTATCGTGCATGGTGGAGCAGGTTCCTGGAAGGATGAACGCCTAAAGGTCGGGGTCGAATATGTGGAGAAGGCTGCAAGGGAAGGCTTCTCATGTCTGGAGCGTGGAGGCAGCGTTCTTGATGCTGCAGAGGCGTGCACGCTTTTCATGGAGAGCTGCGGAGAGCTCAATGCCGGTAGAGGTGCTCGCCCTAATCGGGATGGGGAACTCGAGCTTGATGCAATGATAGTAAATGGCGCAGACATCACTTTCGGATCTGTTGCGGCCATCATAGGGATTGAGAACCCAATCTCGCTGGCCCGCTACATCATGGAGAGAACAGACTACAGCTTCTTTGCGGGCGGCAACGCTCATCGCATCTACGAGCAGATGATTTCAGAGGGCTACCGGGAGGAGAAGACACAGGGGGTCGTGATGGGGCCGCATGTTTCGTCCACTTCTGACACGGTCGGCTGTATCGTGGTTGACAAGTCAGGCAACATTGCCGCCACTTCATCCACGGGTGGTATTCCCAACAAAGCTCCAGGCAGGGTTGGGGACAGCCCTGTAATGGGGGCAGGTGCGTATGCCAACCAGTGTTGTGGTGCTTCGGCTACTGGCTACGGAGAGCATATCATGCGAGTGGTCTTGAGCAGAACCACAGTGCTCTATGTGGAGGAGGGACAAAGCCCAATGCAGGCTGCGAAACGAGGGATGGAGATCTTCGAGCAAAAGACAGGAAGCGAGGCAGGCATCATCGTTGCTGACGCAAAGGGCCGCTGGGGATACGCGACCAATGCCAAGGCTATGCCTGTGGCGGTGTTGGCCGGCAACGGTCTGAAGGTCACCTCATTCACATGCGTGAACGAGGAGAAGCAACAGGAAGAGACCTAGGACTCCATCGATTCGAAAGCCCAACTAGAACAGACTGATGAACCAGACGTTCAACCGAGCGATTATTGGCAGGAACAGAGTAGCAGTCAAGGAGATGACCACAAGAAGGGTGTTGATTGAGGGTCCGGCCGTGTCTTTGAACGGGTCTCCAACCATATCTCCAAGAACCGCGTTGTCATGTATCTGCTCATATCGAGGGTCATCGTGATTGTAGTCTGGCGATTCGATGTACTTCTTCGTGTTGTCCCAAGCTCCCCCTGCATTGCTCATCAGGAGAGCCATGATGAAGCCCATGATGACAGCGCCGCCAAGATAACCGGCCAGTGCTTCAAGACCGAGAATCATGCCTGTCAGGATGGTTACACCAATCGCCATGAGCGTCGAGGGCATTAGTTCTCGTATGGCCCCCGAAGTGGCAATGGAAATGCATCTGTCATAGTCAGGCTTTGACGTTCCTGCTAGGATTCCTGGGTCTTCGTCAAATTGCCTGCGGATGTCTTCGATCATCCTCCCCGCATTCCGGTCGACACCTAGAATCAGGAAGGCCGAGAATGTGACGGGTACTAGTGCACCGATGAATGCTCCTGCCAGTATGAATGGGTCTGCCAGGTTCACTGAGATCTCAAAAGCAAGTAAGGCATCTACTGACTCGATGAATGCTGCAAAGAGGGCAAGGACAGAGATGGCTGCAGATCCAATGGCAAAACCCTTCGTAATTGCCTTCACTGTGTTCCCAGCAGCGTCAAGTCTGTCGCACGCGATTATCGCTTCCTCTGAAGCATCCGCCTGCTCGATAACTCCACGGGCATTGTCCACAATTGGACCATAGCTATCAGAACTCATCGTGAATCCGTTTGTGGCTAGCAATCCCACGGCGGAAATCGCAACTGCATAGATACCACCTTGCCACACTCCGAGTCCGGGTGATGTCGCAGTGATTCCAAAGATGAACGATGCGACTAAGGCTGCAACTACGCCAAGTACAGACGGCACTGCACTGAGGAGACCATAGGAGTAGCCAGAGAGAATCAGATTGGCTGCGCTTTTCTCAGAGTCGTCAACCATGTCCATGAGTGGCTTAAAGCCAAAGAGGCCCCTTTGACTGGTGAACACATTCGATGTGATCCCTATGAACACCCCTGCCACAAGACCTGCTATGGCCGAGAAGGCAATCATGAGGTCAATCTGGAGCACCCAGAGTGTGGTCAGAATCAACACCATGAAGATGCCAGTGGTGGCGTAGGTGCCCCGGTCCAGGGCTGTTCCAGGATCATCACAGCAGTCAGGCCTCACAAAGAAGATCCCAATCACAGATGCGATATTGCCAAGTCCGGCGATGAGCAGAGGCAGCAGGCTGTATGCAAATGGAATCGTGAACATCACATCAAGCGTCGCTCCCAGAAGAGCGGCTGCAAGTATCGCTGCAACATTGCTGTCGAAAATGTCAGCTCCAGTACCTGCGACGTCGCCTACATTGTCGCCAACAGCATCGGCTATGGCAGCAGGATTCCTTGGGTCGTCCTCCGGTATCTGCTGCTCTATCTTGCCGACGATATCCGCGGACATGTCTGCGGTCTTCGTGAAGATACCACCGCCAGCCTTGGCAAAGAGAGCAACCGTGCTGGCCCCAAAGGAAAAGCCAGTGAGTATCTCCCAAAGAACCGGAGCATCATAGGCAGGAAACACGAAGTCCCATAGCCAGTAGAGAGCAGTCAAGCCAACCAGGGCAATCCCTGCAATCATCAGACCCATCACCGACCCAGCTCGGAAAGCGATGTTGAAGGCAGGATTCAGACCTCCATCTGCCGCTGCTGCCGCTGTTCTACGATTGGCTCTCGTAGCAACGGCAAGCCCGACGTACCCCGCACTCATACTAGCAGTTGACCCAATGATGTAGGAGATGGCTATTGGCGGACCCAGTTCTCCAAAGGCGAGGGATATGATCAGAGCGAAGACCGCAGTGAACGCACCGAGAATCCGGTACTGAATCCGGATGTAGGATACTGCGCCATCCTGAATGAGCCGGCTTACCTCTCGCATATTCTCGTTGCCCTCATCTGCCTTCATCACAGCTCGATATGATAGGAGCGAAACAAGAACAGAGAGAAGCCCGGCAAGAAGCGCGACTGAAACAAACAACACATCGGACATCTTCGAGTCATCAGGTCAGTATTACCGTGTAATATAGGCGTTCGCATTTGGCAAGACCAGTTCAGGTTCCCGTTGCGCCAAGGTTGGTCCTTTTTATTCAATTCAGCGTGCTCCACCGCAGACTAACCACCGAGTTGATGATATGAGAACAAGCAAGACGACTTGGATCACACTTCTCATGTTGGCTTCTCTGATGGTGATTGCGTTTGGGAACGGTGTTGTGCTCGCAGACCCTGCGGACAATCAGGGGCCGGATAGCGAAGCTACAGCAGTCCTAGCGTACACACCACACGATGCCATCTGGATTGATGGAAACGCCGAGATGGTGGCACAGGCCACCGCCGAAATGTGGCCCGGCAACGGGTCGGAGTCGGCACCGTACATGATCACTGGCTACTACTTCGACCAATACACACAGCCCCTTAGAATCTGGAACACAGATCTTCATTGGGTATTCAGCGGGAACGAGGTAACCGGAGACCCCACGGTACAGTGTGGCACCTGGATAACGAACTGCTCGAACGGAGTCATCTCTGACAACTACATACATGGCAGACACGCGGGTATGTGGCTTGAGGATCTGACGAATTTCAGCATCATTGACAACATTGTCTCAAACAACAGAGCTCACGCAATCGAGATTGCTGGGGTTGTCCGGGAGTCTGTCATATCTGGCAACACAATCGACGGCAATCTTGGTTCGGGAATTCGAATCACTGCAGTGATTGACTCCGTTGTATCCGAGAACAGCATCACAGACTGTGACGGCGCAGGCATCCAAGTGCTAAGTACTGCAGACGCATCCGAATTCTATGACAACGACATCTGTGAAGTCACCTCAATAGGACTGCAGCTCGGTTACTCCACTTCTGTGCATGTTGAGAGAAACAGCATTTCCAATGCAACGGCAAGTGGCATCTACATCTTGGGCTCTGAGAGTTGTACGGTATTCAACAACTCCGTTTCAAATGGCCAGCAGAACGGGATCAGATTCACAAACTGCAATTTTGGAAGCATAGAGAACAACACTGTTTCAGACTGTCTCGATGCAGGAATATCTGTGTCCTCTGGGACCAACTCAACATTCAGGTTCAACAGGGTTCACAACACAGGGCAGTACGGATTCGAACTTGGCGCTAGTAGCTCCAACATGACAATCACTAGGAACGCATTCTATTCCTGCGGGTCAAACTGTCAGATACTAGACGATGGAACGGACAACATGTTCATCTTCAACTTCTATAATGACTGGTCCAGCCCGGACGAGAATCTCGATGGGATTGTCGACAATCCATACTCAGCGGATGGGTCATCTCTGAATCTAGACCCCTATCCCCTGTCGGATCCTAACATCGTGCCAGTCACACCTACTTCAGGAACTGAAACAGGCACCGGGACGTCTGAGGGAGAAGGCTTTCCGTTGAATCTTGCAGTCGTTGCTGCAGGAGCACTCGTTGTCATAGTCCTTGGTGGATTCTTCGTGAGGAGGAAGCTGTAATGGATGCGAAGCACCTTTGCAGAGTGATAGGATCTGCTCTTCTACTGATCTCACTTCTCACCTTTGCATCAGCAAATTATGGCCCTACGCTCTTCACTCCGGTTCTTCATGAGGGGCCAGAAGGAGTGAACATTGGAGCCGCAGATTCGAACTTCTCAACCTACATCGGCGGCAGCGACGATGAGGATGCCACGAAAGTGACCTTTGACAATGAAGGCAATACCATTCTGATCGGACAGACAGGATCAGGTGACTTCCCTGTGACAACAGGAGTAGTTCAGGAAGCCTATGGAGGTGGGAGTTGGGATGCCTTTGTTGTCAAGTTCAATCCAAGTGGTGACATCCTCTTCGCTACGCTTCTTGGCGGCAACGCCTACGAACACGTGACGTGGGTGACTGTCGACGATTCCAATAACATCATCGTCGCCGGAACGACCAGTTCCACCAATTTCCCAACTACCGAGTCAGCGTACAAGGAAACATACCAGGGCGGAGGAGACGGCTTCATCTCAAAGCTGAGCCCAGATGGAGAGACCCTTCTGTTCTCGACCTACTTCGGCGGAACAGGAGAGGACTGGATCTATGGGATGGAGTTCGACGGATCAGGCAATCTGATGTTCACTGGTTGGACAACAAGCACTGGTCTCGCTACATCAGGAGTTGTGCAAGAGACACACGGAGGCAACTTGGACATCTTTCTAGCGAAGTTGAGCTCGAACGGACAAAACCTCCACATGTTCTCCTACCTCGGAGGAACAGGGTTTGACCGTGGCTGGACATTGGCCAGTGATGAAGCTCACAACTACGTCATCACCGGTGTCACGACCAGTTCGGACTTCCCGACCACTATCGACGCGCTCCAGTCGGAGAAGAGCGGCGCCGATGATGCGTATCTTGCGGTGGTATCGTCGGACGGAACTCACCTGAACTACTCCTCGTACCTTGGTGGCTCGGCTGATGACTACGGCCTTGGGATAAAGGTAGACTCGAGCCAGAACATCATTCTAGCAGGAGTCACCGAGTCGGCGAACTTCAATGTCACGAACGCATATCAGGGAGCAACAGGCGGGTATGATGACATATTCATCACAAAGATCACGCCTAACCGGAGCTACGCGTTCTCGACCTATCTTGGAGGCTCAAGTTATGACCGGGCCTGGGAGCTGGCAGTGGACCATGATGACAACATCATTGTCCTAGGCAGAAGCACTTCGTCGGACTATCCGGTGGTCGACGCCTACCAAGATGAGAACCAAGGACTTTGGGATGCTGTAGTCACCAAGATGGCAGCAGACGGCCAGTCATTGATCAAGTCAACGTATTGGGGCGGCAGCTACACAGACCTTGGAGAAGGAGTAGCAGTTGACTCAGAGGGGCACGTGGTCATCTCGGGCTCTACTAGCTCCGATGACATTCCGATTTCTGAAGGGGCCGCTCAGACCGAACTCGGGGGAGCTCCGGACGTGTTTGTGTCACATATCGCTTTTGATCCAGCCCCAGAAGAGCCCACCACAACCACAACAGGCTCCTCGTCAACGACAACGAATACTACGGCGGGATCAACTGGAGGCAATCCGCTAGGCCTTGTTCCTCTGGCAGTTATTGGTATAGCTGCAGTCGTCGTCCTCCTACTTGGGGTTGCCTTGAAGTCACGCAAGTAGCCGGTGGGAGGGTAACGCCCTCCCCCCTTCTTTTTCCTATGCGGCATTTGAGCCGTCCGAGCCCCAAATCGCTTCAGCCAAGGCTCTGAATAGAAACGGTTGCTATGAACCCACGGCTTTTATCCAACTGAATCCAACATCATATGGGGCGTTAGGTTTCCTACGGCCCGCCCGAGGCAGACAGGTCACAAGGCGTTGAGCTCACATTCCACTTAGCTTTCTCGAATTCAATGCAGGTCCATAACACGCGCAGTGTCTGTGGTCATTGACGCTGTCTGCTTCGGGTTCTTGTAGCAGCTCAGACATACGAGCCTTCATCTGGAGACACTAGTTGCGCAAGGATTGACTCATAGTCTGTATAGCGTCTGAGCCCAGGGATGTTCCCAATGGCCGTTCCATTCTTGAACACAATAACATTGGGCACCGATTGTACACTGAACTGCGTTGCTGTACGACGGTTCTGATCAATGTCCACCTTCGCAAAGAACACTTTCCCAGCGTATTCAGATGCAAGCTCCGCAAAGATAGGAGCAAGAGCCTTGCACGGAGAGCACCACTCACCATAGAAGTCAACGAAAGCAAGCTTGGCCTGCTGAATTGTCTGCCAGAAGTTGCTATCAAAGAGAGGGTTCACCTTGCCGTTCGCCATTGGTTCCTGAACCTTGGGCTGCTGAGCGCGTTCCATGAGAAGCTGCATCTTTCTCTTTCGGATTGCCTCGAGTTCGTCATCACTCAACACGTGAACACCTCATTCGGTTGTGCGTCGAACTTGCACAATCGTATTTGAATTCTTCGGTAGACACTCGGCGTAGGAGGAGCGGTTTATATTGCGCACTGAATCCCCGATGTGACGAGGACGCAAGATGGAAGAGAGCCCCCAGAGATACTATCTGATCCTCCTAGTGGCAATGGTCTTCTGGGGAGGATCATGGGTCTCCGCAAAGATAGTTGTGGGTATAGCACCCCCAATGACTATCGGGTTCTTCAGATTCCTGATTGGCGGCGTTCTCTTCTTCGTGCTACTGGCCTTCACCTCACGCAGACCTCTCGGATTCTTCTCGCGAGAGAACATACCAGTGTTGCTCCTTGTCGGCCTGACTGGCATCTACGGTTACGGCGTGCTGTTCCTGAACGGCATGACACTGACAACTGCTGCACAGGGGGCAATAATCGCGGGATTCAACCCTGTGACTGTTAGCATCTTCGCGCACTTGATACACAAAGAACGTCTTGAGAGGAGGTGGCAATACATAGGCTACATCTCGGCTTTCGTTGGTGTCATCTTCGTGGTCGGCATCCAGGCGCTTCTCGACTTCAGAATCGAATATCTTCTCGGGAACATCATCATTCTAGGAGCCATGGTGACCTGGGGCCTGTACTCCTCTGTTGGTAAGGAGGCGATGAAGAGGATGAGCCCACTGGAGGTGAACGCAGGAGGAGCCCTGTTTGGGACAATCCTATTCGGTGTTGGTGCAGTCTATGAGGGCTTCTGGGCTCTCCCCGCAATGATTGATCCTGTGTTCTGGGTAAACGTTCTATATCTGGGAGTGTTCGTAACGTTCGTGGGCTTCCTATTCTATTTCATCGGCATCAAGAACATAGGAGCATCTCAGTCCGGAGGCTTCATCAACCTCGTCCCTGTATTCGGTGTGCTGCTTTCTGCGATAGTCCTCCCTGGTGAGCCAATCTACTGGACGTTCATGGTCGGACTACTACTCGTCATTCTGGGAATCTCCCTCGTGAACTTCCCTCAGAGAAGCAGTGGGAGTTCGCCCAAGACACAAGAAACATAACACGGTGATTGAGTTCACTAGGCAAGTTAACAGGTGAAACGGTCATGGATGAATATGATAGACTACTCAAGCTGGAAAAGGAGATAGCCCTCCTGCAGAGCTCCATGTCCATTGTGGGCTGGGACACTGAGACTTACATGCCTCCTAAGGGTCTGAGACTAAGGAGTGAGCAGATGGGGCTTCTGAGTTCACTTGGCCACCGTATGGGGACTAGTAAGGAGCTCGGTGAGGTCTTGGCAGCTCTCAAGAAGAAGAACGGTGCACTCAACGACACTCAGCGCAGGCACGTCTATCTTTCAAAGAGAACGTACGACATCCTGACCAAGATGCCAGAAGAGCTAGTTGCTAGCATGGCCAAGCAGCAAGCAATCAGCGTTGAGACATGGAAGAAAGCCAAGTCCGCAAACAAATGGACGCAGTTTGAACCCGAACTCCAGAAGATGTTTGACCTTAAGTTCAAGGAAGCCGAGTTTCGCATGGAAGTCCTAGGTATCTCTGATCCCTACGATGCCATGCTGGACAGGTTTGAGAGGAATATGAGGGCGGAAGATGTCTCGAAGATGTTTGCAGAACTGAGGAATGGACTGGTTCCCCTCACCAAGAAGTGCGCTGAGGCATCGAAAGAGGTTGATGCAGATTTCTTGCAGCGCATTGTTTCAGTTGAGACTCAAAGGAAGATCGCAGCCGACCTCTGCGAGGTGATTGGCTATGACATATCATCCGACAGCGCAGGCGGTCGCATTGACGAAGTTGAGCACCCCTTCACTACGGGCTACTACGATGATGTCAGAATCACCGTGAAGTACCATGAAGACAACGTCTCCTCAATGATCTATGCAATCCTGCACGAGGGAGGCCATGCTCTCTACGAACAGAATCTGAATCCCGAGTGGATATACACATCACTGGGTCTTGCAGCCTCTTATGGGATTCATGAGTCACAATCAAGATTCATAGAGAACATGATAGGCAGGTCACCGGAGTTCCTAGAGTACTACAAGCCGAGGCTCGACAAACTCACAGACACATTCGCAGATATCGAACTGGAGCATTTCACGAAGGCCATGAACTTGGTAGAGCCTTCCCTGATACGCATTGAGGCAGACGAAGTAACATACTCACTTCATGTGATTATACGATACGAGATTGAGAGAGACCTCTATGCTGGAAAGGTCACGATCTCCGAGCTACCCCAGATATGGAACGAACGCTATGAGGAGTACTTGGGAGTTGAAGTGCCTGACGACGCGAAGGGCGTGATGCAAGACACTCATTGGGCCAGCGGCTATTTCGGATACTTCCCGTCATATGCGATGGGTAATGTGTACGATGGCATGTGGCTTGAGAGACTCGAGCAGGACTTGCCGAACTGGGTCTCAGGATTGAGGAGCGGTAAGATCACGCCTTCGATAGATTGGATGAAGGAACACGTCCAGCACCTTGCTTCGCTCTACGACCCGAGCGATTTGGTCGAACACGTGACAGGCAAGAAGACTTCAGCCAAGCCGTTCCTGAAGTACGTTGAGCAGAAGTACTCGAATCTCTTCGGCTTCTAGCAAGAGCCGAATGGGACACGCGTCAGATGTAATCACTTAGAAGTGGGCAGTGCTCATGGTGAATCGTAATGATTCAGTATGAAGGCTCCATTTGGAGGCCTCCCAGCGAAGCAAGAAGCCTCATTCTGCAGGCGACCATAGGCTGTTCCCACAACGCCTGCATCTTCTGCGTGTCTTACAAGACGAAGACATACCGAGTGCGTGGAGCTGCTGGAATCAGCGAGGATCTTGCGACTGTCTCAGACTCACACAAGAAGAGCGTAAGACGTGTCTTCCTGGCAGATGGGAATGCCTTAGCCATGGACACGGAAGACCTGATAGACATCTTGGATGTTCTAAGAAACGAGCTCCCATCTCTTGAACGCGTAGGAATCTATGGATACGCCAAAGATGTGCGAAACAAGACGGAAGAGGATCTAGGACGCTTGAAGTCTGCAGGCCTCGGTATTGTCTATTTCGGACTTGAAACGGGTGATGATGATCTGCTGAGATGGGCGAGGAAAGGTGTCGATAGAAGAGAGAGCATCGATGCCTGTCGGAAGATACGTCGTGGCGGAATTCCGCTATCCATCACAATCATCTTGGGTCTTGGAGGCTCCGACAATTCTGAGAGGCATGCTAGAGCCACCGCAGATGCCCTGAATGAGATAGACCCAGAATACGTGGGCGCTCTGACACTCATG
>JAEOUG010000136.1 GCA_016839445.1 Candidatus Thorarchaeota archaeon
CCATGGAAGATCTTGCACAGGCTGCCATTGATGCAGCGCTAACGGCCGGTGTTGATTTCGCTGACGTACGCATTGAACACTCGAATACAGCAATCATTGAGATTGTTGATGGCGTCACGAAACAGGCGCTCTCTTCTGTCTTGAAGGGAGCGGGTATTAGGGCATTCATTGACGGAGCATGGGCCTTTGCCCAGACGACAAATCTGACGCCTGAGGGTATGAGGTCCACAGGCGAGTCAGTAGCCAAGCTTGCACTTGCCACCAGAGAGAGGGTTGCAGAGCGGTTCTCCATCGATGGCCCAACCGCAAAGGGCAATTTCACCTACCGTGTCAAGAAACCCTTCAGCGAGGTTTCCATCGACGAGAAGATGGACTTTGCCAAGATGATTGACGAACAGGCCAGGGACTTCGACAAACGAATCCACTCGACCCGCACAGTATATGGCGAGCTCTGGACTGAGTTATTCGTTGCCAACTCATTGGGCACACGTGTCAGGATGGAGAACTCCATCCCCCGAATCATCTCAGCCCCTACAGCAAAGGAGGGCTCCAACAGGCAGAGAATCTTCAAGTCTGTTGGCAAGCGAGGCGGGTTCGAGGAACTGGAGAAGGAGGAAGCTCGGAACATCGGCACCGCCGCCGCCGAGCTAGCTATTGACCTCCTGTCGTCCACAGCTGTGAAGGGCGGTGTCTATGATGTCATCATGGATCCCATTCTCAACGGCGTAATGACCCATGAGGCATTCGGGCATGCTGCAGAGGCTGACAACTGGCCGGCCCACTCCACCGTACTTGAGGACAAGGTTGGAAAACAGGTGGGACCCGACCAACTTAGCATATCAGACGATCCTACCCTCGCAGGGCTGAGGGGATCATTTGAATACGACTGGGAAGGCACAAAGGCAACGAAGAGAGAGCTAGTGAAGGACGGAGTTCTCACAGAACTTCTGCACAGTCTGGAAACTGCTAGCAGACTCGAGATGGAACCCAACGGTGCCGCTCGAAGCCAATCATTCATGCATCCTCCATTGCCTCGAATGAGCAACACATACATGGAGCCTCGTGACTACGACGTAGACGAGATGATTGCAGACACGGGTGAGGGTATCCTGCTCTGCAGTTTCAACTATGGCTACACACTCTCTGCAAAGGGTCAGTTCATGTTCCAGGCCAGTCATGGATATATGATTGAGAATGGAGAGCTTGGCCAGATGGTCCGCGATGTATCACTGGCAGGCAACATCTTGGAAGTCCTGTCCAAGATCGATGCGATTGGCAAGGATTTGGAGTTTGACGCTGGCAGCTGCGGCAAGGATGGGCAAGCAGTTCCAACCATGACTGGAGGTCCACATGCACGAATCAGGGCAGCTCCTGTAGGAGGGATGTAGCATGGAGAAGCATCTGCTAGACATTGGCGAGAAGGCGGTGCGGGCCGGACTAGACCTAGGAGCCGACCAAGTGGAAGTGTACACCTCAAACACGCGATCCTTCTCAATAGAGGTCGAGAACAACGCAATCAAGAGCGCCGATGAGCGAAGAGACATTGGCATCGGAGTTCGGTCAGTAGTTGGAAAGAAGATTGGCTTCGCATACGTGACCTCTGCTGAGGCTACGGATGTTGATGATTGCGTCGCTCGCTCTGTAAGGATTGCCAGGGCTGCAATTGACGACCCTGATTTCCAGAGCCTCCCCTCTCTCACATCAACATATCCTACCGTTGATGGGTTGTTCGACAACGCAGTTGATGTCTTCTCGTCTGAGGAGGCTGCTGATATGATCATCCGAGTCGTGGACTCGTCAAAAGAAGTCCTGCAGAAGGTAGACTACGCTATCGCGGCAGGCATTCAGACATCCACGAGCAAAAGCGCGATTGTGAACTCACTGGGGATTGCTGCATCCGGACGGAAGACCCTCATCTCAATCTACTCCTATCCAATAATCAAGGAGGGCGAGGATCAGACCGCGAGCTATGACTACCAAGTTTCTAGGAGCTTGTCGGAGATAGACCCGGAGCATGTTGGGCAGAGCGCCGCAGAACTGACAATGCAGTTCCTCAATCCCAGAGTCGTAGAGGGCGGTGACATGCCAGTCATCTTCGCCCCATTGGGCGCAAGCACGGTCCTTGGTCGGGGGCTCGGAGGTGCAGTGAATGCAGAAGAGGTGCAGTACGGACGCTCATACATCTCGGATGCTCTCGGTGAAGAGATCGCCTCTCATCTCTTGGAGGTGACGGACAACGGCATACTGCCTGGAGGAATCGGCTCTCGCTCATACGACGCTGAGGGAGTTCCCTCCCGCACTACTCCTATCATAAGCTCTGGGGTGTTGAGGAGTCTTCTGCACAGCTCGTATACAGCAAACAAGGATGGCGTTGAGAACACTGGGAACGCTAGTAGGCCATCCTACTCCGGACTGCCCAGCATATCTACATCTAATTTCATGGTTGCCCCAGGGAAGGGAGAACTCACCGACTTGGTGTCGGAGATTGATCGCGGAATCCTCTGTAGGAACACTGCGGACCGTCCCAACATGACTACTGGCGAACTCAGTGCCATGGTTATGGAGGGATTCTACATTGAGAAGGGCGAGGTGCAATACCCTGTGAAGAACACACTCATCGGCATCAACATGAAGGAGCTCCTGAAGCGTGTGTTTCTGGTGGGCAAGGATATTCGCACGACCTTCACAATGACAACTCCGTCATTTGCTATCGAGCGTGCAACAATCACTTCTGGGTAACTACATCCGCTCAACTAGTGGAATTCCGAGTATGTTCAGGCAGCTGTCCATCGCAGTGATGAAAGCTCGGACAAGAGCCAGCCTGGCACTCTTGGTACTCTCCTCCGCTTTCAGCACAGGACTTGTATCGTAGAACTTGCTGAACAGGTTGGCGAGGTTGTAGCCAAAGGCTGTGATCTTGTTCGAGGTGAAGCTTGTTCCCCAGACTTCCTTCTTCATCCCCTTGGCAACACCCACTATCTCCTCGGGCAGCTTCGCGATTGCCTTGACTAACTCAGACTCCTCGTCTGTAATGAGAAGTGAGGCGTCATAGTTCCGGTTGTCTTGCTGTCCGGCTCGTTCAAGGATGCGCTTTGCCCTTGCACGTGAGTATTGGAGGTACGGGGCCGCATCTCCGTTGAAGTCCAGCGCCTCTTCCCACCTGAAGGTGATCTTTCTGTCCGGAGAGGCATTCAGCATGAAGTATCTGATGGCACCAACCGCCACCTGCTCTGCAACTCTCTTCTTGAAATCGTCACTCTCATCAGGGTTCCGCTTTTCCACTTCGCTCTCTGCCAGTTGTACTGCCTTGTCCAGCACGTCATCGGTAGAGTAACCAATCCAGGTTCCCTTTCTTCCAGAGAAGGACTCGTCTTCAAGACCGACGAACTCGTAGGCGATGTGATGGGAGTTCTCACTCTCTGTTGTGTATCCCATCAGATTGAGAATCGAGTAGACCAGCCTCTGTGGATGTGCCTGCCTTGACGCAATGACGTTCATCACAACATCGAACTTCCCGAAGCCGCCGGTCTCTCCTTCAAGAGCCGTCCTGAGGACTGGTTTCCCATTCGGCTGCATCTCAAACTGAGCATAGCGGAATGGGTCTCTAAAGACACCAAACTTCCATAGCTGTAGCGCGACATCAGCTCCAGCATAGGTTCGCGTTCCGTCTGATCTGAAGAGCACCTTCTCGGGCTCCTTCATGTCGCCGAATTCTTCCATCTTGGAGAGGTCTGCGACAATGCATCCCGCCTTGTCGCCCTCAGTGGGTTGGTAGACGTTCTTCGTCTTGAGCATCATTTCTCTGGCCTCGTCAAGCAGGCCGCTGTGAGCAATGGCGCTCTCCCACACTTGGAAGTCATGGTATATTCCCAATCGATATGCAGTCTGGCACTGTGCCAACACACAGTCGGTCACCATCTTGCCGCTGAGTCTAGCATCTTCGCTCTCCAGATTCTCAAGGTTCCTTGAGACCTCCCGAATCTCGCCCTGTGCCTCCTCGTCCTTTTCGAAAGCCTCCTGAACCTCCACATAGAGGTGGCCCAAGTAGTGGTCGTACTTCTGGTCTTCTGGCTTCTTCGGGGACTGCTTCAACTTCCAGACAAGCTGCGCAATCTGAAGGCCAAGATCGTTCACGTAGTCCAATCTGACAACATCATAGCCGACCCACTGGAGGATGTTCCCTAGAGCGTCGCCAAGAATCGCGTTTCTTGCATGACCGATGTGCCACGGTTTGGAGGGATTCACTGCGGGCGATTCCACCAAGACTCGTAGTCCACTGAACTCTTCGCTTCTTCCGTACTCTCTTCCCACATCCTCTACTGCCCGCAGGACTTCCTCTGCCATTGCGCCGCGATTCAGGTAGAGATTGATGTAAGGCCCTTTGCTCTCTACAGATGCGAGAAGAGGTTCACCCGCAATCCCTTCTATGATCTTGGCCACGATCTCCTGTGCTATGGCAGCTGGGTTCTTCCGCATAGTCTTCGCAAGAGCGAAACTGATAGTTGACGCCATGTCACCTAGTGCCGAGTCCGGAGGTATCTCGATGGTGGGGAGGACGTCCTCGGGTGAGAGACCCGTTGCTTCGCACAGGACTCTCATCGTCGCTTCTCTGGCCGCCCCCCAGGGATTCGCTGTGGGCATGATGATCAACTTGATTGGTTCTGAACAACGAGAGAACTCCCTCTGCGTTCATAAATGAAGCGCTCCGTTGTGGCATCAATCGAGAGGCTGATGCGGGACACAACGGGGGAAGTACGATTTCGTTCAATGTGGGGTCAGAGAATGGCTGGAAGTCATCATTGTTTGCCTGATGTCGTACAACTTCGACATTTTTCAGGATAGAATATACGAGAATTGACGAATTAAATCAACAAACAACGAAGTAAACTGCAAAGAGTTTATAATACTTTACCATCTGCGCATAGGTGTTCGTTCAACTGAGCGAAACCACCTGACGCGCCAATCTGTGTCTCCATGCGCCGTGGAGGACACTTGCATCC
>JAEOUG010000137.1 GCA_016839445.1 Candidatus Thorarchaeota archaeon
TGCTGGTAGTGGTTATCACTGACCCAATCGAATCCCTGACGGGAATCACCATCTCGAACCCAACATGGGTGACTCCCCCTGCCACTACTGTGGCCTGAACAGTGATGTTAGTTCCATCTGTCTGAGGACTGATCACGTAGAAGAAGTTCTCAGGGTCGCCTTCGGCAGAGTCGAAGACGTTGGCAGTGATGCTGTGGTTTGTCCAAGAGCCAGAGCCAATCTTGACGCCGAGGCTAACGGATGTGATGCCCGTGGAGTAGAGCCCGTGTGCGTAGACAGTCACATTGATCTCAGCCGAGCTGTTCGGGATGTTGGGGTCCCAATAGAGATTCACGAAGCTGGTCTCGTCTGCATCAGCAATACCCCAATCGAAGTCGTACACTTCCAGGTACCACTTGGCAACGTCCTCGTTCTCGATGATGACGCCCGCCTCACGATTCTCTGAGATGCTTCCATCGCTGTAGTTGATGCTACTGATCAAGACAATCCGGCCATCAACAATGATGCCCTTGTTGTGATTGGCGGCGAACCATCGCGTGTCCTGCCAGACGATTGGGATGCCGTGCTCGTGGAACATGGCGGCGACTAGTTCCCAGTCGTACGCCTCCTCTGAGATAACACGTACAGTGACACCTCTCTCCTTGGCAGCAATGATTGCATCGATGACTTGGTCAACGGCACCAACATCGCCCACACTAGTGAAGTAAGGGATCTGGATGTCCAGAGTTGCCCGGGCTGCGTTGATGCAGTAGAGGATGCCTTCGAGGCTCGTATCAGGGCTGAAGATCGGTGTCACATTCATAGAGCCACTGAAGTAACCTGGAGTGGCGAAAGGCCGTGGATACGTGCTCGATGACTCGGTATAGCTGAGCGGAGTGCCGGTTCCGTGCGTACCTGCATCGTAGTCAATGCCGTTGCCCCAGTCATAGTCGAAGACATCACGGTAGTAGTCTGTGATGTCCGTGTCCGTCATGGCTATGCTCCACTCTCGGTTGGCCTCCTTACCATCTTCGGGGAAGCTTGTCTTCGCCCAGTTACCTGAATGAACAATAGTGGTCTCGTTGTCAATGATGACGAATTTCTGATGTGCATAGGTGAACTCAGTGTCGCTTGTCCACTTCACTGGATAACCCAGCAGAGTCAGATTGTTGGCAACGTAGTCGTTGGGCTGGTAGTATCCAATGCTATTCCAGCCTATCAGGAACTTCATCTCCAGAGACGGCTTTGTGGCATGAAGCTCATGAATGAGGTCAAGAAGGTAGGGGTTGTTTATCCCGAAAATCTCGACGTAGATCGATTCTTGCGCGTTGTTCAGGAAGTGCCACAGTGTGTCGTGACTTCCGTCAGGCGATACGAAGGTCGTCACATTGAGATTCTTGTTGAAGGTCTGCCACGTGAAGGCAGAGGGTGAGAATGAGGGGTCTCCGTGCGAGATTGACACAGTGGGAGACACAACAAGCGGAATAAATCCGGATAACATCAATGTGAGGGCCAACACGCCCAGTATCTTGTGGTGGTTTCTGTTCAAAGTCAAAATCCTCCCGACTTATAGTGCTCTCGGGTACTAGACTAATCTCTTATACCTTACTGCATGTATAAGGACCACACAGAACGGATTGATGATGAATGAAGCTCTACTACAGACTGAAGCCCGAAGACTACTCAAGGTGCTTGGAAGAGATCAGGCAAAGATTCTCTATGCATCAGGAAGTAGACGAAGCCCGCACAACTCTCAGGACAGAAGACCAGTCCAGAATAGAGAGAGTCATTGGCACATTTGACCCCATGCAGGATGAGGCTGCAGACGTCCGCGTAATCATAGAGGACGAGACCCTGAGAGAATACTTCGATTCAGTCCTAGGTGAACCTTACAGGGTGAAGTAAGCAGAAGAAGGAATGTCATTGACAGGAGCGCCCCCTCACTGGGAAGCACCCCTGTCGCTACAGAGACCTCGATGATATCGAAGTCGGTTTGAGAGCTTAGCCCTCTTCGATAGCTCCCTCGGGGCAGCTATCAACACAGGCATAACACTCGGTGCAGTCGTCAGCACGGTCAACCTGGTATACTGCCTTGTCCTCAATGACGTATAGCGTAGGGTCAACAGGACACACATCGGCACAGGTCCCGCATGCTGTACATGCGTCAGTTACCTTCCAGATCATGGCTTTCATCTCTGTGTTGGACTCTTTGCGGAGCCCTCTGAGCTGTCCGGACTCCACATGCACTTAAACCTAAGGGTACGTAGCTCCAAGAACGGACCCAGCCAGGCTATGACTGACTTCACGCGACCAGAGCAGTTGAGCAATGTCATGTCTTCCTGTCTTCAACCCAATGCAATCTTTATTAGCCATGTACCTGCGCCGGTTTGCTAATGCCGTACGAATTGGCGGACGAGAGCTTCACTGCTCA
Organism: Candidatus Thorarchaeota archaeon; assembly: GCA_016839445.1. Classification (GTDB taxonomy): domain Archaea; phylum Asgardarchaeota; class Thorarchaeia; order Thorarchaeales; family Thorarchaeaceae; genus SMTZ1-45. The sequence goes on from JAEOUG010000137.1 coordinate 2,411, forward strand.
GGTGTGCGAATGTAATGGCTCAAGACACAGAAGAAGGCATCCCAGAGTACCGTGTTTCCCTCAAGAGGGACATCGGCTGGCTTGGCTCGTTTGCAATGGGTTACGCAGACGTGGGTGCTGACATCTATGTGGCTCTTGGTCTAGTCGCGGCCTACGCAGCTGGTTGGGCGCCCTTCGCCTTTCTTATAGCGGCGATAACCTACATCGCAACGGGACTAGCATATGCAGAACTGGCCACTGCGTATCCGTATGCAGGAGGGGCCCAGGTATACTCGATGAAGGCCATCAACGACTTCGCTGGATTCACGGCAGGCTGGCTAGTCATGTTGGACTACACCGTCTGCACGGCACTCTTCTCAATTGCCACTACGGGCTACCTCTCCTTCTTCCTTCCATGGCTAGCAACAACATCTGTCACACTGTCAATCTTGGGAGTCTCGTTTACCCTGGGTCTCACAGGAATCGTATCATTCCTCATCGTCCTGTTTCTGATCGGGATTAACATTGTCGGAATAAAGGAGTCCTCGCAACTCAATGTGACAATGGTCGCCCTCAATATCGTCGTACTGGCCGTAGTGATGGCCGCAGGACTAATCCTGTCCTTTAACCTGCAACTTCTAGGGGTCCAGGTGAATGTCATTGGGGCACCAGAGAGATTCCCACACATATCGTATCTATGGGAGGGCGGCACTAACACACAGAACTTCCTCTACGCTGTGACCCTCGCCATGAGTTCATTCATAGGCATTGAGTCGATTGCGCAGGCGGCGGAGGAGACCAAACGGCCGGACAGAACGATTCCTCGCGCGACGAAAATGTCGATTGTCGCTGTGCTCGTCTTCGCGGTGGGTCTCGCCATAGTGAGTCTTGGGATCGTGAGCTGGGAGACCCTTGGAGGTAATCTCAGTGCGCCCATATCCGTCCTAGCGCAATCGATCAGCATGGTGGGTCTATACCTAGTTCCCATTGTGTCATTCACAGGATTCGCAATCTGTCTGGTCTCTTCAAACACTGGGATAATCGGCGTATCTAGAGTTGTCTTTTCGATGAGCAACTTCGGACTGCTCCCCAAATGGTTCTCCAAGGTGAACCCAACCACTAGAACCCCCGTGAGGACTATCGTGGTCTTCGGGATGATCGGCGCGACGATGGCACTCGTTGGACAGCTGGACTGGGTAGCGGACCTCTACAACTTCGGGGCGCTCCTGTCCTATCTACTCGTGAACGTCTCTCTGATCATCTTAAGGCAGACGGACCGTGATACACACAGGTCATGGAAGGTGCCATTCAATCTCACAATCAGGCGCTCTGAGCAGACATATGTTATCCCCATTCCGAATCTCGTGGGTATTGTCGCCTGCGCCTCAATATGGACTCTCGTGGTTCTGTTTCATCCCATGGGACGAATCCTAGGTTTGACATGGACTGCGATAGGCATGGTTGTTTACACCGTACATAGGCGTTTGCAGGGCCGACCGCTGTTCTCCAGAGAGATCGGGCTCACAATCAAGCCAGCCGTATACAAGACAAATGCGGTGGTGTTTGTGCGACCTGAGGAGAGAGAGTCCACCGTGGAGTCCATAGCCGAGAGCATCGACACAAGCATGAGACTGACGCTCCTGAGCATCGTCGCGGTAGATAGCTGGGATATGCCTCTCACAACTGCCCTTGAGTATCAAAGTGTCATTCGAGATGACCTTGGAGAGATGGCGGAGGAGCTGAGGAAGTACGGCTTCGAGGTCAAGGTTGATGTCGCATTGGGAGTACCTGAGAAGGTGGCAACAGATGTGGTCACCTCTTCAGATGTGGATTTCGCAATCCTTGTTCGGAGAAAGATCTCTAAGAGGAGATCCTTTGAAAAGGACAATCTTAATTCCATCATATCATCTGTAGCTCCAGGGAAGCTCATGCTGCTAAGGAGAAGTAGAGCGAAATGAAAGTCATTCTGAACATCTTTGTTGAGTCAAAGGACTTGGGCGAAGTCACTAAGAGGCTGACAGAAATCGAGCAGGTGGACGACGTCTACGAAGTGACAGGCGAGTCTGACATTGTAGCTATCCTTGAGGTTCCTGATGTCCTAGGTTTCAGAGAGGTCCTGAAGGACAGGATATTGGATATTGACGGCATCCGAAGCACAGTCTCGAGTGTAATCACATATGTCCACAAGAAGGACGGAAGAGAACCAGACGAGTAGAGGGATGAA
>JAEOUG010000138.1 GCA_016839445.1 Candidatus Thorarchaeota archaeon
GCTCACTACTACTGCCAGCGCAATCTCCGAGACAAGGCCGCCAGACTGATGAACCGAGCTTTGGAGTTTCTCTCCGAGGACTTCCTTCTACCTGACTATGTGAATACACGTACCTTCGGCGGCAGTGCGGGAGCTGGATCCAGTGTGCTTGCTGCGGCCGACTTCGTCCTTCTGATTCGTTGCATGCTGCTCCGAGAAGAGGCGACCTCGGCTGTACTCCTTCCAGCTCTTCCAGATGAGTGGTACACATCGAAGCGCGGGCTCGTTGTGGAGAATCTCCCCACGACCTTTGACAGGGCCCGTATTGAGATAGGGATGTCTGCTAACCAGCACCAGATTGAGTTTGGGGCCTCTAGGTTCCCTGAAGAGATCGAGGTTCATGTACCAGTGTCCGTTCCAGTCTCGATGGTCAAGGCATTTGGGGCAAGCATCGTAGAGCGGGCCTCCAAGGGGCACTCGCCACACCTGAAGGTGGTTCCCCTGTCAGACACGGTGGTCTTCACGTTCTTCAAGTGACCCAGATGAAATGACCGCTATGCCTAAGTAGTGCCCGAGTTAGCGGTGCTTGTGAACCGCAGACGACCCTACCTAATGCTGGGAACCATCATAGTCCTCTGGGGCCTCAACTTCATCGTCTCCCGATTCCTTTCAGGGATAGAACCGATTCGGGTGTCGGGGATCATCTTCGCGTTATTCAGGTACTCTCTGGGCGGGTTCACCATGATTGCCGTGCTTGCTGTTCAGAGAACTGGAGTGAACGCAATCAAAGAAGAAATCCGGCCTTATCGGAGGATGTTGCTGCTAAGTGCCTTCTTTTCCGCGCTCTTCGTCATAGGCACCCACACAAGCACAGAGTTTGTGTCGTCGGGGACAACCTCAATCATCGTGAACCTGAGTCCTATGATCGTACTTCTCTTTGGGGTCCTCTTCCTCTCTGAGAAGGCAACACCTCTGAAGGTTCTTGGGTTCTTACTAGGTCTCTCTGGTGGTCTGCTTTTTCTCTGGACAAGGATAGTCTTCTTGCCCGGAGCAGAACTGGGAATTGCACTTGCGCTTCTAGGAATGATGGCTTGGGCTGGTTACACAGTCACTCTGCATTATCTTGAGGGTGCCAACAGGTACGTTGTCATGACTGTGAAACATGTCACCGCGTCTATCATGATTCTGCCCTTCATTCTCCTTGTGGTTCTTGACGGGACGCCTCTCATTCTAGTATGGGACCTCTATACCATAGCTGGATTCCTTTTCTCAGGTGTTCTTGGTTCTGGGCTTGCCTATGTCCTGTACTTCAGCGCTATTGAGGTGCTTGGAGCGGCTCGTGCATCCTCCTTCCTCTTCTTGGTGCCCTTCGTGAGCTTGGCCGGTGACTATGTCCTGGGTGAGCCGCCAGAGGTAGTAGCGCTAGTGGCCGGAGTCATTGCATTAGTTGGTGTTGCTCTTGTGAAGCTCTCTGAGACCGGAGAAAGACTGACTGTGGACGATTAGATGACCGCAAGCTCTGGCCCCTCATCCTCTTTCCAGCGCCATATGTCTATGTAGCAGCGGCTGTCTTTTGGAATGTCCTTGAGTCGGAGCCCAGCAAAGACATGGGTTCCATCGATATAGATCTGCTTCTTGTCCTTAGGAAGGCGATGAAGGAACTCCGTCGCTCCTTCGTCAATGTCTTTGCCCACCATTACAGCTCTTGAAGGGAAGTAAGGCCTGAAAGCGAGACCGTCCTTGTCCATTACTCCCGTTCCGAATCCATCAAGCGAGTCAATGAAATCAATCATGTGGAGTCTATTAATCACGCCAGATAGCACCTTGACGAAGATGTAGTTCTTTCCCAGCGTATCTCCAGGATCGAAGCGCTTCTCTGCAGTGGAGCTTGTGTCCACAAGGATGTCTACCTTGCCTTGGGTGCCATCCTGCTTGTAGAGTCTTGCTTCTACCGTGAGTGTGCCCCCGTACTGCTCACTGACGAACCCTGACACACGGCTCACGAAGGGATTCTTTATCTTCTTGAGGAACTCGTCTGCGACCTCTCCGAACCCGTCTAGAAGCGAAGGCTGCGACGTCTTCTCGGTCCCAAGCCTGTCTTCAAATCTTCTCCCGAGTTCGTCCGCCAGAGAATATGCCTCTTGATACTCCTTCTTCTTCGGCGCGATTAGTGCTGTGATGGTCTTTTCTCGCGGGGCGAGATAGATGACTTTCTCCTCGGTGGTGAAAGAAGAGAGACCTCCGAATCTCAACTCACGCGAGAAGTGTCCGATAGCGGCCACAAAGCTAGAGAAGAGCGATGGGTCGGTGTCGCCCTTCATTCTGGAGTAGAGTGGAATGCCTGATGAAGCCTCGAAAATGACCACGCCTTCTATGTCCATCTGGGGAACCTCTTGAGGTAGTCTTGTGCGGCGTGCATCTACAACCGAGTTGGCGCGTTATTTAATCCTATTTGAGATAGCTAAATCGGAAGATTGCCCGTTTCCCACTCGCAAGCCAGACTTCTATTACAGTGTATGCTCTTCAAGCTCCTCGGGCGACTGAATCAGTCGCCTCAGCAGCTTCGGATCGAAGAACGGCGCAAGGCGATTGGCGCAGACAATGACTGCACATCTTGAACAGGTGTATTCCATAATCATGGGTCCATCGGGGCTCACACCCAGCTGCTTCAGGAATTCCTCCCAGGGTGCGCTCACGAAATTGCGGCTCTTGTTGGCGAGAGTCTGAAATGCAAGCATGTGTATCTTGTTGAGTTCCTCTGTGGAGATCTTGCCGCCTGCAGTCTTGTTCGCGATAATCGTCATAGTCGCAGTGAATGAGCAAGAAGGTGAGAATCGATCGGGTTCCCATTCCTTCTCAAAGCCCTCTTCGATAATCCCCGTTTCCCACATTCTGATTCCTTCGAGGCCCGGTTTCTTCTCATGGTCGAAGAGCTGTCGCACAATCCTTCCTCCACTCTTCTCCGGACCGAATCTTGTTGGAAGCCCGCGCGGGAGATGAGAGGGTCTGCCGCAGAAGGCATACCATCCCCCAATGGGTTCGCTCTGAATGATTTCCTTGAGGTTCTGGATGTGGTCATCCGCCCTCATCAGCTCGTGTGAAGGCACCCAGATAGCATGATCCTCACATCGAAGCTCCCCGCACAAAGCACAGGGGAAGACTTCCTGGTTGGTTCTTGAGAGGCCGTATCTCTTGCATTCCTCACAGAGTGTCATCGTTATTCTGTATAGACGCACCCCGGAAATGTCTTTCTGCTTCACCTGAGAATCCTTATGAGGAGCATGCTACGAGAACAGTAAGGAGTTCAGACCTGATGTCCAACAAGATCTACCCCTCGGACTTCCTTGTTATCGGCAGCGGACTCTCTGGCTTGCTCTTCTCGCTGAAGGCTGCGAAGCATGGCAGAGTGCATATCGTCACCAAGTGCAGACTAACAGACTCTGCAACATGGCGTGCACAGGGTGGCATTGCAGCAGTGGTCTCTCCAGAGGACTCCCTGGACCTTCACATCGCTGACACAATCCGCGTGGGGGACGGACTCTGTCACCGAGATGTGGTCGAGGCCATTGTGAGGGACGGCCCTTCCCGCATCAAGGAACTCGTTGAGGCTGGAGTCGACTTCTGTGATGAAGAGGAGACCGGGGAGTATGAGCTCGGCCTGGAGGGCGGACACAGCAAGAGACGCGTCCTGCATGTGAAGGACCACACTGGAGAGGACATCGAGAAGGCGCTAGCTTCAAGGGTGGAGTCTGCAGAGAATGTCGTCATCTACGAGAATCATATGGCTGTCAACCTCTTCACGAAGAACAATCGGGTTCTTGGTGCATATGTCCTTGACAAGAACACCAATGAAGTTGAGAGGTTCGTCGCCAGAGCAACCATCCTCGCCACGGGCGGCGCTGGCAGAGTGTTTCTTTACACAAGCAATCCCGATGTGGCCACGGGCGATGGCATTGCCATGGCCTTCAGGGCAGGGGCCACCGTACGAAACTTGGAGTTTGCTCAGTTTCATCCAACGCTTCTCTACCATCATAGAATGCGGTCGTTTCTGATCTCTGAGGCTCTGAGGGGCGAAGGCGCTCTCCTCCTCGGGCCCGATGGTAAACGATTCATGCCTGACTACCATCCAGATGCCGAGCTGGCCCCACGAGATGAAGTGGCACGAGCAATAGACCACGAGCTGAAGCGGACAGGTGCAGACCATGTATGGCTTGACATCTCATTCAAGGATGAGGCCTTCATCAAGGACAGATTCCCCCACATCTACGAGACCTGTCTTGAGGCTGGAATTGACATTACCAAGTCTCCTATTCCGGTCGTTCCCGCTGCTCACTATATGATGGGGGGTGTGAAGGCCGATATCCATGGCCGCACCGATGTCAAGGGATTGTTTGCCATCGGAGAAACCGCTTGCACGGGATTCCATGGCGCGAACCGTTTAGCTTCCAACTCCCTTCTCGAGGCAGCCGTCCTTGCTCACAACGCATCAATCGCCGCCAGAGAAGAGATTTCCAAACACTATGAAACTGAGGAGATGCCTCCGTGGGATCCTGGAGAGGCCACCGATGCCGATGAGTTGGTCGTCATCTCCCACCTCTGGGAAGAGATTCGAAGGCTCATGACCAATTATGTTGGCATTGTGAGGTCGAACAAGCGATTGATCCGGGCTCGAAATCGAATAGGCTTCATGTCGCGCGAAATCAATCAGTTCTACTGGGACTTCAAAATAACCCCTGACCTTGTGGAGCTTCGGAACATTGCGCTAGTTGCCGAACTCGTGATCAAGATGGCCAGAATGAGGAAAGAGAGTAGAGGCGCTCACTTCAACAAGGACTATGCGTACGAATCCCCCCAAGCTGTCGACACAGAGATGAGAAAGGGATACAGCGCCGTGGAGCCTGACTGATGGAGCAGGGGTCGCATGAGCGCGCGTCAACACGTGTCCGCGGCAATGCTTCCGATAGTTGTGGCACTTCTGATGCCCTACATTCTGCTGACATTCGCGCCGAGCTTGGGTTACGGGCTTGATATTTTGCCCCTGCGGCTGATTTCATTCTATTCCGGGATTCTGTTAATGGCATGCGGACTCACACTCCTTGCAGTCACGAACTGGCTCTTCGTACGTATCGGGCGCGGAACTCTTGCTCCTTGGGCCCCAACAAGATATCTCGTGGTTTCCGGGGTCTATCGCTTCATGCGCAATCCCATGATTGCAGGTGTACTGCTCATCCTCTTAGGCGAGTCTCTCTTCTTTGATTCCTTCCCTCTTCTGCTATGGTTTCTTGTCTTCCTTGTGGGGAATCACATCTACTTCGTGAAGTCTGAGGAGCCAGGTCTTGTAGAAAGGTTTGGCGAGTCCTATGTGGAGTACATGGCGAATGTGCCACGGTGGCTTCCCAGAAGGACTCCATGGATTCCTGAACTTGCTAGAGCTTCTTGACCAATGCCTCGTAGTCTGCTTTGATCTTCTTGGCTGTTTCTGAATCGCCAAACCCGCCAGGAGAAATCTCAAGGTAGTTGCCCTTGGGATGTGCCTCAATCACCATTACGCCCGGGACCTCGATCTTGAATCCTGCTATTCCTTCGCGCTCTACGCGCTCGATGTAGGCAAGGTCGGAGTTCTTCACGGTAGCAAGTAGAAGGTTCGCGGCCTTTCTCTCACCATCAGTGATTGCCGTCGTCTTCATGACGGGCTCTGGAGTCGCCGGTGGCTTTGGGGGTTCATGTACTGTCTTGGCCACGAGGGTAGGCTCCGAAGTGGGAGTTGGCTTCGGTACTTGTTTGGGCGCAGGGGCACCTGCGATTGCCTTAGCTTCATGCTCTTTTCTGTAGGCAAGAACCTTATCGTCAAAACTCCACTTCCCATCCAGCGCACCCTTAAACGCGTCGATGTTCTCGGCCACCTGGCTGTCAGTCTCGTCCTTTTGCATCATCTCGACGAAGTTCTCTGTCGCGAGTCCTATTGTGGTTACCCCGATCTGGTAACCAGACTTCTGTATACCACGAGCAATCCTTATGGCGTGCATCCGTGTGGGCATGTTCACGTTCCTACCAATCCATACCCAGCAGGTGTCGCTGTATTCGTCAAGCACAATGAGGGCATTCTCTGCGCTTACGTGGTTGGGATCCATCGGAATCGGTTGGACCTCACCTGAATCATCCTTCAACATCAGCACGAACGGCTTTCTAGAGAGCTGCTTCATACATCGTGAGCCTCCTTGTAGGCAAGCTTCTATGTAGCTGCCCTACCAGTTGCTAAAAAGGGAATCTTGGACAGACTGGCATGTGGCCTAAGAAGCTAGTCCTGTTGAAGACATGTCTATCTCCGTGTCGATGACAAGTATTGACTGCGTGTCAATAATACCTTTGATTCCTCTGACCTTCTCCGTGATGACCTCGACGAGGGTCTCCATGTCCCTTCCTCGCACCTCTGCTACAATGTCGTAGGGGCCGAAGACCTTGTGGGCCTCTTCGGTCACTGTAAGAGAAAGGACCTCCTTGAGCACATTCTCCTCCTGCCCCACAGATGCCTTGATCAACACGTAAGCTTTCACCATGAGATCACCACTCGATATACCACGACGGTTATCCATGACTGATAACTCTTGCTCCAGAATGGCATTTTCCTGGTCCTCTGATGCCCTGAGGGCCCTCGAGTTGCGATTCATTCAATTTTTCTAATAAATCCATGCGAATTATACAATATCAGCGAGATTTCCTTATATTAGTAGGAAGTCGTATCATGTGTGATGGCTCATAGGGACGAATATGAGCTATCATGCGCAGAACGTTGCAGTGTCGAACACTCAACTCAGAGGTGACCATAGTGGGAAAGAAGACTCTCAACGCAGTTCCCTGCCCCATATGTAACGGGGCTGTGGAGGGAATCACAGTTGCAGAAGAATCGATAACCGAGGCGAAGCGGGTGCCGGTGCTGATTCCGGCCAAGTGTAGCAAAGGCCACCAGGTCGTGCTCTTTGTTGACAAGCAGTTCACTGTGAGAGATGTCGAGGCAGCTGGCCAAGTTGTCACGGAGGGATCTGATGAGAGCTCTGTTGACAAAGCCCAGAAATGGATGGACGGCTTCTAGGGGTGCAGTACTTGATACAAAGCGTATACGTCGTGAACGAAGGCGGAGAAACACTCGCAGCCATTCCGATAGGCGAGTTCCAGATAGATGAAGTTCTGTTTGGTGGCTTCCTATCAGCCATTCAGATGTACAGTCAGAGGGTCTCCGGAAAGGACCTGAAGGAACTGAGTCTTGAGAACTACCGCATCATTCTCTCGAAGTCCGATAGAGTGTTTCTGGTTACTATTCACGACCAGAACGACAAGGACGCCGCCAAGATGAACTCGAAGCTGCTCGAGCTTGTCGAAGGAACCCTCGGCGATGTCATCACAGACGAAACTGTTGAACTCATTCGAGAGGCTGCAACTGAGGCATCAAGCGCATTCGAACGCGCTACAGATTGGGCATCAAAGATGTTGTAGAGGTCTAGATAATGCAGATTTCCGTACAGTACTCATCGGAACTGATTGTAGCAATGGCGCTCTTTCTCGCCACGCTATTGCTTGTCAGATACACATGGAACCGAGTGAAGCAACTTCCCGAAGAGGAGAGACGTCTGGGGCGTCCGTTGTGGATTGCCTCCCTCAGTGTTTTCCTCCTCGGACTGACTTCGCTCCTGAACTACGGCTATGCTCTGGGAAACACTGACCTGGAAACGGCATATTACATAGCTGCAGTCCTTGGTGGAGGTCTCCTCACCATCGCCGCGGCTGATATCATGGGTGGCAGGAGCGCCTATGCACTCCCTGCCATTATGCTGGGAGCTATCATCCCGTTTGCAGTGTTTCAGAGTGAGGTGGCCGTGCTATTCGGTGACGCCACGGGTGCTTTCGTAGCTGTTATGGCCGGGATACTGTTCGGCGTCCCGTTTGTGCTCTTCTCCTACCTGACATACAAGACGAGAAGAGTGACAAGCTTTGGCCTAGCGGCATTGGCGGTCACATACCCGATGTTACTCGTGACTACTAGTTTCACGGCTCCCGAGATCGTAGCTGTTGCGCTTGCGATTCGACTCTATGGTCCAGCTCTACTGATAACTGCGCTAGTGCTTCCAAGGATGGGTATTCGGGCAGAGCTGATTGCATACACGTTCACAGTAAGCTCGGCATTCTACTTCCTGTCATATCTCTCAGTCACTGCACTGACCTTGGACGTATTGACAGTGGTTTCCGTATCACTTGTCGCTATCGCATCAATCCTGGCCATAGGAACCTCCGCCTACATACTCTCGCGATGGCGTGTCAGCAGGAACACTGCCACACTCACACTTGGGCTGTACTTCTTTGTAGGGGGCTTTTCTTTCCTGACGGTGGCCCTGAGTCACGTCCAGTTCATTACCGGAATCAATGTCGACTATACGGCTCTCCTGATCAGTCTGGTTGCAACGGCTCTGCTGCACGTCAGCGCCATCATTGCTCTTGATTGGAGACGTATTCTCCTCCTTCCAGTTATCATCTCAATTGCACCCTTCTGGGTAATCGTAGATGGTCTCCTCCGACAGGTGCCGCCTGACAGTGTGTCGATGATCGCAATGACTATGGCAATAAGCGGTCTTCTCAACTCTGCAGTCCCCACGTTTCTCTACGGAACTCTCTGGTGGCGCATGAGGAAAGCGTCTGCACCTGGAAGAAGCCGAGCTCTCTTCCTAACCTTGGGCGTTCTGCTCCTCATCTTCTCGACCGCCGGTGGCAACTTGGTGACTGTGATCTCCTCTATCCTCCTCTTCTCAGCCTACAGTGTCTGGTGGCTTGGTGTGACCGGTCGTGCAGACAACCTGCTTGGCACAACGGTGTAGGAGGTGCCCACTATGGCTGCAAGACTACCAGTCTACAAGACAGTACTCATTGGCGAGGGCGGTGTTGGGAAGACTAGCATCACGCTTCGCTACACTGA
>JAEOUG010000139.1 GCA_016839445.1 Candidatus Thorarchaeota archaeon
CGGCTTCTACGGCATCGAGAGAAGACCCTCCCCTTTGAAGCGCCTTCATCCCCAAACGGGCGGAGGCACTGATTGCGGCAAGTATCTCTTTGTGGTGCTCAGCATCGAAGGATGTAGCGCCTCCGTGAACAATGACAACTGGGAGTGCCATGTCACACCGGGCTCATCGCGTAGTAAAAACCTATTCGCAATTGAGAATTCGAGATGAATGGTTCAATCCATTTATATTCAGTCGCGACTCGAGGCGCTGGAGGACAGCGGGAAGATGTTCAGATACGCCTTCAAGAGAGTCGCGCGCGGCTACAAGCTCTTTCTCGCGCTGACCATCGGCATACTGGTCGCGACAACCTTTGTGTCCAGTCTCATCATATCAGCAGACGTGCAGACCAGCATTGTGCTCGAAGATGCTCTTGAGGGCATTGACTACGACGCAAGGATCCAGGCCAACAATGTCACTTGGTCCTCAACAGAATGGAATGAGGTCAGTACAATCATTAACGACCTCCCTGAGGTCAGCGAACTCGATCGCTATGGCAAGATGAAATACGTGGCAAACGCCTCGGCTGGCATCATATTCGATATAGTGGGGTTAGAGCAACCTAGTACCGTCTGGGATACGGTCCAGTGGATAAACGGCAGTACATCTCTCGGGCCCAACGAAACGTATGTTGTTGCCAGCTCTGTGAATGCGTCCAGGCTGAGTGTTGGCCAGACAATCGAGGTACCTCTAAGCTACTTCACAACAGAGCTGCCCTACTTCGGCCAGACAACTATCAACTTGACGATTGCAGGATTCGTCGACATTCCTCTCACGACTGCGAGACTGCTCAATCCCCCAACATACATCAGTTTCGGTTTCATTCAGCTAGAACTCGGCAACTGGCGTCAGTATGATATCATGTTGACGGACTGGACCCAGACAATCCAGCCCATCATTGAGTGGTATTCAGGACAAGAGAATATCACCAGACTTCAGATGGAAACAGGCTTTCTCTGTCAACTGAACAGAGACCTCCTGGTAAACCCCTATGATGTCGGTGGTTCGGCATCAAACATCGCCAACGCCATTGCCAAAATAGAGGACCGAACTGCAGCCTACAACACCAACATACAGAACCTTGTTGGAGCCACTCTCGGCCTTCTCAGTCTTGCGTCCACGGTGCTTGTTCTCGGCTTTGTAGCATTAGCTGTTCCTGTGGTCTTCATGAGTTGGTACTCGTCGACGATGCTGAGTGAAGTGAGCTACAACCTTAGAAGGCGTGAGATTGGGCTCCTTCAGACCAAAGGTTTCGGTCCTGATACCATCAAGCGGATGCTGATAATCGAGGGACTAATCATTGGGATTATAGGCGGAGTTCTCGGGCTGTTCGCCGGAGGCGTAGTTGCTCAGTTCGTTTCAGGAGCTTCATTCAGTGTGACGTTTCGCATCCTGACAGGCAATGTCGTGAATGCCGCAGTCATCATCATCTTCGGTCTAATACTTGCATACTGGTCAATCAGGGGTCCTGCGGATAGAGCTGCCAGACTAGACCCCCTGGATAGCCTCAAGCAATACGTCCTGGTAGAGGAGCAGAGGGAATACAGAAAGCTGCTCCCTAGAATCGCTCTGCTCCTCGGCTCCTACAAGATTATTGTATGGATGCTTGGGATAAGCATACAGACACTCCTTGCGTCTGCGCTGAACACAAGCTTCGTACTTGTGATAGCAATAGCAATCTGGTCGCCAATAGACCAATTCCTCAACTTCGCGGGTCCAATCCTCTTTCTCTATGGATTGACCAAGATTCTCATTCGAGGGTCGGAGAAGTTCCAGGAAACGATCATGCGATTGGGCAGAAGGTTCTTTGGCGCCTTCGGCACTCTGGCAACCAGGAACATCAAGAGGAATCCATCGCGCAATGCAGCACTGGTGTTCGTGCTCTCATTGATTGTCTCATACGGCGTCTTCAGCGTGGGCGGGTTATTCTCAGAGCAGGACAGGATTCAACGCACTCACCTGTTCGACGTGGGTGCAGACGCCAATGCGGTGTTCAATCCCGGTGAGAACATGACGCTCATACAGGAGGAGATCCTTGGTATTGATGGCGTGCAAGACACTGCTGTTGAATACCATGTATCCCTGAGCACGACACGCGGAACTCTTCCAACCAGAGGCATAGACCCTCAGGATTGGCCAAGTGTAGCGTTCTACGAAGAGGCGTGGTTCTCTGGGCAGGCGCTCTCAGATATTCTGAGCAACTTCACAGGCCATAAGATCATCCTCTCAATTGCCGTGTCTCGACAGCTTGAACTTCGGCTCGGCAACTATGTGACCGTACGCGGTCCGAGCTCAGGCACTGTATATCAGCTCGAAGTGGTAGGATTCGTAGGGTATGCAAGCCCGTTCGAGTCGATTCTTGGGCAGTTTGCTTTCGGAGGTAGCTATCCTTCATACGTGCCTGCAGACTTCCTCAATGAGACCGGGATTGTGAGCTATGCAGATGCTCATGTGCTCATATCGACCCAAGAGGGTCTCAACGGCACGTTGCTCGAAGAGCAGATTGTGACACAGCTACCACAGACGGCCAGTACAGACTCAGTGACCTCACGAATCATGGAGTATGACCAAGCCAGCTATGAGGCGGCCAGCGGTAGAGCTAGAGTCCTCGGGATCTACTTCGCGGCTGCGCTGGCCATTCTCGGTACTGGCCTTGTTGTCGGACTCACGCTAAAGGAGAAGGAGTATGAAATAACGTTGCTGGGAGTGCGTGGCTTCACGCGTGGCCAGACGATCAAAGTGCTCGTAGGCGAGGTCATGGTGATGGTTCTCTTTGCGCTCATACTTGGCACCATGACAGGCTTCATCCAGCTCTTTGGGGACATCTCGAATACAAGCGAGAACTTGCAGACTCTGGTACGGCCACGGATCATAACATCGCTTCCGGCAGTCCTTGGTATGCTGGGAATCGTGTTCGCCATTGTCATGTCATCATTGATACCACTGCTACTCTCAACCAGATTCACGGAGGAGAAGGTAGACGTACTGAGAGAATAGAGGTGCTTGAATGGTTAGCTACATTGAAACAAACGATCTAGTGAAGGTGTACAGACTCGGGAACGTGGAAGTGCAAGCCCTACGAGGGCTCTCGATGAAGGTAGAACAAGGAGAAGTGATTGCCATCGTAGGACCAAGCGGATCAGGCAAGACTACCCTGTTAAACATCATCGGCGGGCTGACCACGGCCACAGCAGGTAGGACCTGGGTTGAGGGCAAGGAAATCACGAATGCGTCTCCAGCACAGCTTGGCTATTTGCGCCAGAAGATGGTAGGCCATATCTTCCAGACTCTGAACCTGATTCCCACGCTGACAGCTTTCGAAAACGTAGAGCTCCCTATGCTGGCAATAAAGACTCCAGCAGCGGAGAGAAAGAAGCGCGTCGAGGGACTGCTGACTCGCGTGGGTCTGGAACTGAGGATGCACCACAAACCGGATGAACTCAGCGGCGGAGAAAAGCAGAGAGTAGCGATTGCATCTGCACTGGCTAACGACCCTCCGATTCTCATTGCGGACGAACCCACAGGCGACCTTGATACTGATACGGGTGCCAAGATTGTGAGGTTCCTCTTGGAGATCAACAAGGAAATGGGCAAGACAGTCCTGATAGTCACACACGACCCTGGGATCGCTCGGCAGACGGACCGCATCTATCGTATCATGGATGGGCAGATAGTGTCCATTCAGAAGCCCAGCGAGTCCGAGGAGTCAAACATTGAGGTCATGCTTCAGATGTACAAGGACAGGCTGCAGGAAACCAACGCAGAACTGGACGACATCATGACCATGTTCAAGGAACAGAGAATCGATCCAGACAACTTCGCCGAACGGTGGCACAATCTCCATCAGACGAAGAGCTTCCTAGAACAAGAACTCCACAGGATGGGTTTCTAGGCCGTAGCGGCAGGCTCGAGAGGGCGCCTCTTGTCATATAGATAGGCAACGAAGAATACGAGAACTGCAACCGCGAGGCTCCCTCCAACGACGACCGGAAGCGTCACCAGCGGATTCGGTGGAGGATCAACGCCCACAGAGGCGGTCACAAAGACATCGTACGTTGACCTCGAGTTGTTCTCCATGTCGAAGGCGAGAAGAGTGACTCTGAAGACCCCATCATTGGGCAACGCGGCAACATCTCGCTCGTATAGTTCGGACGTACCGTTGTAGGTCATGGCATCACGAATAGTTGCATTTGGTCCCGTCACTATGAGTGTGACATTCCTGACTCCCGACCCACCTTCATCGTCTGTCACGTTGGCCCAGACCGAGAATGGTTCGAGAAGCTGCGGACTGCCTTCAATCCCCCAGGCCCAGATTGTTGGCCTTGTCTCATCCTGGCTCACAGTGAAGGACCGCTTGGAATCTGTGGCGGGACTGTGACTCAGCAGTGCAAGACCACCCAGAGTCATGATCACAAACCCCAGCAGCAGGATGATTCTTCTCGGCTTCATGACAATCGAGAGTTGGCTCTCAAATTCCCTAATTAGGGCGTCCATTAGCGCACGAAGGACCATCTATCGGAAACGTGACTATTGCGGTTGGTCCGTAGAATCCTCGGCGTGAGATCCAAGAATCAGGTAGCGCGGGACTGCCTTCAGGTACTCTCGATAGATATCGCCATAGCGCTGTAGGCAGTATTGCTCTTCTTCAAGAATCCGAACCCGACCCAAGCCACTAGCGAGCAAGCCGACAATGAACGCTGTCCACGAACCCACAATGAGACTGATACCTGACATGACGATGAAGATCGACAAGACCTGAGGGTTGCGAGAGAAGCGGTAGAATCCCTTCGTTATGGGTTGGTCCAAGGGTGCGGCCCTGAAGCTTATCAAAGCGGCGGCAAAGCCCAACATGCCGAAGCAATAGACTACAAGCCCCAGATAGAACGCTGTTGTACCAATCGCAAGGGGTGTGAGAATGAGTAGCAGGAGCATCACAAGCGAGCAACCCTTACCAATGGTGAAGACCACACGGTGCCGTCGAGTCCACTGAGAGTGATCGTACTCAAAGAGCCGCCCCCTTCGGTCTCTTGGGAAGGACAACACCATTACTAGCTCAAGAAGCCAGAAGGCCGCCAGAGGGATCCACCCAGTCAGAAGAATGAGCTGAAGTGATGGGAAGAGCTCCATTCCAGGTACAATGAACATCTCTTGCACCGATACTATGTCTATGATTCAGGATTTGTATCCTTCCATCCTTTCTGGCCGGTATTCCCTACCTCCTCATCCTAAACTCGCTACTTGAACTCAACCGATGGTGAGAGAGCATCTTGTGAGCAGCGACGCGCCAGAGTCCTTCAAGGTCCAGTCGGATTGATTACCACCTGGTCCTCTTCAAGCCAACAGAAGTCTGTGTCGAACTCACTCAAGCCAATGTCAGAGAAATGCTCTCGAATCTCACCGTACTCCTGTTTCCGCTTCTCAACATCAGACGCCATCCTCTTGGCATTCACAAGCAATGCGCCAATCGTCTTCTTCTCTGGGAGCAGTTCGCCAGTTAGAGACCGTTCCGCCAGACGTGCTGCTTCAAGAATCGTTTCCCATGCTTCGTCACTTCTTCCGCTCCTGAGCAGCATTCCACTCAGGTTGTTCAGAGAGTTAACAAGGCCATATGCAAACTCGACTGGTGACTGGTCTGCAAGCTGTCTTCTTGATGCAACTGCAGCCTGAAGATGCTGCTCGGATTCTTCCAGCCTGCCGAGCCTGCACAACAGGATTCCCAAGTTGCTTGCGGTGGACGCATACTCGTTGTTGAACATCTGAGGACACGTTTCCGCAAGTCTTCGCTTGATATCATGAGCCCTTCTCAGATGTTTCTCGGCATCAGAGAGATTCTCAGTCTGAATTCTGAGCAGTCCCAAGTTGTTGTGTAGGGATCCAAGCAGATCCGAGACCATGAGAGTTTCTGGATGCTTCTCAGCTTCTTCCTGAGTCATTTCAACGGCCTCTTGGAAGGATCTTTCAGCAGAATCCAGCTGACCTCCGAGCCTGAGGATGACGCCTCTGTTGCACAGGAGAGCCGCCTTCTTGTAGCTTGGGAAGTCTGGAATTCGGTGACTGATCGCTTCGGATAACTGTAAAGCCTCCAACGATAGGTCAAGGGCCTCATCGGCTCTCCCCAGTAGTGCCAGAATCGTGGAGTAGTCGGAGAGAGTCCAGAGAAGGATCTTTCCGTAAATCTCTGGAGTGGCCTCATTGAAGGGTCTGACTTCCTCTAGGGACTGCCTGTAGACCTTCTCAGCACGATCGTACTCCCGAAGGGCGAAAAGGACCGAAGCGTAATTGCTCAAGGCGATAGAGGCACACCAAGGAACATCCGGGTTCTCCTCTCTTGCTTTGAGCATCGAGTCCAGGCATGCTTTGTATTGCACTTCTGCCTCTTGTGCTCGGCCTGTGAGGCGCAGCGCTTCTCCCAGCACTCCTCTTGCACCCGCCTTCATATCGACGGACAACGAGGAGTCCAGAATGTCTCTTACGAGAGATTCTGCCTCCGATGGCTTGCCCAGCATGAGGCGGATTATGGAGAGATTACCTTTGGAGTGCTCCACGTACTCACTTGCCTGTAGCTTGAGTGTCTCTGGCGCGGTCGAGTCCTCATCCAGCATGTCACTCAACTCGATAGCCCGCACCAGAGCTGCTTCGCACGAGTTCTCAGCTTCTCGAAGTCTGTATTGGCTC
Source organism: Candidatus Thorarchaeota archaeon (assembly GCA_016839445.1). Classification (GTDB taxonomy): domain Archaea; phylum Asgardarchaeota; class Thorarchaeia; order Thorarchaeales; family Thorarchaeaceae; genus SMTZ1-45. Next base: position 6,713 of record JAEOUG010000139.1, read on the forward strand.
CACATCAACATGCCATGTCCACGGAGACTTGCCCACCTGATGCTCTTGTCGAAGCGCAGCACCCTTGAGTGGGGGTCTATCCCTTCACAGGACGCTATTGCCTCATCATAGAATCTCTCACCTTCCTTGTGTCTTCCCGTCCTGGTGAGAAGCAATGCGAGCCCGCTGCATGCAAGAGCAACAAACACCGCCTGTGAGGATCCCTTCTCAGCCACTAGATCCTGGGCAAGAGCCAGGGCCTCTCGCAATACGTGCTCGGATTCTGCGACTCTTTCTTCAATCAAGTAGGTCCAGCCAAGAGCGTATGCGTAGACGATGTTGCCCCTTGGAGAATCCAAGCGCAGTGGACCTGTCACGAGGGGAGTCAGGTCACGCCGGAACTGCACAAGGTTGAACACCTCGAACAAGCGCCCAATTCCGCGATCTTCGTCGGCCAAGAACTCAACTGAGATCGCGTGACTCAATAGCGAGGGATCAGGCTCGCTGGCGTAAGCCGATTCCAGAAGTGTGACGATCTCTCTTGCGAGAGCACGTACTCCTTCCCCAAGTTCTGTCAAGACAAGGTTCTTGGCCAAGTCGTGAAGAACGAAAGTTCCATCGTCTCTTCCCCTGACGAAGCTAAGTCGAGTAATCCGGTCCCAGTAATCAGATGTCAGCTTTGGGGCTACAATGCCCAGCAACCGGCGATTGAAGAAGGGCAGCAACCCGGCCCTGTTGATGAAGTCGTGAAGCCCTTCTGCTTCGCCAAACAGCCGTCTCCAGGTCTTCAAACGTACCTCTTCGAGTGTTTCTGCTCGTAGTTCATCTATTTCCGATCCGGACAGCTCTTCTGCTTCCATTATGTCACAGATGGCATCGATAACGAAGGGATTCCCGCCACTCACGTTGACAATCTTACTAGAGAGGATTTCAGATTCTACATTTCGCAGTCGGAGCAGCTCTCTGCAGCTGTTTCGGTCAAGCTCAAGAAGCTCCTCACTCTCAATCGAATCAGCGATCTGCTTCGGAGCCTCGAATCTGCTCGCCAGGACTCCGACACAATTCTGAAGAGAGGCCAAAAAGGCGTACCAGAGCTCTGCCTCGGTTATCCTTTTACCTTTGTACATCCACTTCGGTTTCTCGGCGTCTGCAATCTCGAACTGGTCAAACAGAAACAGCAACGACTTGTCAGACTTACGTTGGTTCAAGTCCTCAAGGAGAGCGTCCATGTAGAGGAACTCTGCGTGCCTAGGTTCCTTCCAGAGTACCTCAAGTAGGCGAGACATGTAGTCCTCACCAAGACGGGATGACAGCCAGCTACCGATGTCACCATACCGTTCTCTGATCTTCGGCGCTACCTTCTTACCGACAGCAGAAATTGCGCCACCAATTGCAGCGATTGACCCGACAAAGGGGATTGCAGCAAGTACTTCTTTAGCCCACTCCCGCCCCGATTCTGCAGCTGGTTCAACTCCCTCCACGAACCGCTTCCGAATGTGCCACAAGAAGTCGAAGCGGCGCAACCGAACACCAAGCCTGACGGCAGCTCTTGATACTACGTCTAGTCTACTCCAATAGTCCTGGTGCTGCTCGAAATCAATCTGTACGCTCTCACTGACCTCTTTGCCCCACTTCGCCAGCAGTGAGCTCTTGCCGATACCACCTATGCCTCTAAGATGTAGCACGACAGACTTGTCTCTGCATCTCTCAAGGGCATCTCTCATCCATTCAAGGTAGGCTTCCCTATTGACAAAGACACGATCGGCGGGTTCGTAATGCTCGTACATCCACCCAACCCCAATGCACGCACAGGTTTACCGTGGCAGACGTTTCACATAAGATAGTCGGTCAGCTGCTCGCGGTGGAGTAACCTGGCTGAACGTTCTGCTGATGAAAACGAAACACTGGGCACACCGGATTGTGGGAAGCGCGATACACTACCGGCACCTCCAGCAACCTTTTCTTGGCAACACTAGTAACTCTCAGGGGAGTTGTGACAGATGCCTGCGTCCGATCTGGAGCCCGAAATGATCGAGATTCCTATGATGACGGAGAAAGGCGAGAGGCTCAAACCCATTAGAATTCCTAGAGGTTCCACAGATGTGCACATACGAGAGGCAGACATCACTGAACCCGACCGCGACCCAACCAGTGGAAGTGTCGATGTCCCTGCTGGAGAGAGAGCGATCATAGACCTGACTGGATTGTCCGAGGCCGAGAATCTTATCTCCCTTAGAATCACCACGCCGATGCTAGGAAATCTTGACCTCTCTCCTCTCAGTGAATGTAGAAACCTTAGAGAATTCACCATCAGGAGTCCACGTGGCCCTGAAGAGAAGATTGTGATAGGAGATATCCTGGACCTGTCGTGGATGTCGAAGAACACCAAGATGAGGTCAATTGAGATTAGTGATGCCACAGTCAAGAAGATCATCCTCCCCTCCAAGAGTCAGTGGGCAGGACTGAAGACTTTCAGCATTGACCACACTCTGCTAGAGGAAATCGATCTCTCTTGTCTCAGTCCGTGCGTAGATCTCTATGCTCTTAGTCTTGAGCACAACAAGCTAGAATCACTTGTGCTCCCAGTAATGGACCAGCCCAACAAGATCAAAGATCTGTCATTGCTGTCCAACCGACTTGCTGATCTCGACCTCGGTCCTGTATCAACGTGGGAGAACCTTGTGAAGATTGAACTAGAAGAGAACCTCTTGACCCACATCAACTTGGCTCCGTTGAGTTCGTGTCCGTTGCTGCGGAACTTGAATCTAAGCAGGAACAGACTCAAATCACTGGATTTGAGCCCATTGGCGAAAATGAGAAAGATAGCTTCGATAAGGATCAACTCAAATAATGAGCTGGATCAGCTTTCCGCCTACCCCCTTAGCCATGTAAGAAATCTGACCTGGACTTCAATGCTAGGAACAGCTATCGAAGAACTCGACGTTTCTCCGCTTCTTCTGACCGGTACAAGCCCCACTGTTAGGATACCAAGTGACCTAAGAAAGAAAGCATTGAAGATTCTCAAGCCCTTACATTACATGGCCTCATCTGTGCAGAAGAAGCCTCTCTTCACTACAGAGGACTACTCTGTCAAATTAGAAGAGGTCCCATGGGACCAGCTGAGATACCTCCTTGCTGCCTTCACAAAGCGAGTTCCTGAGGGTGTGATGGCTGCAGTGTTTCGTGGATTCATCTCCGAGCTAGAGCTCTCACCATGGGAAGGACTCTACTCTGATCTCGTAGCTCTTCTACCGGAGCTCAGCGCCGAGATGACATACACTCAGATTCGCAAGAGAATCAGCGATGAATACCCCCAGTCCTTGACCGCTCCAACTACCCGAGAGAAGAGAAGCGGCGAGATTCCCGCCTACGAGGACTGCGAGATCAGATACGAAGCCCTCAGAAGAACCGAGGCCAAAGGGAAGAACTGGCTCACCATCCCTCCAATAGCCAGTCTGGACTTCGTCGTCGACACTACAGAAGCTGGAGAGGTATTGGTGTTCCGGAGTCTCAGAATGCGTGACGAAGGGCGGTCACCACCCTATACTCTACCCAAGAAGAAGTCCGTCAAACTTGAGGCTATGCTGGCAGCTCTGGCTGACGTACAAGACCCTCTGGTTCCTCGCGTACTTGTCTCACTTCTCAACTCCACGCTAGACCGAATGAAGGAGCCAGTCCACTGGTGGGCGAAGATAGCGGGTGGCTACGACCACTTCGTGTCCAAGTATGTCGAAGCAGTGGTTCTAAAGTGGATTACTGAATCCATGACCAAGAGGCATTCCAAAGAAACCGTGAGGCCCCTTATCCGGACACTGAGTATTGTGTTCAGCTACAAGCTGTATGAGTGGGATGAGCCCGAAGTTGGGGATGTCAGAGCGATTGTCAAGTCAATTACTAAGATACTGGACGAGTATGACCTCAGAGGGGAGGTGGAACGTATCCACAATATCCTCAACAGCAAGACGGAACTCCCTGGAGACATCAAGAGCCTGGTTTCCCAGTTAGTATCTAAGTATGAGCAGTGAGCTACGGTGTCGTGACTTGGCGGGAAAAGAGCAAGGATGAAAGGGTGGGCGCAGCGTCCTGTGGGCAACGCGATCGCATTGCCGCGCCACCACCTAATGTTTTGAGCGTCGCATTCCGGGAAACCGATTTTGCAGAATCCCGCAAGATACACACCGCACGCCAAAGTGTGTACACGACCCACAATGAATATGCCGCGCCCTAGTCTACAGTATATGTAGGAAGGACTTCCAAGTTAACCCTTGTGGTTGAAGAGACCACGCGTGCCAAGGTGATGTTAGTCTATAATACATCCTATCAGTTCGTTATAAGACTTGCTTGCCTCTGTGTGTTTGAGCGTCATTCAGCGCGGGTTTGCGTTTCGTCGTCAAAGCGTAACCTTTTTCCGAGAGGAATCATGCATCGACTCATCAGCTTCGTAGAACAAGAGAGACCCTACCGACTATGTGACGAACTGACGATCTGCACTAGACTTGGCTCTCCTCTCAAATACGATTCAGCTAGCGGAGCTGTTACAGGAGATAATGCGATGCGTGTATACCTCGACGCCAACTTCTTCATCTCGGGATTCTCAGACAGGCCAAAAGATGTCGGCACAGTGAAGCAGGCGGCAGACAGAATTGATGTCGAGCTATGGATCACAAGACAGGTCTTCCAGGAGCTGAGGTGGTACCTAAGAAGAGAGGTAGAGAAGATCATCCAGATTGACGAGACCCTCACGAAGGACATCAAGAGCTTCATGGAAAGCATCAACCGACCTGAGAGCTCGCTACCACAATTGAACGACATGTCCCTCGTGCTTGGAGCTATGCGAACGAAGGACTCCAAGATAGTGACCAGCGATATGAAGCTCCTGAACACCATTCAGGACCTTCAGGTAGAAGTCGAGGGAATCGTAGGTTCTGCGTACATCCTCGAATTGATGGAATCAATCGACGATGAGGAACTGAAGAAGAATCTGTCACACATCAGAGAGCGAATCTACACCGAAGAAGTGAGGTACAGCATTGCTCGACAGGAAGCATATGACCCCGTCACGAGAATCCGCATCATCGAAGATCATGCACTCCGTGTACTAAGGACAGTCAAGCGTCCAGCAGAGCAGGTAGACAGACAGCTGTCCCGTGGACAGCCCCTCTTTGTTCTGGATTTCCTCGAAGACATAAAGGCGGACATTCCAAACATGTTCGAGGACTTCCAACAGGGCAGATATGACACCCTCGCTCAAGAGATAGAGGCTGTTCAGAATGAGATTGAACGCATGCTCATTGTGTCAACGCTCACGGAGTCCTCCGAAACGCACGGCAAGCTTGTGAAGCATGCCTCTGAGCTGACGCTCTTCCTCTACTACCTTGAGATGATCTGTCATCTCTATCGAGGAACGAAAGAGGGTATCAGTGATGCCCTCACGATAAGCGAGGAAGCATTTCGGCTTCTCATGTTCGCAGAGGTAGAAAACGATGAGATGAAGGCACAGGTGTTCTTCGTTCGGATACTCCTCTCACTCATCCGCGAGGACTATGACGAACTGGACTACTTCTACAGCCTTTACGATAGCATGCTGAACAGAGTAGGCCTCGATGAGATGATGGAGACAACAGAGGGATTCTATGTGACAATGCAGGTCCTGAGGAAGTTCATGGGTGGCTTTAGTCTGACTCAGTCCAAGTTGAACTACCCACTTGTCACAATCTCCATGCTCAATGACATATCCAAGTATAGCATCCTGTTCGACGACCACGACAATGCTTGGCAGTTGGCGGTCACAGCCTACAAGATAGGTGTTGCATACAACCTTGAAGAGGGAGCGATAAACTCGTTTCTCATGCTCTACAAGGTCTCTTCAGCCTCCCACGATAGATTCAATCCTGCACTTGAGAAGATTGCAGAACATGCCCTCAAGGCCTTTGTCAAGAAGGGGTGGAACACCTCGAACATCACCCCAATCCTTAACGAGGTTCAGGGAAACGTTGCACGGGCTGACAACATGGCCACTGGCGGACCTGCCAAACTCAGCGAGATACCCAGTGAAATGAAGGGTTGGATGAACGTGCTCTCACTTGAGAAGGTAGATGGGGAAGAGACCCTAGTTGTCAGAAACGAGAACCTTCAGGCCAGAGTTGGCATTATCGTCACACACCACCCAGAGCTAAGGAACCTGAAGTCGGGACACAAGGTGGCATTCACAGGCGGCGAGTTTGACATCTCTCAGGCGTCGAAGGAGACCACAAAGGACCTTGCAGTTGTCCTTCTGGTCAAACCCAGTCCCGGGTCGGAAATCTCTTATGAGGGCGAGTATGGATTTACATACATGAAGGTTGCTAAGCCCGAGGCTGAGGCCTAGCACCAAACGTCTGGAAGGAAAAGCAGGTGATTGTCTGGATACTACTGGCAGGAGTCGTGTCAGTGGTTTCGCTTTTCAACTACTACCTCAACCGTGCCCCTGGATCGGACCCTGAAGACTTCCTAGTGGGCCCGCCCGGACTAGGCGTGACCTGCGACTGCTTCCTGAACACCCTGATTCTTGGAGCCATTCTGATAATCGGTCTGGCCGCTTCCGCGGGAGCATTTGCGACCAGAAACGAGCTATACCTAGCAGGAGGGGTCTCCTTCCTCGTTGTCACCCTTGCAGGGTTATTCGGCCGCCGACGAAGACATCGTGAATGGAGAGAAACAGCCAAAGCTCTACATCGGGCCATTCCTTTTGGCGTCACAGATCCCTATCAGAGGTCTTCAGTCCATCTGATATTTGATGATGAGGAAGAGGAAGACGACAACAACCTGGATGAGCTCTAAAGACTCGATTCCCTTCATCTCGCTAGTCAAGAGAGATCTTGTCGTCTTTCAGATTGGGAGCTTTGATTGCCAGTAGTCTCGCATCAATGTCAGCTGGTGCACGAAAGCTGTGTGCCTCTCCTGGTTCCGCAACCGCAACGTCCCCCGCATCAAGGACTCGGGACTCTCCACCGATTTCTACAGTGAGTGGAGTCAGAGCCACAAAGAACTCCTCTAGGTCTCGGTGAAGATGTGGAGAGGTCTTCATCCCTTTCGGAATGTCTACAACAATGAGTCCCAGGGATTTCGCAGACTTCTTCAGAACGAGGTCTGCAATATAGGTTGCCTCGTATCCAGCACGCCCATGCCGTTCAGCGTCTGAAGCTCTAAACACTCTCATGGTGTACAATCAAGCCTAACGATTGGTCAAGAAGGTTCCTACCTGTTTCTACATAGACCCAATAGCTATTATTGGCTCTAGTCATAGTATGTCCAAGAATGACTACGAGTGAGACACCAAAGAACAGGATGATTTTCAAGATCCTGATTCTTGGAGGAAACCCAGGAAGAAGGAATGGGTTTCTTAGAGCAGCTGCTGGTGAGAGGATATCTTGTCAGCTGCATAGTAGCATAGGCGTAAGCCTCGGAGTGGCGCAGACGCACCTCTCAAGCGGCGAAAACGTTGCACTGCAGTTCTGGGCCCTCCCCAATGATCCTCAATACGACGGTCTCATCAAGAGCTTCGTCAAGGGCCACAAAGGAATCATCCTCATTCTTGAGGCTGGAGATGAAGGTCGTATCGAATCCTTCTTTGAGAACATACCAGTGGAGTCTGTGCACTCAACGCTGGCTGTAATCGTCGGAGCTGTCCAGGACAGGGCTGCAATCATGACAGAGCTCAGGCAAGCCGTCGGAAAGCCACTTGAGAGAAGCTCCGCGAAGCTGGTTCATGAAGTGGTCGACATCATGGCTGCTGCGATGACAGGCAATGACGGACTCCCGATGGTAGTGGAGATACCCGAGGCTGCATGCCCCATCTACGAACCAGAGCTAAGGATTGGGACAGAGGAACACAACTCCCCCGAGGAAGTGGAAGAGATTCGAAACGTAGCCCATGGCCTAGGGCTCCGAACCTCAGGGAATACATGTGAGATCGAAGTCGAGGAGGGCAGACTCCAAGTCTCGATGCTATCAGGACGTGTTCTCATGAGACCGACCATCTGCGAGTACTGCAGGAAGAACTGCTCTCGAAGAATCAATATCTGCATTATCGGCCAGGACTCTGGCTGGTCTTCGGACAGCCATAGAACAAAGGCGATGCTGACAATGGCGAAGATTGTCGCACTCGCAGAGAGAGACTTGCCACAACATGTAGAGAATCAGCTTCTACGCTCTTCGATATGTAGAGACTTCGCTGCAAGAGACGATGCCCCTGCAGAGATCCTCGAGACACTCATCCGCTCAGACGCACCTTACAACAAGGAGAGCCTACTGGAGGTCGCAGACCGTAGAGTCAAGGAAGGCAGACTTCCCGAGCCACTTTACAATATGCTGAAAAGAAGACTTGAGAGAGTATCTTCAGCATGAATGAATCGGAATACCGGAGGCGTATACAATTAGGACAGTCTCGATAGTCGGTGGAGCAGATTCAGAACCAGAAGCCCTTGCACTGGCTTACGCTGTTGGTGAAGAGGTTGCTAAACATGGGGCCGCCCTCATCTGTGGAGGTCTCGGCGGAGTGATGGAAGCCGCGTGCAAAGGAGCCAAGAAGAACGGAGGACTGACTATCGGAATTCTTCCCTCCAATTCCAAAGAGGACGCCAACGCACACGTGGACATAGCACTACCTACGGGCTTGGGATACGCGCGTAACTTCCTGGTAGCCAAGAGCTCCGACGCAGTAATTGCCATAGGAGGAGCAGCTGGCACATTGAGCGAGCTAGCAATCGCGTGGTTCTCAGATAGGCCGATTGTCGCATTGACTGGAGCAGGAGGATGGTCTGACAAGCTTGCAGATTCAAGAATAGATGAGAGGCGGCAGGACCGCGTTCACGCTGCATCATCAGCTGAGGAGGCGTTGAAGGTCATTTCTGAACTCCTCGGATGGGAGTAGATTCAGTTGAATCAGCTCGTATCCGAGACCCTGCGCGGCCGCACTGTCTTGAAAGATGAGGATGTTTGGGAGCTTAGTGGAGTTCTCCAAGACAGATACCGAAGTGAGAAGAATGTGGTTGAGGTCGATGCAGATCGCCTCGTCTTTGTAGGCGACCTTCATGGTGAGTACGAATGCCTCCTGAGTGTCCAACGACTGCTAGATGACTATAATGGCCATCTGTTCGTCTTTCTTGGCGACTACGGTGAGAGAGGACCTCTCCAAGTAGAAACCTTCAACCTTGTGGCAGCCATGGCTGTCGGATATCCAGAACGAGTACTGATGCTTCGAGGAAATCATGAAACTGCCAGTGTGGCCACACGATATGGGCTCTACAGTCAGGTTGTCAAGTCCTACGGCCACTCTACGTTCAGGCACTACACATCAGCTTTCTCTGTACTACCCATGGCTCTGCGAACCAAACACGGAGTCTTCGCGTGCCATGGCGGTGTTCCAGAAGGAGCTCTTTCAGTGGCTGAGATCGATGCCTGCAGCAGATACGGAGAAGAGCTGGACAGCTCGGTGCTCTATCAGATTGCATGGAACGACCCACGGGAAGGCGACTTCAGGTTCAGGCCAAATCAGAGAGGAGGTTCCTCACGCATCTTTGGGGAGAAGGCCTTCAGGGAGTTCAAGGAGGGAGTTGGGTTTGAACTCATGGTACGAGCACATGAGGTCTTTCCCGCGGGTGTGAAGCCATTCTTCTCGGGCCAGCTCCAGAGTATATTCTCGGCCTCATCTGGAGGCCAAGTTGCGCCAAAGGTGCTCAGAGTTGGTCCGAATCTCGACATCGAGCCCATCAATCTCGCATAGTTCGCAAGTTCCACTTACACCAAGTTCATAAACCCCGGGCTAGGCTCAAAAATCGAGCTACGGTTCGCTTCTGAAAGCAATCCAAGGGTGTTGATCTGGTTGGCAAAAGTAGCAGTTGTGAAGACCACACCAAAGACGATATTCGATGACGTAGCCAGGGTCATGGACCTAGCTGACTACGACAGATGCATCTCCAAGGACGTTGAAACAACCGTAAAGCTCAATCTATCTTGGTCGAAGCTCTATCCTGCTTGCTCCACAAATCCGTACATTCTAGACGGTCTCCTTCGGAAGCTCATTGCCGACGGTTTTGACAGACATTCAATCCAAGCCGTTGAGAACGAGACAGTTGTCACAAACATCTACGCAGGCGTCAAGAACAACAACTGGTACCCTGTCATGCGGAAGCATGGGATTAGATTCCTGCCTCTAATCAATGCGACCTATGTGGATGTGGAACTCCCAAAAGAGACCCTTGTTCTGGAGAGGATATTCGGAGAGGTCATAGCACCAAAGGAGATCTTCGGCACCAACATCATTCATTTGCCGACCGTAAAGACGCACGGCCACACGATGATGACTGGAGCACTGAAGGATTCCTTCGGTCTTTACCTCACCAAGAACCGGCACCTGGCACACCTCAAGATTCACAAGGTCCTGGTGGATCTGCTGCTACTGCAGAAAACCATCTCACACTCCGAGTTCGTCTTGACGGACGGGACTGTGATGGGAGACGGGGCAGGACCACGGACCATGGTGCCCAAGATTGGGAATATCCTCATCGCGTCCAATGACATGGTGGCTGCAGACGCAGTCCAGACGCGCCTGATGGGTATTGATCAGAGCAGTGTTCACAAGCTTCGCATAGCAAGTGAACTCGGTCTGGGAGTCGCCAATCCTGATGACATTGAGATTGCCGGCGACTTCGAGTCTTGGAGCGACCTTCCGAACTTCCACCTGTCCCCAGGAAAGAGCCCCGTGATTACTTGGAACCGTGGCTTCCTGCGATTTCCTGGAATGGAAACATTATTGTTCCGGTCTCCACTAATGTGGCTACCAACGCAGCTATCTGGGCTCTACCATGATGGAATCTGGCTGCCGCTTTTCGGCAAGAAGTACGTCCGCTGGTTCCTTGAAGAGACCGAATGGGGAGCCTTGTGGCAGTCATACTCAAGCTGAACGGAGAGACTCGGATTGGGCGTAAACGACTATTTCAGGCTCCTGAGACCAGCACAGTGGTACAAGAACCTCCTGGTGTTTCTCGCTGTCGTGTTCTATGAAACACCGACAGAGTGGCCTTGGACAACGACCCCCGCCGCACTCAACTTCGCCAACTATCCCCCTCTGATCCTTGGCTTCATAGCCTTCTGTGCCGTTTCAAGCGCGACATACATCTGGAATGACATTCAAGATCTTGAAGCAGATGCCGCTCATCCGGAGAAGAAGCATAGACCACTGCCTTCGGGCAGGGTGTCCAGATCCAGGTCTTTGCTTCTTGCAGCGTTTCTGATGGTTGGGGGCCTCATCCTTGCACTCTCTCTCACAAGGATTCCAAACCCGGGACCAGTTGTAAACAACGGTGAGTTCTTCATTCTGGTAGTGCTCTATGTGATCAACTCCCTTCTCTACAATCACTATCTGCGGAAGTGGGCCATTGTAGACGTGTCGACGATTGCTATTGGATTCATTATCAGAGCCATCTCGGGAGCATACCTCATCGGTGCACCATTCACATCTTGGATTGTCATTGGAGTGTTCTTCTTCGCACTGATTCTTGGGTTCGGAAAGCGGAAGAACGAACTGCAGTACCTTGGAGAAGATGCAGCCGAGCACAAGGAGGTATTCACTCAGTACACAGAAACAATGCTCGACCACGGAATCAGCATGTCAGCAACGTGGTTCATCTTCTTCTATACTCTCTACTGCTTCAACAACTTCGGCGGCGAAGCGATGCAGCACCAGCCAGTCATGCTGACAGTGCCATTCCTTGCCGGTGTTGTGTTGAGGTACGTATACCTGATTCACAGCGGCAGCCCAGTTGGGAGGAAGCCTCACCTTGCTATCAAGGACAAAGGCATCCTTGTTGGAGTGTTTCTCTTCTTTATCATGCTTGCATGGACTCTGTTCTTCTGGGACTTCCTGCTGGCCTATTACGTAGCTTTCTGGGACTTCCTCTTCCAGGCGTTTGGTTCTCTGTTCCCCTAGGGTGACGAAAATGGATTCGCGGTTGGCTGCCTTTGACCTCCACATGCACACCATCCACAGCAAAGACGGCCTGACGAACCCGAAGGACCTGTTCAAAATCATGAAGAGGCACGGGTTGAGGGGACTGGCCCCCACGGAACACTACAGAGCAGCTACGTTGAAGATCATTGAGAGAGAAGGGAGGTTTATCCTTCCTGCATGCGAGTACAAGTCAACAGATTATGGAGAGTTGATTGGACTCTTTGTTTCAGAACACGTGGAGAACAGGTCATTCGCAGAGATAGCTGAAGATGTGCACAGTCAGAATGGCCTCACGATTCTCCCACATCCGCGGGACCCGCTCAGGAAGTACACTGCGATAAGACGTGGACTGCCAGACGAGCTGATAGAGAAACACGTTGATCTCATCGAAGGCATCAACTCCCGATGCATCATACCCCTCTTCAACAAGAGAGCTCAGGATTTGGCGAGGCGACTTCGAAAACCCATGACTGCAGGTAGCGATGGCCATAGCTGGCTTGAAATGGGAAGCGCTAGGACCTGGCTTCAAGATGTCGAGTCTGCAGAGGACATATACAATGAGCTCAGACGCGGCCGGACACAGATAACAGGGTGGCCATCCCTGTTCTTCATGCACTTTCCTACTATGTTATGGCAGAGAATGAGGAAGTTAGCCTATGACGCCTGGTGAGATTAAGACGAATGACTCCGAGAAGTCACTAATCAGCACGCGAAGACTTCTCGCTCTCGTAATATTCAGTGTCGTTGTCTTCGCACTGGTCGGGCTTGTCGGCCGCATCGACGAGGTGGGCGCTGCTCTAGCGTCAATCCAATGGTACTGGGTTCTTCCCGCAATGATGGGGCTGTCACTCCTCAACTACGTCCTTCGCTACCTGAAATGGCAGTATTTCCTTCATCGGATAGATGTCAACCTGAAGCATTCAGACAGCTTCTCGATCTTCTTGGCAGGCTTCACGCTGACTACAACTCCCGGGAAGATCGGGGAGGCAATCAAAGGATACTTCATCCGCGATATTGACGGTACACCCATCGCCAAGACGGTTCCAGTTGTAGTGTCTGAGAGGGTCACGGACCTACTAGCACTAGTTCTCCTGGCAATGATAGGTTTTGGAATCGGTGTAAACACGGGTGACCAGCTGCTAACCGTTCTGATGTTAGGAGGAGGAGTACTTCTCGCTGCGATAGTGTTGAGCCAGAAGACCTTCTATCAGAAGATTCTCAAGAGATTCACTTCATTTGGACCCTTGAAGCGGTTCCAAGACCATGTTGACGATATCGAGGACACAATGACCAAGACCCTAGGTCCAAAGCCGCTCGTGTTGAGCACCGCCATTAGCATTCCAGGGTGGTTCATGGAGTGCCTTGAGCTGTGGCTTCTACTTAGCCTTCTCTCAGGAGCTGGACTGCCATCACTTACCCCCGCATCTCTCATTCTGCTTCTGCAAGCTACATTCGTCCACGCAGCTGCTTCGATAATCGGCGCAGTGTCATTCCTGCCCGGTGGCGTGGGAACATATGAGGCCACATCAGTGGCGCTCATAACATTCCTGCTTGGAATGCCAATTGCACAGGCGAGCGCTGCCACGATTCTGATTCGAGTTGTGACACTCTGGTTCAGCGTGGTCGTTGGGTTCATTGCTCTTGGTATACTCAACAGGAGCAACCGGAAAAGAAGAGAATCTAGCGAGTGATCTGATAGCCCATTACCAATTCGAGTAGGTCTCTGGCGCTCTTCTTCTTCTCGAAGTGGCTTCGAACGGGCTCGACCATCTTGTCCAGATACATGACGAGCATGTTCTTCAAGTCGAGTGGATGGAGTTCTCCTGCAACGTACGCCTTCTCAAGCCCGCCATAGCTACCGAAGTCAACGTCCCCGCCAAACTTGGGTTTTCGCTCAACCGTGACACTATCGAATCCACGAAACACGATCTCCTTCGCATAGTCGAGCAAGGGATTTCCTTCGGCTATTTTGGGAGGGCAGAAGGCAGCCATGATCTTCTGTCTAATCTGGTCAGTACTGTCATGCACAAAGATGCTTGACTCAGGCTTGCTCTTACTCATCTTTGAGGAGATTTGGACATCGAATCCTGCCTCCTCATCGTAACCCTCAGGTTCGGCAGCACCCTCCAAGTTCATGAGCATGTGATGGCTAATGACGACAGGTTTCCACCAGCCAAGTTTGGGACCAATTTCACGCGCGAGAATATTGGCTCTACGCTGGTCGAGACCAAGTTGCGTTATATCGGCCTCAAGATGGAAGATGTCTGCAACCTGCATCATGGGGTAGAAGTACTGCGCCACCTCTTTCATCTCACCTTCTCTTCGTCCCATGATCGTTAGCGCTCGTGTTGCCCTTGCCACTGTAGTGTTCTTAGCGATCTTCACAACCCGTGACCAGTACTCTACGGAGTCCATTGCTTCTGACGCCCAGAGAAACTCAACCTTGTCCGTAGGAACACCTGCTGCCTTCCAGACCTCGATGAAGTACTCACCAACATGCCTAATCTTCTCTAGATCCCCGTCCATCTTGTTGTTAATCCAAGCAAACCAGTCAGCCAGCCAAATCTTGAAACTGATTCCTGCGCTGATTAGGTCTTTGAGCAGCAGAGGTCTATACACCCCGAACGGTAGATGAGCTAGTCCAGAGGGTTCGAATCCATCATAGGCTATCGGATTCTTCTTCGTTTCCAGGAGTTCCCTCAATTCAGGCATCGTCACTATTTCTTCGCCAAC
>JAEOUG010000140.1 GCA_016839445.1 Candidatus Thorarchaeota archaeon
CCACAACCCTGGCTGGTGGTTTGACTAGATGCCTAAGAGTGATGATAAACACGTATACGTATTCGGCGACAGGAAGGCCGAAGGAAACGCTACAATGAAGAACAAGCTGGGAGGTAAGGGCGCCTCCTTGGCCGGAGCTACCTTACTCGGACTCCCTGTTCCTCCAGGCTTCACAATCTCGACAGATGTGTGCAATCTGTATCTGCAGTCCGGCGGATTGAGTGAAGAAATCAAGAAGGAAGCAAAGGAAGCTTTGGCTTTCGTTGAGAAAGCCATGGGGAAGGGATTCGGCGACCCGAAGAACCCACTCCTTGTCTCAACACGTTCAGGCGCAAGAAAAAGCATGCCAGGTATGATGGAAACTGTGTTGAATGTGGGCCTCACCACCAAGACCATTCCCGGTCTGACTGAGGTGACCCAGAATGAACGCTTCGTGTACGACTCCTACAGGCGCCTCATAACCATGTTCAGCGATGTAGTCATGGAGAAGGGAGAGGGCCTGCAGGTTGAGGAGGGCCACGGCATACGTGCACAGCTCGAGAGAATCCTTGAGAGGAAGAAGGAAGAGGTGGGCTGCGCGACCGATACCTGTCTCAAGGTTGAGGACCTCAAAGATCTCTGCAAGAAGTACAAGGAGCAAATCAAGAAAACCCTTGGACGGGAGTTCCCTGACGATCCGTATGAGCAGCTGTGGGCAGCCATAGGGGCGGTCTTCAAGAGCTGGGGTGGAGCACGTGCCGTTGCGTACCGGAGAATCGAAGGCATTCCCGATGAATGGGGCACTGCCTGCACCGTACAGGCTATGGTTTTCGGTAATATGGGCGACAATTCAGCGACAGGTGTGGCATTCACGAGGAACCCAGCATCAGGAGAGAACAAGTTCTACGGCGAATGCCTCTTCAACGCCCAGGGAGAGGATGTCGTAGCAGGCATAAGGACTCCCAATCCAATGAATGAGGACAGCAAGAATGACCAGAACAAGGACCTTCCCACGCTCGAGGAGAAGATGCCTGTTCTCTACAATCAGCTAGTCGACATTCGTGATATCCTTGAGAAGGACTCGAATGATATGCTCGATCTAGAGTTCACCATCGAGCAAGGCAAGCTCTTCCTTGTCCAGCATCGAGTAGGAAAGCGTACGGCTACTGCGGCTCTGAACATCGCAATGGACCTGCTCCACGACAAATGGATCGATGAGCCGACTGCGATTCTGAGAGTGGCTCCAGAGCAGCTTGGGCAACTCCTGTACCCAATCATCGACCCCGAGGCAGAGAAGGAGGCAACTCCGATTGCCCGAGGGCTCCCTGCAGGACCTGGAGGCGCGATTGGGCGGATTGTCTTCACTTCGGAGGACGCGGTCACATGGTCAAAGAGAGGTGAGAACATCGTTCTCATCCGTGAGGAAACAAGTCCCGAAGACATTGAGGGCATGCGAGCGGCCAATGCTGTTCTTACTGCACGAGGTGGCATGACCTCACACGCGGCACTGGTTACGAGAGGATGGGGCAAGTGCTGCATCGTAGGGGCCTCAGGTCTCGACATTGACACATTCAGCAAGAAGGTCACCATTCAGGGGAAGACCTACAACGAAGGAGACGTCTTCACACTCAACGGGACTCAGGGTCTGGTCTACGAGGGTGAACTCAACATGATTGAGGCCACCGAGAATCCCAGACTGAAGGAGTTCATGGGACTCATTGACAAGTACAGACGACTCGGGGTCAGGGCCAATGCAGACACGCCAGACGATGCTATGGTCGCCCTCGAGTTTGGTGCAGAAGGTATCGGTCTCTTCAGGACTGAACACATGTTCTACGGAGAGGGTTCGGATGAACCTCTGTTCCTTCTTAGGAAGATGATCATGAGTAAGACACGCGCTGAGAGAGCCCGAGCTCTGAAGGAACTGGCACCCTATGTGAAGGAAGACATCAAGGCCACATTGCAGGTCATGAATGGCTTGCCTGTCACAATCCGCCTCTTGGACCCGCCCCTTCATGAGTTCGTTCCTCAGAGCCGCATAGGCCAGGAACGTCTTGCTCACGCGCTGGGCGTCGACCTTGAAGAAGTCAGGAAGCGAGGAGAACAGCTACACGAAAACAACCCAATGATGGGCCATCGCGGAGTCCGGCTGGGAATCACCTATCCTGAGATCTACGAGATGCAGGTGAGGGCGATACTGGAAGCTGGCGGCGAACTCATAAAGGAGGGCAAGAAGGTCCACCTTGAGATCATGATTCCCGTCACCATTGGCTCAGCGGAACTCAAGACACTGGAGCTTATTGTTGAGAGGGTCTATCAAGAGGTGAAGCAGGAGATGGGATTTGACATTCCGTACTTGTACGGCACGATGATAGAGATTCCCCGAGCCTGCATGCGCGCTGGTGACATGGCTCAGAGCGCTCAGTTCTTCAGCTTTGGCACAAATGATCTGTCCCAGATGGGCTTCGGCTTCAGCAGGGATGATATTGACAGCTTCCTCCCGGAGTATCTTGACAGGCACATCCTCAGGAACGATCCCTTCGTGAGCATTGACAAGAGAGGTGTTGGCCAGCTCATTGAGATTGCCATTGAGCGAGGCCGCAAGACCAGACCGGACATCAAACTCGGCGTCTGCGGCGAGCACGGTGGCGACCCAAGGAGCGTGGAGTTCTTCCACGAGATTGGACTCGACTACGTGTCCTGCTCTCCCTACAGACTCCCACTGGCAAGGCTAGCGGCCGCACAGGCAGCTATCAAGGAGAGCCAGGCCAAATAGATACAGAGAGAGTCCTCACGCCATCACCAGGCACTCAATGCTAGGCGAGTTCAAGCTGTGATTGTCGTTTCGCATTCAGGTAGTTGAGAGTCCTAGAAGCCACAACGAAAACGAGACCTACCACCGGGATGATTGGCGGAGCGTACACTGAAAGAAACGTCCGTGGCTGAATGAAGAAGTACTGAAGGAACACCATCCAGGCTCCAATGGTATAACTGCTAACCGCGAGACTCGCGACCAAGTCAATCCGCCAATTGGCAAGTGATGGAGAGAGGATCAGCAGAGCGATGATTCCAGTCAGAAGCCAGAAGGGCGTAGCATTAGTGACAATCCTGATACGCCAGAAGTAATCATAGTCTGCTGCCAGAAAATACGTGAAGTAACGAGTCCAGCCAGGGGGAGGAGGATAATACGGAGACTCGCCATAGTCGAATCTGACTACGGGCAGGGCCAATGCAATCGCTAGAAAGGCCAGAAGGGGAATCAATCTCCACATTATGGATTCCATCTTCAAATCCCTACCACCTACAAAACCACACTATGTGCCCGCTAATGTGTCTTCTTGTGCCAATGAGAACACCTGCGATGGCAGCAGCAGAGATACACGACAAGCAGTTGACGACCTCGACTAGCTCGGCGCTTTTTCTCTATTGGGCGCCCACTTAGAAAAGAGGAGGTCCTTATTCTCTAGGGTGCAGACCATTCTACTGGACCTTCATCGAAGCGCTTCTTCAGTCTTCCAAGAACGACGTCCCAGGCCCTAACGAAGTACTCAAACGCCTTCTGCCACTGCTCCCCTTCCTCCCAGCCAAGATGCGCGATGGTGACTTCTGTAGTGTTCGCCCCCTTGGGCTCAAAACAGACAACCACCCAAGTCCTCTCTCCCCGGACCTCCGGCAAGGAGGGGGGATTGTTCCACTCGAACGACAGCATCCTTTCAGGCAGGAAGCTTAGCACCCTCATGCCATCGCTTCCCTTCTGCCCTTCTGGAGCATCAGGAAGGAAGAAGATCTCATACGGTCCGCCAATCTTGAGTTCGACATTGGAGTCAGGGGCAAAGAACGTCCTGACTCCCTCGTTGGTGGTCCAGCACGTCCAGACCTCACTAAGTGGACCCTGAACACGAACTTTCTTCACGATGGAGAGGTAATCCTTCAATTTCCTCATCGAGACCGTTTGCTGACGCCCTCATATAGTTCTGTCTGCGCATGCCTTTCCTCCACCAGCACTCCAACCGCAATGGCTCTACCTCTTGGATGTCACAACAGCAGCGGCCACAAGGACAACTGCAATAGCGGCCAAGCCTAGCACAAGAAGAAGTGGCAACGGTTCTTCTGATGCACCATTGGTGTGGCTCGTGTGGTCAACTGCAGTCTGATTGAACCATGTATCCGATTGGTACTCGTAGGTCCAGGTGTCTCCAATGGTGTCGAAATTGGACCCAAGACCTCCAAAGAGAACGCTCACGTTGAGCACGGAGTCATATGCCATTGCAGCCACAATACGTGAAGGAGGTGCGATGAGAGGAAACCTCCTAGACCACGAATCCTCCTGCGCATCATATGCCCAGGTTCCATGCACAAGATGGTCATCTATCTGCCCTCCAAACATGATGCATTTGCCGTTCCTGACATCGTAGGTGATTGATGGCCACTTCAGGGGATCAGGACCGCTTGCGGGTTCTCTCTGAGTCCATGTCGACGCAGATGCGTTGAAGACCCAAGTGTCATCTTGATGCCCTTCAGATCCCGTATTACCGCCCGTCAACACTATCAAGCCCACTGAAGAATCATAAGCCATCACGTGTCCGTATCTCGCCCTTGGAGCAGTCTCGGGATTGAGCTGCTGCCACTGCTGCACCGCGCAGTCGAAAATCCAGGTCTCATTGCACTCCACCCCATCTTCGTTGAATCCACCAAACAAGACAACTACGTTCTCTGTGGGATCATAGGCAAGATTGTGGTAGTAGCGCGGACCTGGGTTCTGATCTGGATATAGGTGTGACCACTGTTGGCTGGCACAGGAGAATGCCCAAGTGTCAACCTGATGACCACTGCCACCGTACAAGATGATCTTTTGACTCAAGGAGCAGAACGCCATTGCGTGAGCAGCTCGATGAGATGGATGAGAGAAGGTGTCCAATTGACTCCACTCATTCAGGGCCACAGAGTAGGTCCAAGTGTCATCTAGGGAGTGAAGACCTCCAGTATAGCTGAACCCGCCAAACATTACTGACACGTTGTTGACTGCATCGAAGACCATGTCATGGCCCCCTCGCGCTTCAGGCGCCACATCACCAGTCTGAGCGTAGATGACAGGCGTGCTCGATGCATTCAGTGCAATTGGGGATAGCAGAAGCACGATTCCGATTACTAACTTGGCATTAGCCACTTGCACCGCCCACGTGTCTAGCATTTCAAAGAGACGACTCCAGAATCCATACCAGCTTTCAGAATATAGGCATGTACTCCAAAGCAATTTCCTGAATCAGTAGCCATTCTGTCTTCCGAGAGCGCCTTCAGAAGCCAAATGCTCACGAAGCGGTGCCAGCCTTGGAGCTGAGGTCAAGACTTAAAACCGGGTTCATTCGGGCTCAAGCACTAGAACCTGAGTCAGTGATTGCCATGAAACGCATACTCGTGACAGGAAGCTATGGCCAGATAGGCACCGAGCTTGTTGGAGCGCTTCGCGAGAAGTACGGTGGAGACAACGTTATCGCGACAGGTAGAAAGAAGCCTCCGCAGGTTCTCACCGAAGAAGGACCATACTACCATCTTGACATCCTCGACAACACCGAGATACATTCCCTGCTTGTGAACCATGACATCAACATCGTGATTCACAATGCTTCCGTCCTGAGCGCGGTCGGCGAGAAGAACCCTCAGGTTGCCTACAAGACGAATGTGGAAGGCGCGTACAACATCCTCGAGGCGGTGAGGTCGCTTGGCCTTGACCAGGTCATGATCCCCAGCAGTATCGCGGCATTCGGCCCAAGTACGCCCAAGGACAATACTCCTAATGATGTCATCATGCGTCCGACAACGATGTACGGAGTGACGAAGGTCTTCATTGAGCTGCTGGGTGAATACTATACCAAGAGATTCGGAACTGACTTCAGGTCGCTCAGATACCCCGGCATTATTAGCTCAGAGGCCCTCCCCGGTGGTGGAACCACGGACTACGCAGTTGAGATCTTCTATGAAGCCCTCAAGCACAAGAAGTACACGTGTTTCCTCGCAGAGGATGCAGAGCTCCCCATGATGTACATGCCAGACTGCATAAAATCCACAATCGACCTGATTGAGGCTGACGCGAACGCTCTGGTTCACCGGAGCTTCAATGTTACTGCCATGAGCTTCACGCCGGCAGAGATTGCCGAGGAGATCAAGAAGCACATCCCTGAGTTCGAGATCACCTATGAGCCCGACTTCAGACAGAAGATTGCGGAGTCTTGGCCAAGGTCCATTGATGACTCTGCGGCTCGTGATGAATGGGGCTGGAACCCTGACTACGATCTTTCCGCCATGGTGAAGGACATGCTTGAGAAGCTCTCGAAGAGAGTCTAGAATGATTCTCCCCTTGGCGGGACCAACACGGTTATAACAAAGGTCCAAGAGGCGCCTCCAACTGGATGGTGCTTCATTGGATCGCAGACCGTACTACTATGCCCTCTTCATCATTACTATCATGATGCTGTCTTCATTCTACCTGTCATGGTCTGTGGATCGAGGACTGGGCGAGATAGCAGTCGAGAGATACAGGATTGAGGACACTACAGGAAGACCTGTTGACTTCCTAGTCTATCAGCCACGAACAGCGAATCACATTGAACCCATGCCGATTGCTCTGACGCTACATGGGCTGGCCGGATCCAAGGAAGGTATGTACGCGTTCAATATCGAGCTGGCAAGAAGGAACTTCACAGTTGTCTCTGTAGACCTTGCAGGACACGGTGATAACCCGCTTCCCTTCATCGTAGATGACTTCTCTGTAATGGCACAGGACTCTTACGCGGCACTGCGCCATGTCCAGGAAAACTGGGCGAATGTTGACAACGAGACCTACGGTGTACTCTCACATTCTCTGGGCTTCAGAGTGGCTATCGAACTCAAGGACTATCCGGTAGCGCCTCGTGCGTATGCAGCGGTCGGGGACGTAGGCCAGATGGACCTAGGGGCGTACGTTGATTTTCCAGGAAATCTGCTGATTGCAGTTGGTCAGTTCGATGAGATGATCACGACCGATGATGCACTCAATGCAATTCGAGTGGCCACAGGAAATGCATCAGCAGAAGCAGGTGTCACATACGGGTCGCTGAGCAATCAGACTGCTTACAGGCTTGCATTCGGCCCTACTGACCATGTCTTCGAAGCGATAGACCAGACAATTGTGGGAGAGTCAGTGGGATGGCTCATTGAGGGAGTCCAAGGAGAGGGCCAGACAGCACACTCGCTTGACCCGATGAGCCAGATATTCTTCAACAAAACCATAGGAATGGCGGGCGGCGTTCTCTTCATGCTCGTTTCAGCAGTCCCGCTGCTCTTCATTGTCTACAGCTTCGTACCCAAGCGCCTCAAACCTGAAGAGCATCCTGTTGAAACCAAACCCTTCGGGTTGAAGAGGACCTTCATCTACGGCTCTATCCTAGGAGCGGTAGCTGTCACCATCTATACAGCGACATCTGCAATAGGATTTCATCTTGAGAACATCGGTCTCTACTGGCCGAACTCGATGTTCACCACTGGGCTCGATTTGTTCTACATCCTGACTGCACTTGCCATGACCACTGTCATGTACGCAATGCTTGGCAAGGACGGCTTGAAGAAAGCATTCGCTTCAGTGGGTGTAAGAGGATCCCTCAAGGAGATGTCTCTTGACATGCTCAAAGGGTTCTTTGTTGCAGCAGTGTGCATCGCTTGGCTGCTTATCTGGACTGCAATCTGTGGGCTTCCCGAGCTGATGCAGCCTTGGATTGCCTTGGCACTCGTGAAGTGGCCAGTCTGGGAGAGGGGCATTAACACGGTCATTGTGGCCCTGATTTCAGTTCCCTACTTGGTCGTCGATGCTGCAATGCTTAGAGGGCTCCTGATGAGCAGCAGAGAATGGAGCGGCGGACGCAGTGGCACAAAGAACATGATTCTTGCCTTCGCCAGCAAGATGGCGGTTACAGGTCTCCTTGCGGTAGTTGTGGTCTTCGGGACAACGGCCCTTGGGTTCATTGCAGGAAAAATGGTTCTCCTCGGATTGCTTCTGCTTCTTGTCCTGATAGTCTCAATCCTGACGACCGCGATAACCCTGCTCTCGGCATCGCAGTTCAAGAACACTTGGGCGGCAGTTTTCATCGGAGCCTTCATGCTCGCAATTGTTGTAGTATCAAGCATGCCAATCATGTGAGGCTCAAGTCAACCGAACTCATTGGCGCATGCCTATACCTCGTACAAGAAGAGGGAGGACTCCTCGTCTGTCTTCACCGGTGTCCATCCCTGAAGGAGAAAGCGGTAGGAAACCACGCGAGTCCCAGGTCTCAGATCGCGTGACAGCTTATCACGGATCTTCTTGTTCACTTCGTGACCCTGATAGATAGTCACCACTGTGGCGCTTCCGACATCCGCACGGAAGAAGTTCTCACGGATTACTCGAACCGAGTGTTGTAGGTGCCGCCGCCTAATCTTCACCCACGACCACAGTGCACGGAAGGGGTCGACCTCCAAACCAACACACTTGGCGCCGAACTCCTCAGCTGCCATTATGATAATCCTTCCGTCGCCAGAGCCCAAGTCGAAAACGACATCATCGCTCCTGACTTCTGCAAGCTCAAGCATCCTTCGGACATTCTTTCGTGGAGTGGGCACCCAAGGTGCCCCGACTGCTGCAGACCAAGCAATCCACACAACAAGGAGGATTACTAGAATCTCTAGAGTCAGGACGAATCCGTAAAACAGCAGGATGTTTGCCATGTCTCTGGACTCCAGGTCACTCTTGACTAGTCCTCGAAGACTCTGAATTCCATTCCTCGGTCTTTGAGCATCTTCAGCATCCGGTTGAGTGCCTGCCCATCAGGGACCTCAAGAATCATCTCCAACTCAGCGCGATTGGGAGCGATGTCAGGGTCAAAACGATCTTGGTTGATTTCGATGATACTCACACCAGACTCTGCAACCACCGATAGTACACGATTCATGCTTCCCACACGGTCGATGATTGAGCCCTTTACTCGCACCGATCTCCCCATCCTGAAGAGTTCCTTCTCTACAACGCGAGACATGAAGGACATGTCTATGTTTCCGCCAGAGAGCACGGCCACGGCCTTCTTTCCACGAACGTCTATCTTACCGTGCTGAAACGCAGCTAGAGCCACACAACCTGCGGGCTCAACAACAAGCTTCGCACGTTCCAGAAGCATGAACAGCGTCCGTGTGACCTCAAGCTCCTCCACGGTCCGCACATCAGAGAGAAGGTTCTTGGCGATTCCGTATGTAAGTCTACCTGGCTTCTTGACGGCTATGCCATCACACACGGTGTCAAGCTGGTCCACCTTCGTGATGCGGCCTTTCTCAAGTGAAACCTTCATCGACGCGGCACTCGCGGCCTCGACGCCGTAGATTTCGACATCGGGCTTCTGCTCCTTCACAGCAACAGCGATTCCGGAGACCAGCCCTCCTCCCCCGACAGGAACAGCAATCACTTCGACTTCTGGAAGCTCGTCCAAGATTTCGAGGCCTATTGTGCCCTGTCCGGCAATGACATCCTCGTCATTGAACGGATGCAGAAACGTGGCTCCTGTCTTCTCTGCAGTCTCCCTAGCATGAAGAAGAGCGTCATCGAAAGCACTTCCATGAAGGACAACCTGCGCGCCGTATCCCTGTGTGGCTTGTATCTTAGCTACCGGGGAGAAGACTGGCATGACTATGGTGGACTTGATACCTAGCCGTGCGGCAGCGTAGGCTACACCTTGGGCATGATTGCCTGCGGAAGCTGCTATCACCCCCGCCTCCTTCTCCCTGTCAGTGAGCTGCGACATCGCATAAGCTGCTCCCCTCACCTTGAAAGATCCCGTCTTCTGGAGCGACTCGAGCTTAAGGTATACATCGCCTCCGGAGAGCCTGCTGAAGGTAGACGAGTGATCGAGTCTCGTGACGTGCTTTATCCCTCTTAGGACCTCGCGAGCGTCGAGAATCTTGGAGAAGAGGTGCTTGTATTTGCCCATCGTGAACCACGATTCAGACGTGTTCCTAGACTCCCATTAATCGTTACGGTTCTCCAGAGACAGCAGGCAGATAATCACTTGTCTCCGTAGTACTCTCCCATGATACTGAGGACCATGTCACGTGGCACAATCTCCCGAGAGATGGTCTGGAGTGTCTCAGGCTTCATCCTGCCGTCCTTCACCAGCTGCAATCCCGCCTCCACAATGGCCTCCGATATGTCGCTGAAGTCCGCCTTTCCTTCCATGTTTGGCATCATCCAGGCAACAGGTCGAACGACAGCCCCAACATACTCACGGTTCATATTCCTGCTTAGTGCCTTGACGTGAGTGATAAGCGGGTCGAAGTTGTCAATCTCTGTGAAGCCACTGACCGATACCAGTGCCACCTTGCCTGCCTTGACACCCTCTCTCAAAGGATGTCTGCAGTGGTCATCCCGCAGCACGAACCTGCCATGGAGGAGAGGGATAAAGCGGTCAAGAAGCGTCTTCATAGAACCCGTCATTCCGTCTACATAGACAGGAGTGCCTAGAATCAACAGATCGGCATCAGCAAGCAGCCCCATCACACCAGCCATGTCATCGTCCTGAATGCACTTGCCTGGTGTGTTAGTCCAGCAGTTGAAGCACCCTCGGCAGTCACCGATGTTGAGGTCCCTTGTATAGATGGTTCTGACCTCGGCTCCGCCCTTCTCCATACCCTTCACGAGATGGCCTAATGCGGCGCCTGTGTGGCCGCGGTCCTTCCTCGGGCTCCCATTGATCACTAGCACCTTCATACGAATAACCCAGAGGGCCAAAGCGTCGCAACGATATAAGTCTGCACCACTGCAATGAGGTTCGATGGCGGGAGCAGTCGTTACAGGATCCGTTTCTCTATCCTTATACCGCGAGCCTGAAGCTCCTCGATGAATGGCCCGGGTGGAACTGAACGCTCAGGAGGCAGAACCCCTCGTTCCTTTATCCTCCCATCTGCCATCATCATGGCTGTGACTGATGCTGGAAAGGCAGTGGTCCGCATCATTGAGGTCAGGCCGGTCTCATCATCGAAGTAGTCTATGACCTGGTACTCTACGTTACGTGATTCAGTCCCCTTCCATCCTTCCACATTGACACGAACCAATGTAACGTCCTTACCTGACTCAGGCAGATTCTTCTCCAGCAAGGTCTCGAGGACTCTACGAGGACTGACGTCCTTTCCATCAATCTTCACAGCCTCACTGGCCATGAATCCAAGTTTCATAAGACACCACATCTTGTGTCCATGGCCTGGATAACGGATAGTCTTGTAGTCTAAGTCCTTTATCTTACCTCGATATGTGAGTGGGAGTGTGGATGTGCCACCACTGGTGTTGAAGGCCTCAAGCTTGCCAAAGGGGGCAGGAAACACAATCTCCTCGAATCCTACGAGAGGCTCCTCGAACTTGATCTTCCCGTCTCGCAGCACCATGCAAGGTTCTACGTACTCATTGATGAGACCCTCAACAGAGAAGATGAGGGCATAATTGAGTGGGGGTCGAGGCTCTTGCTGAAGTCCGCCGACTCTAATCTTAACACTCTCCACCCTGTCAAGATAGTCAATGCCCTGACGGGCTATGACATTCACCATTCCGGGTGCAAGTCCTGAATCAGGCACGACTGTTACGCCTGCATCCTTTGCCTGAGCATTCAGCTCAAGCTGTGACTCCACAATCTTGTAGTTGCCTCCCAGATCACAGAAATGTGTGCCTGTGTCAATAGCCACCTGAGTGTGGAGAAGGTTCACCTTGTAGCTGATGGCGCTGATTACAGAGTCCACCTCGGAGAAGACCTTCTTGAGTTGGCTCTTGTCCGTGCCATCAACAGTCCTCGGCTCCGCCTTATCACCCATCTCCTTCGCCAGAGATTCCGCGCACTTCGTGTCGATGTCCGCAACAATCACTCTCTCGACAGCATCATTGTGCACAAGGTCATAGGCAGCACCTCGGCCCATCATACCTGAACCTAGAACTAGTATCTTCAGCTCTAATCTCCTCCTTCGGTGACAAAGTAAATGATGGCAACGCCCGTAAAAACAGTTCCGACTAACGCGTCATCAGCACCAGAATGCATCTGGAGTGCCTGAACTCCGAAGAAACCCTTGCCTAGTCGTTTCTTAGAAACGCCAGTCCAATCCATTTCCCTACGGACCCAAAGGCGGGGAGATAGAGAATCGAGAGCGGAATAAGGCGAAGGAAGCCCAATTCTGGATCGCCATACGGATAATCGGGACTGAGTAGTTCGACTAGAGGAATTGCCTCGGGCAAACACATGAAACCTGCGGACTATCCCGAAGTCGTGCAGAGCCGCTTCGCCCAGCACAAAACCAGCCGACAAGAGATCAATCATGTGATACTCACTATGGCTCAAGTCTTCTTTTCGCTATTGAGACACCGCTTAGAACAATGACTACGACGGCGACCATATCGACTCCATAAAGGACATAGGTCATCGGTCCCGCCCCGCCGCTCTGAGTCACAGTAGTTGTGGCGCTCTCAGTCATCGTTTGAGTTGATGTGTCGCCGATGTCTATCATACGCGAGCGCCCGATTGCGGAGTCCCCCGGCCAGTAAGTGGACTCGTTTATCTCAACCTCAGGCCAATAAACATCCGGTGCCAGTTCCCAGCTAGTCGTGAAATCCAGACTGAAAGCCTCAACCATTACGAAGTACTCACCGGTCTCATACCCCCAGGAGTCCCAGAGCAGCCAGCATTGAGTAAGGTTGGAGGCCAAGGTCTCGCGAAACGTTGAGGAGGCTCTCTGCAGGGTCACTGCGTAGTAATTGACATCGGCGGAGTTGGGATCAGTGCTGGACCAAGAGATGTTGTATACGCTGTTTCCCATCCCGTTGACCTGCACAGAGACCTGCGGAGCGAAGAAGTTGCAGATGGTGACGTTCTCCACAGTCAGCTCATACGTGCCTTCTGTGCATTCTCCAGCAATCCTAAGGTCTGTAGTCTGGTTCGCCCCGAGAAAGGAGTACGTGTCCCAGGACACGGATGAGCCGGGGTTAGACACTTGCCATCCGACTCGAGTGTCCACGGTGAGCGTGAAGTTGCCTGGCTGATGGTCGTAGCAGCTACACGCTACAAGCATAGTATCATTCCGCGATGTCCACATGAAGGACCCGACCTCAGGGTGATTCTCACTTGCCATGTCGAAGCCCAGTAGATTGTTTGCATACGTCCGCTCCCATGTGCCAACCGTGGCATCCCAAGCAAAGAAGTCAGAGTCATTGTTGGTGAAGTCTCCGACCACTCGAACCAAGTCACCCCGCTTGATGCCCTTCACCACAACCCAGGCGTACTGATCTGGGTCTATGGGAGGTATCTCAATCTGAATCGCATCTGGAATAACGAGCTCTTGAGTTGTCTCGAACAAGAAACCACTGGTGAACTCCACCAGGGTTTCGTAGGGTTCCAGCTCTCCAATACCGGTTATGATTGATGCCGTCACGACAACATGATCGCCAACGATAGTATCGTTTGGGCCGAAGTCTTGTGGATTTGAGTCCCAGTTGGACGTGTAAGTCAACGCAAGAGACGCGGCCAGTGTGTGTCCAGCATCTTTGGGGCGGCTGGTCGAATCGCTGGAATCATCAATCCATGCAGTTGGCACAGTGGAGAGAAGAAGAGCCAGTACGATTAGCAGGGACCTTCTACTGACCACCACGAACCCTCGTATGAGTGTGGCGAGAATTCAGATAGTTCTATCTCTTGAACGAGAACAGGTTCCTCCTCTTCAGACCACTCTCGAGAAGATGGGTTGCTTCGACACAAGATTCGGTAGCAGCAACATCTGTCGTGGAGCAAACGAGGTCTTCTCCCCAATCTCGGCGATAACCTCTTGGAGAGTCATCTTGACCTGGTCCTTTTCCTCGCGACGGCGTACCGAGAGCACCTCGCCTGCGATCTCCTTCTCTCCAACAACGCAGATGTAGGGAACCCAGAGCTTCTCTGCAGACCGGACCTTCTTGCCCACTGTGAGGTCTCGATCGTCAATCTCATATCGAATCCCAGCGGCATGAAACTCCTCTCCGAGCTTCAGGCAGTACTCGACAGCATCCTCGTCAACGGGAGCCATTCGGACCTGTACTGGCGTCATCCACAGCGGAAGGTGCGGGACCTTCCCCTTCTTCATGTCCTTGTGCGCCTGCTCAAGTACGCCATAGAGGATTCGCTCGATTGACCCTGAAGGGGAAGTATGAAGAATCAGTGGGTACTGCAGATTCCCATCCGCATCAACGTACTGAATGTTGAACCGCTCTCCGTTCTCAACGTCAATCTGGATTGTAGCAAGGCATGCCGCCTTCTTCTGCTCATCTACTACGTTCCACTCGCCTTTGAAGATGAAGTAGGCGTAGCGCTCCTCGAAGAGCTCTAGCATAACCGGTTTCCCGACGCGTTCAATGACCTTGTTGACGAAGTCCCGATGCTCCTCGAAGAACGACCTGAGAATCCTGAAAGAAACCTCATAGTCAATCTCAAGTTCACCCTGAAGCTTGTCGACGAACTCGAGTTGCCTGAGTACCGCCGCTTTTGCCATCTCGACGTCTGCCACAATCTCGTGGATGTCCGGCATTGTGAAGGCCCGAGGCCTCCTCATGCCTGCTAGTTCTCCGCTCTGCTCTCGTCGGTACGACGAGGCAATCTCAAAGAGCTTGAGCGGAAGTTGCTTGTAAGAGACCTGAGCCTGCGAGATCAGCAGAAACTGGCCGAAGCAGGCCGCGAATCTGGCGAAGTAGTCCCGGTCTCCAGACCTGATGATGTACTGGCGCGATGGGAACCTCTGCATGTAGGACTTGAGGGCAGGATGTTCGTAGTCGTAGATCAAAGGAGTCTGAATGACATGAGCACCATAATCAACCATCTCCTTTGTCACCCGCTCCTCGATGGCTCTCTTCAGAGTATAGCCTCGAGGAGGCCATCGGAAGTTGCCTGCATCTGAACCCGGTTCATAGTCTACGAGTTCAAGGTTCTTCATGATCTCGATGTGTGGAGGTGGTTCTTGGGCAGTGCGATCCTTGGCGGTCTCGTAGGCGACGTAGAGCTTGAGTTCTTTGTACTTCGAGTAGTTGAACTTCTCAATGTCTGTGAGGTTCCCGCCAGGCTCCATGATGTAGAAATGGGAGGTTGCCTTCTCCTCAGCCGCTATCGCTGTGAGGTCCTCCCCGGCGGTGACATCCGCACCCTTCGCGAGCTCCTTTGTGACATCGAGAACCTTCGACCTCTCGGCCAACGGGTGCCCCTTGCAGTGAATCTCGAAGGCTTTGTAATATCCGAAGGGTACGCGCACTACATTGTAGCCGCTGTCTGAGAGCGCCTTAGCTACACCCTTCAGAAGTTTCAGTCCAGTGGATGGTCCAGACGGCGTTTCAGTCAGGTGTACCCAGGGATAGACAACGATGTTCTTCTCCTTGACCTCTTCTGCGGCGGAGGCAATCATGGCAGTTGTCTGTTCGATGGAGGCCTGAACGTTTGCTTCGTCCGTCTTCTCGGACGCAATGAAGTTCACAAGACAAGAATCATCGGTGTGGTAGATCTTCTCATCGATTTCTTCGGCGTTCTTCATTGCCTTCCTCTTTACCTCATAGGAGAAGCCGTCGCTGTGAATCTGAAGCATCCTCATGTGATAGGACCTCGCTAGACTCGGACAGCCCCCTTTTCACACTTAAGCCTGATGAAACTGGCCCTCAGATAGCTGCCGGAGCACCACCCTTATCAGTACTCCAAATGTGGTTGAGACTTCTGAAGTACTTGCGGAGTGCAAGCTAAATTGGACATATTCAGGATAGTAGAAGAGAGCTACGACAAGATGGGAGAGGACTATCACACCTCCCGTAATAATGAGAAGTTCAATCGCCAGCTGGAGGAGTTCGCTAGGCTACTCCCAAAATCCGGAGATGTTCTTGATGCCGGCTGTGGAGTGGGCCATCCCGCTTCTCGATTCCTTGCAGAGAAGGGGTTCGATGTCACAGGCGTCGACATATCTGGCAAGATGATAGAACGGGCAAGAGAGAACGTGCCAATGGCCAGCTTCTTTCAGAAGAACATCGCTGAGCTTGACCTTCCTGACGAGTCATTTGACGGGGTAATCTGCGTCTACACGTTGTGGCACATTCCCAGAGACTTGCACTCCGACATCTTTCTCAACTTCCATAGAATGCTAAGAGAAGAGGGCATCCTGGTCCTGAACACCGGTATCCACGAATCTGAAGGTATGAGCCGCTTCTTTGGTGAGCCCATGTTATGGAGCACTAGTGATCCGAAGG
Organism: Candidatus Thorarchaeota archaeon; assembly: GCA_016839445.1. Taxonomy (GTDB): domain Archaea; phylum Asgardarchaeota; class Thorarchaeia; order Thorarchaeales; family Thorarchaeaceae; genus SMTZ1-45. The sequence continues at coordinate 16,250 of JAEOUG010000140.1, forward strand.
CCACAATGGCGTCTGTTAGGGATGTTGGGTTCGAGGTTCTTTTCGAGGGTGTAATATCACTCGGTGGGGAGAAGCAGTACTGGGTATTTGCGCAGAAGACGGCAAAGCGAACCTGATCTAACCGAGAGAGCCCTGCACTTGTCGGCAGCCGTAGGATGGAATTCACTGAGGGATTACCAAACCATAGGAGTGTACCCATTCCTGATTAGAGTAGAGATTTCCTCACCTACATATCGCACCTCAATTCCCATCCCCTCGATATCTTCTGACTGATTGTCGCGATCCGAAATGAACTTGCACGCAAGAGCCTTACCGAACTGAGCTAGTTCGGAAGCCGACTCAGAAACCTTAGAGTTATTCACTAGAAGTCCTTGGGACGGGCCAAAGAACACAACCCGCACCTCTGGCATCCAGTTGTATTTGATGGCGTTCTTGGCATACATTAGCCCAGTAAGGACCTTGTCTTCATCCCCTGATGCGATGATTATCAACAGATTGTCCGTCATCAAACTCACCTTCTTGCACTGCGACGGGACTTGCCTATAAGGCGCACGCATAGAGGGAGAGGCGTCAAGCCTCTCCTCCTAGGCCCATTCTATAGCTGGTCCATAACGCTCTGTAGATCCTTCACCTGTTCCATACTCTCAGGGTCCACTAGAAGCGCTGACTTCATGGTCTTCTCTTCACCAGGCATTAGCATGACATTGACATCAAGCGCAGCCAAGAATATGAGGGGACCTATCGTGGCGCCAACCATGCCCGTGTCTTTGTCTGGAGATACCATCGCTAATCCTTTTGTGCGTCCAGAAGACTCTCGTGGCTTCACGTAGATGTAGTTCGTCGAAGGTGTCATTCCGTTAAACGCAGGAGCCGGACTGACAGTTCTCTCCACTCCAGACCACTCTGACTGCAGCACCAGTCCAGAGGGATCACCATCGATTGCTGGGTCAACATACAGCATTGGGAAGAATCTCAAAGGGGCGGAAGTCACATTCTTCATTCTCCACTTGATCAAGACAAGTGGTGAACCTGGTGAGGTTAGGTACTTCAGAGAGAACTCCACTCCCCGAGTAGTCTTCTGGAGTGCACCTTGCCAAGAAACCTCGACGCCTTTCCAGAAACCATCCTCGACAGCTCGGGCACTCATCTCCTCTTGGTTGGTCTTCGCCTTGGTGAGGGTCTCGCTCATCTCCTCATCAAACACGATAGGCTGAACACCTCCGTAGTAGTTGTCTAAGAAGGCCCCCGGACGAGGAACCGCGTTAGGAAACGAGCTGATCATGAACTCAACACCCTTCTTGTTCTTCAGTGAAGTCAGGCAACCACCGTAATCAGAGGACACAGTGAACTCAATCTCACCATTCTCCACGTGATGAGTGTCCTTGCCCTCAGACTGCTCCTGGCGCACGCGGACTGCTTCAGACCTTCTCCCAAGGCACACAACGTCTAGTGAGGAGGTGAAGTCAACACCAGATGAAGCATGCACGGAACCTCGATAGACGCCAAATGAGTCAGCCACCTCTTCGGACGGATTCAGTTCAAACTCCATGGTCGCGCTCCCCTCAACATGGATTCCCGCTCGGACTGGTGTCGAGAGATACCATTCTTTCGGAGCATCAATCTCAATCTCCGCCTCAATGGGAACAGGTATCATGTTCTTCAGGGATACTCTTACCGTTCCCTTCTCTGAGTGTGGGAGTAGTAGGGCAGCCGCGTGAATGTCAAGAACAGAGTGAACAGGGGGAGATTCCGACAGCTCGTGTTCGTAGACACCTTTGGTCCTCGCCATCCACTTCCTTCTCACTTCTCTCCAGCCAGAAGTGCCAAAGACAGTTGTGACGCCTATGACCATCCTCATTTCGCCGGGTGGGAGGCTCGTCATCTTTGATGAGAGCATACCGATAAGCCCTCCGCCCACCTGAACCTCATCTACCTCATCCCTATTCCACCAATTGCCGACTGTGCCAGTTTCTGTGGATGTGGTAATCCAATCCTCCTTGAAGGTGTCCGGCGAGTTGGGTAGTGACGGATAGGACAATCTAGATACGCCGATCGGCTCGCCGACCACTCCACTCTGAAGGGACACGTATGCTTGACCTGGATTGAATGTGATTCCCATCTGCCTACCCACAATACGAACCTGGAGTGTCTGGTTCTCCTTTCCCGTGTTCTTGACCCACACCTCCCTTCGCACGATTCCCGTACCGTGTTCGAAGATGGCCCTATCCTCAATCCAGAGCGGCCTTTCTGGATGCTGGGCATTCAGGCTGACGACTGTTTCCGAGGAGGTAGATGATATCTGCACATCCCGTTCGGCAAACCGAAACGGGCTCAGACCAAACGGAGGACCTATCTCAGTCCTGTAAATCTGATCTATGATGTCCGGTGAGTTTGGGCTCCTTAGCTGCAGAATACCGCCCTCTCGACGGCAATAGGCAACGTAATCGCTGCCTGCAACAACAATCCTCTTGGCCCTGTCATCTTCTCCAACGGCAACACCATTCTCGCCAAGGCAGAACACTGGTATTCTCGTCCGCCGAGTGACAATGGGTCCAGAGTCTCTACCATCCAGCTCAAGCCAGAGCCAAATATCATGGGACCCCTCACCTAGCCTGGAATCAGCTTCGACCTCGATTATGGTGCCAGCAGGTCCCTCTTGTGGGATCTTCACAACATCGTCTGCGATCTGTACGTTCAATCCGTTCGGAGTCTCGAAATGGATGCGCCCCTCTGCAGCATGTGCTAAGTTGCTGAACAGAGTCAAGGGGACTGAGCACTTGCCGCCTGCAGACAGCCTGCAGTGTCCTTGGCGAGTATAGATGTCAGCCGCTTCTGCAAGCTTGAGTCCGGTCACTAGCTCAAACCTGGCCCCTCCTGTTTCTATAGATGCTTTGATGGACGGTGCTTTGATTCCCTCTCTGTGGAGCTCCGACTCAGGGCCGAAGACAAAGGATGCGCTCCATTGTGATGTTTTGCCCGAAGGGACTGTGAGCTTCGTCTTGCTACCTTCAGTGAAGGTGATACCTCTTGGTCCAGAGAGCTCGATGCTGAGATGCATTTCATCGGTGCTCCCATTTAGTATCTCGAGTGTGACATCTTCCTGAACTCCGCATACTACGTTCTGAGAACTCGGCAGAATCCTTACGGAGGACAGGGAGCCCTCTCTCTCTTCCTGAACGCCGCAGATCCCTCTTGCATATCTGTCAACGACGACATTGAGGCGGTCATCTCCTTCCCGGAAGTGGTAGTTGTATACCGCCATCCCTCGGTCCTCCATGTTGTCAGGTGCTTGAGTGATGTCACGAACCTGAAGTCGATACCAGTCATCTTTGCCTGTCATGTGCTCCTCGAAGAACCTCCTGCAAAGAGGATGCTTGAGTATGCCAGGTATGTAGCCTTCCATGGTTAGACCCTCACCTCCAGGGTTCCACATCAGGCCTATCTTCTTGTAGAGAGGAACGGCTCGCATGTTCCCCGCCCACGTGTTTAGGTCCACTCGAGCGAAACCGGCTTCAGTCACTCGCCTCACAGACTCAAGAAGCAGTTTCTTCCCGACCTTCTGATTCAGTGAGTCCGGAGAGACTCCAAGGGTACCGATATAGGCAGCTTCCTTGTCCCTCCAGTGCTCATGCAAGGTGCAGGAGCCTACAGGTTTCCCGGAGGCTTCATCAATTGCGACAAGTATCGCTAATGCATTCATCCGCCCGAATTGCTTCTTCACGCGATCTGCGTCAAATGGGACACCTCTGGTATAGCCACCAGGCCATAGAGGGTCCCAGGTATTGTACATGGCCGCCAACGGAGCAGCCAGGGCTTCTTTGTACTCTGCTATCGTGATCTTCATCTCGGCTGTCAATGTGGTTTCCTCGAAGCGGGTTGAGGCACAGGCTTATGACGCCAAATCAATCTGCCCATGCGAGCATGTCTCTTTGGACTGGTCACAACGTTTGTAGTTTATGAGCACAAGTGACCACAGTTCGGATCACACAAAGGCGTCATCTATGGCCTGTTGAAACCAGCAATCTTGTTAAGCGAGTCATCGTTTCTCTTCTCAAAGGAGTAGTGACATGAGCGCGTACAAGCGAGTCACGGGCCGCAGACTTGCAGCAGGCATCTCTCTCGCACTCCTAGCTGCAGTAGGCTGGTTCCTGTTCCTCAAGGACTCGTGGGCTGATTCGAGCATCTATGTTTCCTCCTATAGCCTCTCCTCTTATCTAGCGATGATGTGCGCCGCATACATTCTGGTTGAGTATAGGATCCGAGAAGAAACCGAACAGACCGTCTTCCATGCTGCGCTCTTCTTTGTTTCCATAGTCTCGATGATTAAGGCCAGCAGAATAATACTCCAGCAGGGCCCGCTACACGCGCTGTCACTCGAAATGCTCAGCATGCTGGCAGATCTGTGCATCTTTGGTGTGATACTCCTAATCAGCGTTGTAAGAAGAAAGCAAGGAGGCCCGAATCAGAGAGGATTTGAAGTCGTCGCCCTTGTGCTCGCAGGCCTCTTTGTGCAGCTGGTAGCCTTTGTCGCCTTCAACTATGTCCCACCGAGTGCGCATCCAATCCTTGGTGCAGTGATGGGTATATTCGCCGCAACGACTGTTACGACCTCAGGTTTTCTTTGGCTTCGAATCGGCGCTACTCAGAGAATGTTTGACACAACTACGCTAATTGTGGGCTTCCTCACCTACGGTGTGTCTTGGATTCCGCTCGTCTACTCTCTATACCAGCCCTCGATATTGTGGACACTTGCCTTCTCCTTGAGAGGCATCGGATTGGTCTTCCTGGTTGTGAGCACAGCTCTGCCCTTCTTCCAGAGATCAGGTTCCCCACGATCGGCAGCTTACCTTGGAATACTGGGGCTGCAGGCGGTAGCCATTCTTCCGCTCTTCATCACAGAAACCGTTTCAGGATTCTTCCCAGAGGGCGCATCACTCGGAAGCGGCGTGCATGTGATTGTCCACTTAGGGGCCGCGATATTGGCAATCTTCATTGCTGTCCTCACAAGTGTGTACAACTCTCAGAGGTTCGAGATAAGGCGTTATCCACTGATTGTGGCGTTTCTTGTGTGGGCATCCCTCGATATCTATCAGATTGTCATCACGCTTGTGCCGAGCCTGGGACTCAGCACAGCCTCACTAGCACCGTATGCATCCGCGATTCTCCTTACTGGGCTGCTGCTCCCGCTCTCCATGCGGTGGACTTCTTCGGAGCCTCCTAAGTGGATCATCGACAACAGAAGGATTCTCATTGTCATGACCATCTTCTGCTTCTTCTTTGGCGTGTGGATTGGTGAGGCGTATTCCATCTGGTTTCTCACTCTACCCTCATTTCCTTATGCCAGAATCTTCATCCTAGCGACTCTGGTGTTCATCGTGTTCGCTTTTGTATACAGCCTCTCAGCACAGCTCAGAGTGAGCAAAGGTCGACCTAGCGTAGACCTGCTTTCGATTGGCTTCCTCTTACCTTGGATTGTGCCAACACTAATACGTGCTAGCTATGGAGAGATGTCCATAGGTTGGGGGCTCGCAGACCTTCTTCTGCTCATGACTTTGCTCGTTGGCCCTGTTGTGCTTGGAGCAATATACCTGGAGGAGATGCAACGTGCAGAGGAGCAAAAGAAGCGCGCACAGCTATATGCGGACCTTCTTGTTCACGACATAACCAACTACCACCAAGCTCTGGAGATTGGTTTCGGTCTGATCAGTCTCGATGATACAGATCCTAGCATTCAGAAACGGGCAGTGGAAGCCTCCTACGCAGAGCTAGAGAGGGCAGACCGGCTAATCAAGGACGTCAGGAGACTAAGCATGGCCGAGGAATTCACGCCCGCGGCATTGCATGAGATTGACCTGACTGTGATACTAGATGCAGCCTTCAGCATTGCTTGCCGTAGACTGGACACTCACGGAGTAGCCCTTGAGAAGCTCAACCCGCATGGCGAATTCCACGCACTCGGCAGCAATCTTCTCATAGATGCGGTTGCCAGTGTTTTGGAGGACATCATCATTCACAAAGCGAACCAAGAGCCCATCACGGCGGACATCAGAGATTCGGACAGTCAGGGGAAGGGCTTCTGGGAACTGACTCTGAGTGCTTGTCTGAGAGACTCAAGTCCCTTCAAGGCAGGAAGACCAGAAGACATGACCGCCAACCAAGGGTTAGGACCTTCGGTAGCCAGTAGCATCGTTGAAGCACTAGGCGGCACACTCCGCATCAGTCAACCGAACGAGAGTGACGACATTCATAGAACGTCAGTGACATTCACGCTCAGAAAGGCTTGAAGCAGCGGAACAGTTATCCATCTTGAGCAGTGATGTCTCTGAACCATGGATACCGAGATCCACCATTCAGCCTGTTCTTTGAATTGCCCTGATCTTTGTGCATACGTTGTTGAAGTCGTGGACGGAAAAATCGCAAGGCTGAGAGGAGACAGTAGACACCCATACACACTCGGAAGGTGCTGCCCTAAGGGCTATGCGCATGTGGAGAGGATGTACCATGAGGACCGACTCCTATTTCCACTGAGGAAGCAGCCCGATGGCTCATTCGCCCAGACAAGCTGGGAGAGAGCTCTGGACGAGGTCTCTTCTCGGATATCTGATGCAATTGCTGAGCATGGTCCAGCTAGTGTGGGAATCTACTCAGGTTCGGGCAACGACGGGATGGCTCCAAGATATGCGTCAAGGTTCGCGAATGTCATCGGTAGCCCCATGATTCCAGGAATCGCAGAGATCTGCTTCGAAGGTGCATACGAGGGTGCTAGATTCAATGTAGGACCCTTTCCACCGCATGAACTCAGCGACTGGCTGAACTCCAAGTGTATAGTCGTATGGGGAACGAACAAGGTAGAATCAGGTATCCATACCAAACGCATTATCCAAGAAGCCAGAGACCTGGGCGCTCTTCTTGTTGTCATCGATCCTCGGAAGACACCCCACGCCAGAGAAGCAGACATATACACAACGATAAGGCCGGGAACGGATGGTGCGCTGGCACTGGGAATCGCCAACGAGATAATCCAGCGAGACCTTGTCGACCATGACTTCGTGCGGAAACACGTCTTCGGATTCGAGCAGTACGTTCAGCATGTTTCAGCCTATGGCAAGGAGAGAGTATCAGGAATCACTTGGGTTCCGAAGCATAAGATTACTGACATAGCTATTGCATTTTCAACTCACGGACCCTCACTCATCACAACGGCTCCTGCAGGTATGAATCACTACACAAATGGCACCTGGGCGGCCAGGGCGGTCCATAGCCTGCTGGCCATATGCGGCTATATTGGGAAGCCAGGCGGCGGCTTCCAGTACCTTTCCTCAGACAACAGCCCGTTCGCAGACATCACATTGAAACACTTGCTGCCGGAAAGCTCCCAGCCAGTGGTTCCATCCGCCACGTTTCTCCCTGAGTACATAATCAATCACCAGGAGTGCCCACTTGATGTTCTCATCATCCAGGCGGCAAACCCGATCACACAATGGCCGAACACAACGAAGACCAGAGAAGCTCTCACCCGCATTCCGTTCAAGGTCTGCATTGACCTAGAGATGACAGATACAGCTCGGGCGTGCGACCTCGTACTCCCTGCAACTTTCATCTTCGAGCATCATAATCTTGTACACAGCGAGATACACAGGATTGTGCAGTATGCACCAAAGATTGTGGAACCAAGAGGAGAAGCAATGACTGAGCTTGATATATGGAAGGGGATAGCAGAACGGCTTGGGCTAGCCGAGTACTTCAGAGCCAACGAGACCGATATGATAAGAGAGGCGCTGAAAAGCGACCACTGTAGCCACATCTCACTTGAGGACCTGACAGAAAGACCACAGGGAATCAGAACGAGCAGTCCAACAGTCCCCTTCTCCGACCACGCATTCAATACTCCGTCTGGCAAGATCGAGCTGTACTCTCACACACTGGAGAAGATGGGTTACGACCCGTTGCCGCATCACGAAGAACCTGCAGAGAGCCCTGTTTCAACCCCTGATGTCTATCGGGAGTATCCTCTGATCATGATTACAGGCAGGCTCCGAAACAGGCTCCACTCTCAGTATGGCACCGTTTCTGTCGGAGGCGCGGTGAAGAGCTTCTCGCATTGCACATCCTGCAGGAAGTGTGTAGAGGAGTGCCCTGACGAAGCAATCTCAATGGCCCAACCCACTCCTCGGGAGATCGAGTCAGGCTGGGATGACCAAGGTGGCAGCAGGGCTCGTATGAGGATGACTCTTGGTAGTCTGGTCAACCACCTTGCGGTTAGCGTCGACGACAAGGTAATCTCTGTGCCCAAGGGCCTCAACTCCTTCTTGGTCCCTCGATGGGACACAACGAAATGCATTGGTTGTCGCGAGTGTGAGCTCGATGTCTGCCCCTACTCGGTTGTGACCAAAACTCTGCAAATGGGGACCAGGAAGAGCGGTTCTTCAGAGCGGTCATTCCTTAGAATGCATCCACAGTCTGCTCAGAGTCTGTCACTCCAAGATGGAGACATGGTACGCGTTGAGTCCCAGTGGGGCATCGTGGATCCTATGCGGCTCGAGGTAACTCATGACATCGACCCAAGAGTTGTCTGGGCATCAGATGGATGGTGGGATCAGAACGGCAATGTAAATCTCCTTACAGCCGACAAACACACCGCTTTCGGGAGCACACCAGGCTTCAACTCCGTGCTGGTAAGAGTAACGAAGTCGAACCGCGAGTCGGACCTAGACTAGTCATAGTACTCAACAGCGCTGCCGAACGTTGACTCTTCATCTTCCCCCACACCGTCTCCATAACGTGATTGAGGGTCATCCGTTGTGAGTGTGGCGATGCCATCAAACGAGGAGAGAGGATAGGTAGTGATGTCGTTTCCTTGTTCATCCTCGACTATCCAGGAGTCATCCGGACTCAGGCTTGTGAAGCTCCAATCCGATAGACACGCTTCTCTGAATGTATCAAGACCGGTTCCGTGGACAAGGACTTCGCGCCCACCTGGGCCGTCTCTAATTGCTCTAGAGAATGTATCAGTATCGTACACTCTATACTCACCTAGTTCAGTAGGCCCTGCAGACTTGGGCTTGAGTGCCTCTGTATATGCAGAGAAGAACATGTAGACCATCAAGCACAAGACCAATACAAGCACAAAGAGCAACGCGAAGGCAGATCCATGTGGGAAGGCAGCAGGAGCAGTGAGATGGAATCCAAGGGCGGCACCAAGAACAACGACCACTGCAACAAGAGCAAGAAGCTGACCACGACGCATCAGAATCAAGAATGCTTCTGTCTGAGGGGATTTAACAGTTAGCCGCTACACAAGAAACGCCAGTATGATAGAGTAGGCTGTTCCCATCAGCAAGTGGATGAAGCCTAGGGGGAAAGCGACCTTTGTGAAATCGCGAAAGCTGATGGGGCGTCCCTCATCCGCCGCAAGACTCACTGCAATCATGTTAGGAGCATCACCAAAGGGGATGATATAGCCGCCAATGTTGGCGCCGATGATGAGCGTCAGCGGCACGGTTGAGTTGACTGAGGCAAGGCCTGTCGCCACAGGGGCAAGTAGTGCAGCCACAGGGATGTTGTCAATTACAGAGAGGAACAGGCCCGGAATCCATATCATGAAGCCGATAGCAGCGAATACGTTGCCACCGATGAGCATGTTAACGCCACCTACGATATAGGCCACAACTCCCGCTCTGTCGAGGGCCGCCACAAGACCAAACAACCCGACCAAGAAGAAGACCGTGTCCCACGAGAGAGTCCGGAGCAGATCCTTCGCCCTTTCGTGTGAGAACACAAGCATCGCGGAAGCGACCATCATAGCAATGAGACTGGCCTCCACACGCAGTGCCCCAATTGTGAAGCCAAGTATCAAGATGGTCATCGCCACGGCTGAAAGGTAGAAGTCATGCCTAGACTTGATCATGATGCTAGGGCGTATCAAGTATAGTACATTCCAATCGGACTTGTCATCAAGCTCCAGCTGTTCGCCATAGAACCTAAGCAGGAGAACCATTGACACTATGAACATCATCAAGGAAAGAGGGAGCAGGGCCACGAACATGAACGCAACGTCAATCCCAGTAAGAACAGCGATGACAAGGTTGGGAACTGATCCTACGAATGACGGAATCGAGGCTACATTGGCAATAATCACCTCAGAGATGAGAAGAGGTCTGAAGTCGAAGTCCAAAGCGCGACAGACCTCGACAGTGAAGGGTCCCATCACCATCATTGTGGGCAGAGGATCAAGGAACAGGGACATTACGAAGACGAATCCCATGAAAGCCCAGAAGATCCTACGCGGATTCCCTCTGGTCCGCCTGATGAGAACTAGCGAGATGTACTGGAACATCCCGGATGATGCTGCAATCGCAACGACAATCATCATGGCCATGACAAACAGAATCGTATCCCACTCAAACATCAGTACGAAGTCTTTGAACTCGAAGCCATAGGCCAGATACAGGATGCCGCCGGCAATCGCCATAGCGAACAATACTGTGGCAGTCTCATTGATCCGCTCGGATATGATAAGAACTAGTGTGACTGCGAGTATTGCGACTATAACTACGCCGACTAGGTCCATCTTGACGTCGGTCAATCACTCCCTAGATTTAAACCAAGCGTGTATTCCGCCTATTTCGAGAAGACTAGAACGTATCTCAGGGGGTTTCCACGCATCGACTGATGCTTCAGGCCTGCAGCTTCTGCCCACTTCTTCACGGTTCGAGGAAGCGGCCAATCTGGATCTATAACCAGCTCAGCGTCCCCGTAAAGGCCTCCTGTCTTGAGAATTCTCCCGATCTCTGCGAGCGCCTTCACGCGATCTGGTATCTCCGGAAGGACTGTGACACTGAAGGCTCTGTCGCAGGTCTCACTCTCAAGAGGAATCCGTCCTTCTGCATCAGCGAGAATTGGCATGATGTTCTCTACGCTCTGCCCTTTCATCCTGGTGCGCAACTGGTCAAGCATCTTCTCTTGGATATCTACTGCGTAGACAATTCCATCAGGAGCAACGGCCTTCGCTACGTCAAGAGTGAAGGTCCCAGGGCCACAACCAATCTCAAGAACAGCCATCCCTGATTCTAGACCTAGCGCTTCGATTATCATAGATGGAGGCTGCAATCTCTTTCTTGGTCTGGAATCGAGACCACGGCCTATGAACGCGGGAGCTGGGAAGTGAAAGAATCTCCGAACCAGCTTGAGCAACACGAAGACGTACAGCAGCATGAGTAGCAATATGATCAAGGGAACCTCAATCCAGATTGAAAGTCCCGGGATGATGGGCGAGAGCATGACAACCGGCAACCTTATCATTACGTGTAGCATATGAACGAACGTTCGTTCACCTGTACGAAACAGACAGATATAATGGTTGCGACTGAGTTGTCAGTGGGAAGAGGCGACGTCAGCACAGGCACTAGAAACAAGATTGTTGAGGCTGCATACGGTCTATTCGTTGACAGAGGGTACCACGGAACCTCTATGAGAGACATAGCCAGCGCAGCAGGACTGTCATCAGTAGCGGGAATCTACAATCACTTCGTGAGTAAGGAGAGAATCTTCGCAAGAACCCTGGAAGCATATCATCCGCTAGTTCGTGTCATGGAATCGGTTAGCAAGGCCAGAGGAAGAACCCAGCAGGGCCTCATGAGAAGTATGGCGAACAACATGATTGAATCGCTGAGAGATGATCCTGGAATGCTCAATCTAATGCTCATTGAGTTCGTAGAACACGGAGGGACACACATTGACGATCTTCAGAGTGTCTTCGTTCCTCAGCTCATGCAGGTCTATCAGCGAGTGAAGTCCAAAAAGGGTCGACTCAGGCGGATGAATGCAGAAACTATGACTCAGTCACTTCTAGGCTTCGTGTTCTCTCGAGTGCTCTTTGAGTGGGTGTTTGGCTCTAGCGAGAGCACTAATCCGAAGGTCCTGAGGAAACACCTCCAGCTGTATCTGAACGGTGTCATGAAGCCGAAGACACCCTAGATTGTCCATCAGAGTGAAACCTATATCCTCTGATTCCTCTCCAGACCTATGTCTACCATGTCCTCCGGCAAACGGACTGCATTGATGTTCGGTGGCATTCTTGTCATAATCGTCTTCTTCTTCGGCGGGTTTCTGAGCTTCATCTGGATGGATGATTGGAATGTTGGCTCCATCCTGTTCAGAATGATGGTGCTACCTTTCGTAGGTTTCATTATTGGGGCTGCCATGATCATCTACGCATCCGGCGGACTCCAACAGAGGACAGGCATAGGTCTCTTTGGCATGGTGAGGCCAACCGAGCCGTCAAGGGACAGGAGCTTCGTCCACGATCTGCCAGAGAAGTGCCCGAACTGCAAGGCACAGATAGGAAGCGAAACCGTGGATTGGGTTGGACCTCTTACCGCCCGATGCCCTTACTGCGGGTCTTCCATAAGGACTGAGAAAAGAGAGCTGTAGAGCCTCTCCTTGGCGCTATCCGCAAGCTATATGTCAGGTTCTGAAGTCGAACCTGATGAGGTTAAGCCCATGGACCCAAGAGTGGAGGAACACGCGCGAGTTCTTGTTGAATGGAGCGCTGAGGTCAAGAAAGGAGACCAGGTCGTTATTTCAGCCTCTCCGCGAGCGCACGACCTAGTCAAGGCAATCACAAAGGCAGTGGCAGAAGCCGGCGGCACAAGTATCACTCTCATGCAGAGTGAGGAAGTCAGCCGCGCATTCTATGATGGCGCTTCAGATGAAACCCTAGAGGTGTTTCCTAGGCACATGAAGGCGCTTGTAGAGCAGACTGATGTTTTCTTCGGTATTAACGCCCCTGTGAATACCAAGGCTCTTGCGAGAGTGGATCCAAAGAGGATTGTCGCTCGCTCGAAGGCGACGAAAGAGATCAGTGACATCATAACCGGGAAGCGCTGGGTGGCGACTGTCCACCCCTGTGAGACCCTAGCCCAGCAAGGCGACATGAGCTTGGATGAATACAGAGACTTCGCGTATGGCGCGATGCTCATCGACTGGAAAGAAGCAAGCAAGAACATGAATCTGATGAAGGAGAAGCTCGAGCGCCATAACGACGTTCGCTTCGTGGGTCCTGAAACAGACCTTTATGCCAAGACCGAGGGCAGGATATGGATTGCTGCTGATGGCAAGTACAACATGCCTGATGGAGAGGTCTTCACGGCCCCGGTTGAAGACACGGTCGAAGGCTCAATCTACTTCGACGTTCCGTTCATGCAGCAAGGCAAAGTCGTTCAGGGAGTCCGCCTGAAATTCGAGAAGGGAGAGGTTGTGGACTTCTCGGCAGAGAAGTCAGAAGCAACTCTCAAGGCGATTCTAGAGATCGATGAAGGTGCGAAGAAGCTTGGCGAGATGGCCATTGGCACAAACCGTGGCATCAAAGACTACACACTGAACATGCTCTTCGACGAGAAGATAGGCGACACGATTCACTGTGCGCTTGGAATGGCCTATCCCGAATGCAACGGCACGAATGAGAGCGCCATTCACGTAGATATGATCAAGACCATGGATGACGGCGAGGTTCTTGCAGGCGATGAAATCATCTACTCGAAGGGCAAGTACTTCTATGAGAAGTGAGGTGTGATACGACATGGATCCTAGAGTAATAGAACACGCCAAGGTAATAGTGGACTGGAGCACAGAAGTCAAGAATGGTGACATGGTCATCATCAATGCCACTCCAGAATCACACGAGCTTGTGGTGGCACTCTACAAAGAAGTCGCAAGAGCTGGCGGACGTGTAGTCACTCTCATGTACAGCGAAGAGGCGGCGAGAGCCTTCTACGATGGAGCCTCTGAGAAGACACTCTCGCTTGTGCCAGAACACCTGAAAGCCATTACAGAAGCCTGTGATGTCTACATCTCCCTTAGATCACCCGTCAACAATATGGCTCTGGCAAACGTTGACTCGGCCAAGCTTACTCTGGACTCGAGGACACAGCAGGACATACAGGCCACAAGGCTGAGCAAGAGATGGTGTCTTACGGTGCATCCCTGCCAGACACTGGCGCAGCAGGCGGGAATGAGCCTTGAAGAGTATCGTGAGTTCGTCTATGGTGCGACCCTAATCGACTGGAAAGAAGAGAGCAAACAGATGTACCTGATAAAGGAGCATCTGGAGAGGCATAAGGACGTTCGGTTCACTGGCCCTGAAACAGACTTGTATGCCTCTACGGAAGGCCGAATCTGGATAGCTTCCGACGGCAAACATAACATGCCCTCAGGAGAGGTCTTCACAGCCCCGGTGGAAGACTCAGTTGAGGGGTCAATCTACTTCGATATTCCATTCCTGCAGCAGGGCAAGGTGATACAGGGAGTCCGATTGACCTTTGAGAAGGGAGAAGTAGTGGACTTCTCGGCCGAGAAGGAAGAAGCCAAGCTCAAACAGATTATTGATACAGACGAGGGGTCGCGGAGACTAGGTGAGATGGCCATCGGCACCAACAGAGGTATCCAGCAGTACACACTGAACATGCTCTTTGATGAGAAGATAGGCGATACGATACACTGTGCTCTTGGGCGTGCCTACAAGGACTGCAACGGCGTCAATGACTCTGCGGTTCATGTAGACATGATCAAATCCATGAAGCAGGGAGAAGTCATCGCAGGGGATGAGAAGATCTACTCGAAGGGCAAGTTCTTCTACGAGTGACTCACGGGTCGCCTGGAACAGGGGCAGGCTCAGCAGCTCTGCGATTGACGGTGTCCCAGAACTCCAAGACACTCTCACGAACCCTGTTCTTCTTGTCAGGCTTGCCGTTTACTCCAAGACAGAAGACGCAGTACTCCTCCGTTCCTTGTGCTTTGGTCTTCTCGTCGAGGATAAGGCCACATATCTTACAGCGCGTCATCCCAAGATTCGTCACTCTCTAGACCCCAAATAAGCAGGTGTTTCTCAGCAAGTGCATGGAAATTGTGCCTACACGGCCAGAGATGGCGCAGAACGTGTTAGTATTAAGCAATACTCGGCCTCTGTCTGAATGTGGATAGCCCATGAGAGCATCGAGGTCTGACTTGATTCGCCGTATCCTTCTGGTTCTGGACGGCAATCCTTCGTCAATCTACGACATCCTCTACAGCATGAATGACTTCAGTGACCCGAAAAGAACCAGAATGCCTAAGCTCTTGAAGGCAATGGAAAAGGATGAACTCGTGAAGAGCGCCCTTCAGCCAGGGCCTCTGGGACCATACAGGAGAATCTACGAGCATGGGCCCAAAGCAGGGGAGTACCTCAGGAGCCAGTTAAGGTGTGGTATTGAGACTCTCATGCACTTCTACCTCAAGTACAGATCCGAAGCAAGCAATCCTATCAACGCACTTCCCATTGAGCCCGAGGATTCAGCCTTGAAGGGAAATGTCCTCTTCGCCTCCTATCCTAATCTGACAGTAGAAGAACTTGAAACCATCCGCGATGCTGTGATGTCCAGAGAGGATCTGGATGTCAGCATTATTGGTCCTGACAACATCTTGAGTAGATCAGGAATCGACTATCAGGTAGCAGGGAAGAGCCTAGACAGGATAGACGCCAACGGAAGCTCCTTTGACTGCATTGAACTTCACGGAGTCCCACCAAGGGCAGAGCTTGCAGTGGCCGTTTCGGAGTTTGAACGTGTTCTTGCCTCAGGGGGAAGACTCCGAATTCTCACCCAGCTGGTGTTCCTTGAGGAACCGAAGAAGCCCAATCTTGAGCAGTTCATACGCATAACTGCATCCACGCTCTTCCCAGAGGTCGGCATTGTGGAAGGTAAGGATGTGCTGCGCGTGCTCACAAATGCATTCGGCAACGCGGAGGTGTTTAGAACACGTGATGAGAAGTATGTGTTCATTGCGGAGAAGCAGTAGTCACTTGGCCCAACTGAGAGAAACAGATATCTTTGTATCGCGCAACAGTCAGAGTCTAGGTGCCCTTTGCGTGGGTGTGTGGTCAGATGAGTGACAAGAAGGACCTCCTCGTTGGCTTAGTCGTAGATGAGAATGTCAGTGCCCTGCAGACCATGCAGGACGAACTGGAGCTCTCAGAGGAAGAAGTCACCGACCTTCTCCGAGAGCTGTTGAAGGAAGGACGCATAAACGGGAAGATCTCAGACGATGGGAAGAGGTTCTGGAAGTCCGACGCCAAGGTCTCAAGTGCTCCTGCCATACCTCACGGCGATGACGTGCCAGCGTTCATGAAGTACGACACGAGACCGGGGATGGGCCTGTCAATCGCCGGCTGCACCATCGATATCATAGCGTTTGTGCTTATGACCTATGCAACAAGCACAGTCCACAGCGACGCTGGAGCCATCCTCTTCTTCGTTGGCCTGATTGTGCTGTTGATTGGCCTATACTGGATATCGCTAAGGAAGACACCAGACTAAGCGTCTTGAACATACAGTACGGCTTAAGTAGTGGTCAACGGCTCGCAGCGTAAGCTGGACTGGTAGCAATGCAGACACTCGGTTTGGAGATCATAGCAATAATCGTCTTCGCCATAGGCGTAGGCACTTTGTCCTCAATGATTGGTATCGGAGGAGGAATCCTCAACACTCCGCTTCTCATCATCGTCTTTGGTCTCTCTGCACAGCAGGGTCCGGCAACAGCCCTGGTGGCTGCTTTCTTTGTAGCAGTGGCAAGCTCCGCGGCTTACTGGAGGCAGAGCCCCCGGCCAATCATACCGAAAGTTGGAATCTTGGCTATAGCAACGGCTCCAGGCTCAATTATGGGTGTCATGATGCGTACTTTGATTGCAGATGACATTGTCCTGAGATGGATATTCGGCCTTTCACTGATGCCAGTCGCGCTGAAGATGCTCTTCGCGAAGCGGAAGGAGAAGGGAGATCTATCATCGGAGCTCTCTGCATTCAATGAGAAGGATATAACACCCAAGAGGTGGGCCATCGCGGCCCTAGGCGGATTCATAGGCGGAATCTCTGCGGGTCTACTGGGCATTGGTGGAGGAGCAGTTGTGGTACCAGTCCTGTCAATAATAGTTGGATTGCCCATGCATGCCGCTGTAGCTACTTCAATGTTCATAATGACGGTCACAGCTTCATCTGGAACCATCCTGAACTACACCTTGGGATACATAGATCCATTCTTTGCATTGGCGTTGGGTGTGGGCATGCTAATCGGTGGACAGATGGGCTCTCGTGTCGCATGCAAGGTAAATGCCGTCCAGCTCAAGCGTATCTTCGGTCTGATTCTTGTATTCCCTCTGGTCAAGATGATGCGGCTTGGTCAGATGTGGCTGAACCCCTCAGGCGACAACCCCCTCGCGGTCCTCACAGGAGATGTCGTCATTTGGCTGGCCATCGTTGCACCCATCGGCCTTCTGCGACTGTATCAGATCAAGAAGGGAGAGGAACTCAATCCTCGAGCCGAATCCTTTGAAACACCTCCAGGCTAGTTGAGTTCTAGACAGTCCACAGAATTCTTCAGACTTAATAACCGGTTCCACCCAAACACCACACTTGGTTAGAATGACAAAACACAATCTCAAAGGCAAGTCGGTAATCATTACTGGTGCCTCTGCAGGTCTAGGAGAGCAGTTTGCTCACGCGTTTTCTGAATCTGGAGCTGACGTTGTACTCGCTGCTCGCAGAGAAGATCTGCTCAAGAGAGTTGCAGAGTCTGTTTCAGACAAGTATGGCAACAAAGCCATTCCAGTCAAAGTAGACGTAAGATCTGAGAAGGACATCATAGGACTAGTGGACAAGACTGTGAAGGAATTCGGGACAGTGGATGTCCTCGTGAACAACGCAGGAATGTACATAGTGAAACCTCTTGTTGAGCAGACGCTCGACGATTGGAACGAGGTCATGGATGTCAACCTGACTTCGGCATTCCTGGCCTCCAGAGAGGTGGCGAAGACTATGATTCCGAATAAGTGCGGCTGCATCATCAACATCTCATCAACCTTCGGCTTGGGTGCAACCGAGTTTACGGAGGTGAGCTACTATGCCTCCAAGGGAGGAATGGTGGCCCTCACCAAGGCGTTGGCTGTGGAACTTGGCAAGCACAACATCAGAGTCAATGCAATAGCCCCAGGTTTCTTCCCTACCAGCATGTCCGCCGGAGCTTTTGATGACGAGTACATTCGAGAACGAGTGATCAGACCGCGAACTGCTCTGCCCATGTTTGCAGAGAATGAGTACATCCGGGGTGCAGCTGTCTTCCTTGCTAGCGACGATGCCAAGTACATCACCGGTCATACTCTGGCCGTTGATGGAGGCTGGCTTGCCTTCTAGAAGAAAAAACGAGAGGATGGCAGGTCACTCCCTGCCATCACTATTTCGTGTGGAGAATCTCAATCGTGCCAGTCTAGTGCCTCGAAGTCGCGATACTTCTTCCATTGGAATGCGACACCGATTCCTCCTGCGACAAGCAGCGACACGAGGAAGACCGCGAAGTTCTGATATGGATCGAAATACTCGGCGAAGAACCAGAACCAAGCAGTTAGGCTCAGAACCCATGCGAATCCGATTCCGATTCCTCTCCAGCTCTCGGGGCCCTCGCCCCGCTTGCGTGCCCAAGGCAACCACATAGCTAGTAAGAGAGCAAATCCAATAGCCACACTCAAGAGAACGACAGCAGTGTTTCGTTCACCAGTGAAGCCGCCTGCGAAGAACCACATCCAGATTATGATGAATATCAGCCAGCCGGCAAACACGGTGAGGCTTGCCTGAGGGCGACGACCCAACTCCACCCCTGCATCAATCGTCATCTTGCTTCGCCAAGGTGAAACGACGATGACAATCATGATGAGGAAGGACAGCAGGAATACGGACACGTTCTGGTAGATAGAGAATTCCTCCATCTGGAAGGGAGCCCAGTATATCAGGAACATGAGCCACAGAATGCCACCCATGGCGCTTACCTTAGAACCTGCCCCTTCTCCAGCAGAAGGAACCCAGAGGAGCACATTGAGCGCACCAACCAGGAGCAGAGAATCCAGCACAACTGCAATGCTCTCAAAGATACCCAAGGGTCTCCCTAAGAACGCCACACCAACAGGCCCCGATAGGAACAGGAACCAAAGAATGGCGAAAACAATCCATGCGATTCCTCCAACCGCACTGGCCTTTGCCCTCCATCCGCCCTCATAAGAGGGAATCCAGATGACCGCATTCATCGCTCCGACAACTAGGAAGCTAACGAATACTATAGCAATATTCGAAAAGAGGTCGTATAGACTGGCAAAGAAGAACAGCCAGACTATGACAAAGCCCATCCAGCCAATGAAACTTATCATTGAGCTGTACTCTTTGCCGCCCCGTCTTCTCCGTCGGCCTC
>JAEOUG010000017.1 GCA_016839445.1 Candidatus Thorarchaeota archaeon
GAATGTCCGAGATGCGGAGCCGAGAATCCAGACTTCGCAGTCTACTGTAGCTCGTGTTCTGAAGGAATCAGAGAACTTGCAGCACCTGGTGCGCCAGGCAAAGAGGAGAGTACGCCTGTTGATCCTGAGAATGGACCTGTCCGATTGGCGCCGGAGCCTAGCCGCCCGGTTATCGTGCGGCGCCGGACGTACACGGTTGCCACCTATACAGCTCTTGTCGCCTTGATATTGTTGGCGCTGGGATTCTCATTGTATGTCTACTATTACGAGAGGCAACTAGGCATCCTGATGGATACCCCACCGAACTACGAAGATCTGAGGTCACTGTTTGACATAGCCAAGGCTTCAACGTACTCTCGTATGTTTGGCGAGGTAGCTGCAGTCCTCGCCCTCATCCTAATCATCCAAGGAGCTTTGAGCATGCGGCACCAAGGTAGCATCATGCTCACATTCAGACGGGAGGCCCTTGTCAACACCTGGTGGGTGTTGCTCCTAGCGCTCAGCCTCGCTTGTATGGCATGTGCATGCATGATAATCGTATATGAATTCGAACCAGACCTAGACATAGAGGGCGCAAGGGTGGTCTCGAGACTGCTACAATACACCTCCCAGGTTGCGTGGATCTTCGTGACCTTGAGTCTGCTCTTGATAGCGAATGGGCTCCGCAGGAGAGCATGACACTCAGACGAGATAGCTGAGCCCCAGACCGCCAGGTCTCTCTTGATTGAACTCAGAGAAAGGGAGACCAGCTCGCCTTGGGTGCGCGGCCCGACGGCCGCATCCAGCTTCTTCTGAGAAGAGAACATAAGGGGCGGAAACAAAGCTTCAAGGCACCAGTGCCAAATCTCGCCCTCATGAGATTCAGCGCGTGGGCGATCCTGGGCATCGCAGGAGCGGCCATCGTATTGGCGGTCTTCTGGGGCATAGTCTTCATTTCCGTCGGATGGGAGGACAACTGGTGGCCGTACTTCCTGTACATTGGCTTGCCGCCTCTCCTGATAGCTGCCTTTGGTGCTTCGTACACATCTGCTCGACGCAAGTCACTCAGAGAGTCGGATGAATCCGTCTGGATTGCCATTGTACTGTACGTCGTGTTTGGGGTGTATCTGCTCTGGCTCTTCTATGTCACTGTACTCGGGACTGGGACTTCCTAGGGGGTCTTCCAGAAAGGGCCACAGGGGCGGAATGCCGACGAAATGCAGATAAGTACAAGTTGGCATAGTCAAGGATGGAGGAAGGCGATGAAATGCCCCAACTGTGGTATTGACATGAAGGCAGGCTATCTCTTCGATGACCTCCTCAGGGGGATCAGGTTCAAACCAGGAGTAGCCCCCTCATCGAAGGCTGAAGTACTCTACGGCAACGGAGTAGCCGCACACAGATGCGGCAGCTGCAACCTTGCATTGGTGCCAGACTGCCCTCTGCGATAGTCGTAGCTACTCTGTCGTGAGAAAAGGTCATAGGGGTGGAGAGAAGTGATTACAGATCCACTCATCTTGAGAAACCCTCAGTCGAGCGGCTTCCAGAACCTCGCATAGTGCATCTTCGGCCTGAAACCAAGACTCTCATAGATGCCGAGGGCCCCCGACGGATTCTCGGTATCGACATCCATCGAAGCCTGTTCCACGCCTTGCGTTTTCAACACTCTCAGGCTTCTCGCAATAAGAGCACGAGCTATTCCCTTCTTTCTCCATGCTCGAGCCACGAAGATGCGCTCGGGGTGGCCCCAATTTCGTCCAAGGGCTTGGTTCTCCTCGACGTTGATGTAGTTATGGACGCCTCCAACCACTTCATCACCTGCCCACGCAATCTGCCACAGATCTGGCATGAAGTAGTGGGTCTTCTTGGACTTCTCGAATGCCTCCTCACCATACCTATACTCCGAAAAAGACCTGTCATCCCTGAAGGCCTCTTTCATCGCATCCCATATCTTCCTGTAATGTTCAGGGCGAACGGGTCTCACCTCCACACCTTCGGGAAGCGGAAGCTCTGGAATGTCGTCGAGATTGTTCCTGAGCATCTCGTACATGTGGAGATATGGTACGAAGCCCGCTTTTTCGAGCACGCGCTTCCAGTCATTATCTTCGATGTTGCAGTAGGTGTCGAAGTGTTTCTCAAGAACGGCTGGATGCTCCCTCGACATCTCCCTGATCCTTTCCTCGCATCTCCAGAGGAGCTGGTCTCGAAGTCCCGTTCCGTGGAGCCTCGGCTCAAGGAATGCATACACGAAGTACATCCTGCGGCCCTTGTAGTCATCCTGCCAGCCCAGCATAGTGTGTCCTACTTGCCTACCGTCGAGTTCTGCGATGACACTGTCGGTGGAGGGATTTGAGTTCCCTGGGTGTTTGAGTTCTTCCTTGAGTTCGTCGAGAGTCAGCACGAGATCGATCAGGTCCGCCTCATAGCATCTGTTCTGTATATCGAGCATCCGCTCTATGTCAACATCGCCGACAAATTTCCTGAAGCTCAGCTCTGGCTTGTCGGTCTTTGTTACGCCTCTGGGAGAACAACTCATTAGCTGGCTTGTAACGGCATCACCCAGATAATCATTTCGGCGGCTCAGTGCATCCCGGAAACCCAATCCTTGACTGTCTGGACAGCGGCTGCTAGCCCCTCCTCTTCGTTGCCCTTCTCGGGGTACGGCATTATCTACCTTGATTGAAATCTGAGAAAGGATGTCTGGCTCGCCGTAGGTGTGCGGCCCGACGGCCGCATTCAGCTTCTTCTGAAGAAGGGCAACAAGGGCGGAGAGAAGGCATTAAGCCACCGAGCACTATTCCAGCCCGGATCGAGGGGAATGGCATGAACGAGGATTCCACTTCGCGGCCTGCCGGGGCTTCAAGGAGACTGTCATGGCGAATCCTGGTCGCAATTGCAGTAGCCATAGTCTCAGTGTCCGCAGGCTACTACCTGATAGTCCATGATTCAGTAGTTGAATTGACGATCACGGATGGTTCGGTCAGCGGCACAGTCCAGGGAGACTTCTTGGAGACCATTGAGGATGACCCAATCTGGTCATTCTTCAACGCCACGACATACGCAGGTCGAACTGATCAGCCAGTCTCGACATTGATGTTGCAGATTGTCTCACACACTTACTGGGATGAAACTTGGAATTCTGTGGTGACGGCGATTTTCCTGAAAGCTACTGGGAATATCGACTCAGAACTGGATGTTCGGAACCTAGAAATCGTATGTAACCAGACTGCATACTATACAACGATGGAATCCCTGGAAACGTCGCGAGATGGAGTGAATATATCGTTTGAACCTATGAGTGGTCCTGACATACGGGATACTGGGTCGGCAACACTCAAGGTTGAGCTGATCAACCGAACTGTGGGCGACGCAATCTACGAATTCAGTTACAGCAGCAACATTCTTGTCATGGCCTATGGGGTGGACAATCTTGCTGACAGATTCATGTGTTTTCGTGCAATAGTGAACGGAGACATCGAGCCCGAATTCAGCGTCAGCGTGTCAATCTCAATTGTCAACACACCTACAGTCTCTTGAGACTGCGCAAGAACGAATGGAATCTCGCTTGAAATGATCTCACGAGTGGTCAGAAACCCTTCCTGAGATGGGCATTATCCGTCTTGATTGAAATCAGAAAAAGGGAGACTGGCTCGCACAGGGTTCATGGCCCGACGGCCGCATCCAGCTTCTTCTTGAGAAAGGGACATAAGGGCGGCAACGTATCCGTGGCCGGTGGATGGTTATGGCGATGAAGTGCGCTCAATGCAAGCAGTACTTCCCAAGAGGGATTCGATACTGTCCTAATTGCGGATATGAACCTAACAAGCGGAGGCGGCAGAGACGATTCGCACTAATTGCCTCGCCATTCTTTATCGCGCTCTTTGGAGTCTACCTTCTCATTGGTGTTTGGACCGAGAACCTGC
>JAEOUG010000141.1 GCA_016839445.1 Candidatus Thorarchaeota archaeon
GCGTGGGAGAGCTCTCCTTGCCTCCTTCTGTAGTCTGAACAGCTCGTGGTACGCAGACAGGGGCTCCCTATCGTACTTCGTCCTCTTGACATCATACACCCTTTGTGCGCTCTCGACATCAATCGTCCGATACTTCATGAAGTGCTTCAATATCGGCACTAGTTTCGCGGTGGCTCCATAGATTCTTAGAGCAGGGGCAATCAGTATCACGCCATCCAGACCCGGCTGATTGGCTGCAAGGAGTACCGACTGTGCGCCTCCTGCTGAGAGGCCTGCGACGAGGATCTTCTCTGGACGCCACGAGCGGACCACTCCAAGACCATCAACTACAGATTGGTACCAATCGGTCCACTTCGTCTTCCTCAAGTCCTCTGGAGTCTTGTTGTGTCCTGCCACCTCTACAGCGAATGATGCGATGTTCCTCTCTGCGAGGACTTCACCAAGAGTCCTCACTTCATCAGGAGCAGCGCAGAAGCCGTGAATTAGAAGAAAGGCTGCAGTGGCTCCCTCAGGGCGGGTTTCGACACCCGGAACCTGGGGAGCCATTGCTTAGTCCACCATCCCTTGGTCTAGTCAGACTTACTGCGAGAGTCTCCTGAATCTGAAGCCCTCTTTGAGCATTCCAAGACGGATTCCAGCAATCAGCCATCCCAGCAGGGAGAGAATCTCTGTTCCAATGACGAATGTGACCATCATTGAAACCACAAACGCAATCTGATCTGGGCCGGGGATTCCACTGAAGTTCGTCAACACTAGGATTGCCATCACTGCTGCAAACCCTAGTCCTGCGAGAGTTCCGACCTTGAAGATCGTGCCTTCAAGCTCGTATCCCTCATCTTCAACGTCATTCGCCAGACTGAGATTAAGGGAAAGCACTAGCACCAGACTGATGCTGTAGAGTGCAAGCAGGAGAGCCGCTCCAGTGTTTGCGGCATGGGTGACAGTGGTGGCACCTTCGATCACTGGTATCATCAATGAGAAGAGCACACTTGCTCCCATCAGTATGCCGCCTGTAGCGTAGCCTCTACCGTGTGAGTAGCCCGAGAGCGACACGTTTCTGATGATAAGGAACAGGAAGGGGAAGACTATGATTGTTGGCGACTGCACACCTGTTGGGACGAGGGGGAACAGCCTCACATTGAACCAGTTGGAGGTTGGCCAGATGGCCAGCGGTCCTTCACCGAAGGTGCCCAGTAGGAACAGAATCACCATTGCTGATGAGGCGAGGCTAGCAATCACGGTGAGCGCACCCTGAGAGAACCCTGTGAGGCCACGAATGTATGACTCAATCATCAGCAAGACCTGTGTGATGAGAATGGCAATCCAGGGGAATATCACCAGGAAGGCCAGAGTGTAGGGTGCAACCATCATGAAGATGGCAGTAACCACAAGAGGGACACCTGTGATGATGTCTGTCTTTGCGCAGTACTGCGCTCCAACGATGATCATCGCTCCCGCTGGCATGGTTACGAGGAAGAAGCCCCAGGAAGCAGCTCCTTCTGCGAGAGTCCCAGCCTCCGCCGCAGCAAGGATGCCGATCAGCGCCATGAACAGAGCGAACCACTTGATTCCACCCTTGAGGATGTCCTCTCCTATATGGGCCGCCTTGAGCTCTCTTGCGCCTAGCCTAGGTGCAAGCATTATCCACGAAACGATCATAGCACAGAAGGCAAAGATGAGTGCCGGACTGGTGACATATTCAATCAGTGGTTCTGCGGGAATCATCGAACCCCATGGTCGCCACACCTGTACTGCCTCCTCAATATCGATAGGTCCGAGGAAGACAGATGCTGAACCTATGACGAAAGTCAGGAGTCCAGTTAGTCCGAACGCAAACTTGGCTGTGTCAGGGCTCCTGGCATATTCGCGAACACTGGAGTCAGGACCCCACCAGAAGAAGAGAGTGAATATCTGGCCAACCAGCAGCGCTGCATATGCACCATAGACCAGAATTGGTCCTAGTACCTGGCCAAGAGCGAGCAAGGGAATGAAGAGACCGTTGAGTATGCCCGCTAGGACACCAAACCAGTTCTTCACCGAATCTGCATACACGACAGCGACCATCTGCCACGTGAGCGTGAAAATGGCACCGAGTAGGTAGATGATCTGAAGGAACCCGGGAATCAGCGAGGATGCATAAATGCCGTTGTAGCCTATCGTCGCGTAGACACCGGTGAGTGCGGCGAACAGAAATGCGATCGAAATGACATTGCTGTAGCTGGTGCCTAGCATCGAGCGGAGTTTCCTTGATCCGAGTGCCTGCATCATGAGGGAGCCTGCAAGCAGGAACATGAATATCATTACAAACACGTGGTAGAGGGGAGTTCCGAAGACTTCCCAAGCAAAGGTTTCATCGACAGGTGGCTCAGAGATCACTTGCCAGGGACTTCCTGTCAGAGGAACCAATGGCAGACCTATGATGAAACCGAGTACTGCCGCGATGATTCCAAGGAAGCTACCGAAACCTGCTAGTCTACCGACAACTCTAGCGGGTTCTCCGTCAGGACCCTTCCCGCCAATGGCTGATTTTAACGAGCTCAGTTGGGCCATATCTAAACCTCACGGGTGATGGTGACCATCAGACGGGTGATACGAAAGCGAGGGTTATTTATGCCTATCGGACTCGGCTCCGGGCGTTGAGGGTCCCCCATAGTCCATTCCGAAACATAATTAGTAACCAGTGTAGCTTCGCATCGGAACAGGTGAACTGTGAAATGGCGCAATTCGAGCTTTACGTCAAAGGTGAGAAGGTACGGACAAACAAGTACGTGACCGGTGTGTTTCAGGAGGTTGTTCTCGCACTCCTCAGAACACTCGACGGGGTCGAGATTGACTCAGTCACAAGAGTCTCAGTAGAGTGAGATCCATCAGGTGGTACGACAGTGAGCATGAACGGGTGGAACGGCAGGATACTGTGGGTCGACCTTACTGATAGGACGACTCAGTTTGAAAGCCTTGACGAACAGATATACCTTGACTTCATTGGTGGCAAGGGCCTAGGAGCCTATCTGCTCTTCCGGGAGCTTGGCGCGCAAGTAGATCCTCTTGGACCGGATAACGTGCTTCTGTTCCTCAATGGACCCCTTCAAGGTCTTCCGGCACCGAATGTTGGCAGATGGACCTTGGTGACCAAGTCACCTCATACTGGTCTGTTCCTGGACACTCACTGTGGTGGGCCTCTGGGAAGAGAGATCAAGAAATGTGGCTATGACGGCATTGGGATTCGTGGTCGCTCCGAACATCCTGTTGTCCTTGTCATCGATGGGAACGATGTTCAATTCGAGGATGCTCGAATGCTGTGGGGCAAAGGAACACAGGAATCCACAAGGACTCTCCATGATATGCACAAACAGGGCTCTGCTGTCTTCGTGATAGGCCCTGCAGGTGAGCGACTCATTCCCATTGCCACTGCGTGTTGTGAATTGGCTCACCAGACTGGTCGTGGAGGAGCTGGAGCTGTACTAGGTTCGAAGAACCTCAAAGGTCTGGTAGTCATTGGCGACGGCAAGATTCCGGCCGCCGATGTTGAACAGATAAGGCAGATTAACCGAGCGTTGACAAAGGGATGGAACGAGAAGACTGACTATGGCTTCAAAGACTTCGGCACTCCGTTCTTGGTAGAACTGGCCAACTCCCGAGGGCAATTCCCCACCAGGAATTGGCGAAGCGGATTCTTTGAGAGTCACGAGGGTCTCGACGCTGCGACGATGAACGAGAAGTGGGGTCTCGGCAGACACCACTCGTGCCCCCACTGTGTCATGCGCTGCACTCATGCCTTTAGGACTGAAGACCCGAGCAATCCGGGATCGGAAGTTGAGTCAACAGTTGAGTACGAAACGATGGGTCTCATGGGAGGAAATCTTGGAATTGATGATCCACAGGGGGTCCTCAAACTCAACTACCTTTGCGACGACCTAGGAATGGATACGATAAGCACAGGTACGATAATTGGCTTCGCGATGGAAGCGTTCGAGCGCGGGATATTGGCGGAGGATGACGTAGGGTTCCCACTGAATTTCGGAGACGTGGATGGCGCAATCAGACTCACGAAAATGATTGCCAATAGAGAAGGTATAGGAGAAATCCTGGCAAACGGAGTGAAGAAGGCTTCAGAACAGATTGGCAATGGAAGTGAGTCCTTTGCCGTGCATGTTAAGGGGCTGGAAGTACCGGCTTGGGACCCAAGAGGTAGGCGAGGTCTTGGAATCTCATATGCAACAGCCGAAGTTGGCGCTAGCCACCTTCGCGGATGGCCTCAGGCCGTGGATATGCCCGAGGCGCCCGCCTCAGAGGTCATGGAGTCCCTTATCGACAATCGTGACACGAAGATACTTACAGATTCTCTGATCGTGTGCCACTTCACCTATCATCTTCCTCTTGAGCACGCGACGAAGATTGATCTTCTAAGGGCTGCAACAGGTGTTGACTACAGCAAAGAGAGCATCTCGCTGTTCGCCAACAGGGTTGAAACTCTCACGAGGATGTTCAATATCAGAGAGGGCATAGGAAGGTCTGAAGATCGGATTCCCCCAAGGTTCTGGGAGAAGCATCCGAATGGACCCGCCAAGGGGCTGGCTGCTTTTCTTGATGAGGATGACTTCAATGAAGCGCTAGATCGATTCTACGAACTGAGAGGGTGGGACAAGGAAGGTACTCCGACTCCTGCAACAATTCAGCGTCTTGGCCTTGATCTACTACTGCCGGGGCCTACTGGAAGACAGAGCCTTTGAAGTGTCTGCGAAGGTAGACCTCTTTGCAGTTTTCCTCGAAGCCTGACTGCTGGAAGAGTGCGATGACGTCTCCCCGCGATTCGGGAACGAGTACATCGAGTGCTCTGAGTCCTTTCTTCTCCGCTATCTCTGTAGCCCTTGAGAGGACCTTTGAGCCGAGATCTGTACTCTCGAGTTCATCTTCTATCTCGAAGTACTTCACGAAACCAATGCGACCGACTTTCGGGTCTTCGCCAATGTCGAGCTTCAGCGCTGCAAGGACCATGTCCTGAGATGCAGCGATAATGAACATTGTTTCTAGCGGGGCTCCGAATGGCGTAGATGAAGCTCTCGATGACAGGTCCTGGAAGTTCTTTCCTTCTCTGGCATAGAATCTCTCCAGGGCAGTCCTGTCTTGTGCAGTAGCGAGTCTAACATCGACATCCATCAGATGAACCCACAAACATCCTGCCTGTTCAGATTAGAAGTCTTGTGGTGAGTCCTAATGGTTTAACAAGATACGTGGCGTATGTTCCACAATGCACGAGGATGAAACTTCGAACCACTACACTCTGGTTCTTCTGGTACTGGCAGTGTGCTTGCTCATCCTACTTATCGCTCTGGCTATCATCTATTTGCCGAGAATTCTGCCCTAGTCAGCTACAGCGTGAGCCTGTAGATCTCTTCAATCTTCTTGGTGAACTCATTCTCCGGGTAGCGAAGGCTAACAACGAATCTGCTCCCTGCTTCTATTAGAAGAGGAAGGAGTGGTATGATTGTGGCAACTCTTGACTTGAATTTGGACTCCACCTCAGAGATTATCGCCTTATCTTCGTAGATGCTCGGCTTCTTGTTGATGACAATCTTGATGTCTGGCACCTGCAGTTTCCTGGCCACGCTCAGAGTAGCTGCTGTACCCAGCAGGTCCTGCTCGTCGATTCTTGCCACGACAAAGAGGTAGTGGGCAGTGGCCATTGATAGGAGGGTTTCTCGGTCGAGACCTGGGTGAGTGTCGATTATCAGCATGTCGAGGTCCTTTTCCTTGATTACGTCAGTGAAGCCTCGCTTGAGGTCACCCACCTCGTAGCCCTCTCTGAGAATCCTAGTGATCTCGGTTGCTGTCATGGAGCTGGGAATGAGGAAGAGCTTTCCCTTCTTGATGCCAAGCCTCTCAGTTAGGTCCATGCACGTGTCCCCAATGTCGCACGCGCCACGTAGATAATCGTTGAGCGTGTGCTTCATCTTCTCTCTTCCCATGCCAAAGATTACATGAATCCCGGGCGATGCCATGTCGGTGTCCATCACGGCTACGCGTTTTCCGTCTAGGGCCGCTATCGCCGCTAGGTTTGCGGCGATGTTCGACTTGCCTGTTCCGCCACGGAAACTATGAATTGATACGATCTTGCCTGGCATCTGTTAGCACTCTCTCATTGGACAGCTCGACGTAGTTGCCTAATGCTCTTAAGACTTCTAGGATTCTTCCTGCAGGAATGCCTGTTCTCTCAGAGATTTCCTTCAGAGTATGGATTCCGTTACAGTAGGTCCAAATCGAGTCGACTACATCGAAGTCCCTTTTCTTAATTCCTATGACCTCGAGATACGCCACGAACCTATCATCTCTCTCGCCAATAACGGGGTAGATTTTTGCTATCCTCACAAGTCCTTTCGTTATGAGCTGCGCCAGAATCTCGTCGGTCTGCTCGCGAGGAAGGGAACTGGCTTCGTGCAATTCTGTGACAGTGGTTTCGTCACTGAGCTTGTCCAGCATCTTGATGACGCCCGTTCTCATCATCTGACTGGCGCCTGCAAACATAATCTGGGATTCCTTCCCCAGCTTGTCGTCATTGTACAGGGGTTGCACAAGATCATAGTCATAGAAGGTGATTGGCCCCTGCATCTTGTCGGGCTCGAAAAGCCGCACGTCCTCGTACCCTGTCACTTTCACAAGAGTGGTGAATGGCAAGATGAGTTCAAGGTATGTCTTCTCAGAGAGACCTGCATTCACGACGAAGCTGCAGAATCCCCTCTCGGGGACTCTCACGAAGAGGAACTGCGTCCCTTTGTCAAGGCTCGAATGTTCAGTCATGGTGACGGCTTCATCGAGGCTGCCTATCTTGTCAAGGACTGCCTCTAGCTCGTAAGCTCTTAGATTCGAGGTGGCAACATATCCACCAAAGGTTATCAGAGATCCCCTATGAATGTCACGATTCACCTCTACCTCGGCAAGTGACTTCTTCAGCCTTCTCAGGTCTGCGGAAGGCAGAAGGGCGGTCTTGTACCGCCGAGCAAGTCCTGGGATGCCGTCAAACTTCTCAAGCGTTGTTTCGACCACGTCGGCAAACGGTCGAAACCTCTTGGAGTCCGGAAGTTCCTTGGTCAGTTCCGAGTAGTACTTGCTCACGAACTGCTCTGAAAGCTCCTGCAGGATTACTCTATGTATCTCTCCGCTGTCCTCTTGGAGAACAAGTGCAATGAAGTATAGGTCTCCTTGCTTCTCCCAGACAAGCTTGTCTTTGGCAAAGCTCATGTACGTTATCCTATCTTGGCTGACTTCCTTCGCGAATGTCCCGACTGCTGAGAGGAATGCGGCGACCAGCTCATCCAGTCTTCTGGTTCCACTGACACTGTAGTGAAAGAGGAGAATCCCTGACTCACGAAGGACGATGATCTCTTTGACCAAAGGGCGAGCCTCCACGATGGTGGCTGCTACTTGTCGGCGGGGGTGCTCTTAATGTCTTCGAAAGCCTCTGGCCTCTACTCCACCAAGCCTGCAACCTCTGTCAGTCGCCATTGAACTTGGTCTCCGAGTTTCTCAAGCACATCGTATAGCTGCTCTGGTACCACACCCAGTTTCTCGCTTATCTCAACCAGTGATCTAGAGCCGTTGCAGAGACCTCGCGCCCTCTCAAGCAGCTGGAACTCCTTGCTTGGCAGTCCTACAAGGTCGAGGTAGGCATTGAAGCGGGCATCATTGCCTTCAATCACGGGGCACATCTTCGCCACCTTCAGGAATCCCCTTATCGCTAGGTACTCCACAACTGCAGCAATCTCGTCGTCAGGGATTCCGGTGGCCAAGCTTATCCTATGGATTGAGTTGCTGCCGTCGATTGCCTCCAGCACCCGATTTCCAGACGTGCCGAAGTCTCTGTGAAACTCATCGAGGAATCCTCCAGAGCGGATGGCGATGTCCATCGCCCTCTTCTCCAGAGTAGGCACGACGAACCGGCTCAGGTTTGACATTGTCAGTAGGATTTCTTCATAGTCTGCGAAGACCTGAGTCACCTCTTTCTCAAAGTCCATGAAGACGTCCAGCACCGCAATCTCCATCTTGAGTTCGTCCTGGTAGCGGGAAACGAACTTGCGCGTGAGTTCTCTTAGAACAGCACGAAGCACCTTCTCTGATGCCCCGGATTCTACCAGAAAAATGAACAGGAAATCTGAGCCATATTGCTCGTACAGGAGTTCAGATCCCTCAAACGAAAGGCTCTGAATTGACTTTTCCCCAAACTCGGACGCGAAGCTCGTAATCGCACTGAGGAATCCTGAAAGCAGCTCGTCAAGCTTCCGTTCATCAGTTCTGGAGTAGTGGAAGACAGGACTTCCTCCAGTTGTAAGCACCATGAACTCAAGAATCCCGAGTTTGTCAACCAAGAGTCCTCTTCTCCTGCTGACCTTCCCCGGGCTGAAGTTTCTTTAAGATATCGCCTCTGGATTCCTCCGCTCGAAACATCCATATCTTCCTCTGCAAAGCATCCTGCATCGTCTGGGAGGAATCAGTCTCCATGTTACAGTACCGAGAGTTCCCGTTGAGGACTGCTGCCGTTCTCGTGCTCTTCTCTGCACCGGTTTCGCTCTGCATCTACATAATCACTGGGCTCGTGTCCGGAACACTTCTTGGCCTCAGCCTTCCGGAGCACCATGGACTCTTGGGAATCGGTGCATTGGCTGCGACCGTAGTGCTGCCTATCACAGGACTCATTGTTGATCGAATGCGGTTCCACGACCACCTCTTGCTGCTGTCGTCTCTCTTGCCAGCGACGGGTGTTCTCCTGAGGCTCTTCCCTGTCTTGCCTGCTAGCGAAGACCAATTGAACCTGATACTTGCAGTCTTCGTCTTCTCTGGGCTTGCCGCTTCTGCAGTGCTCTGGACTATCCGGGCCAATCAGAGTGTAGTTGCTCGCTACAGAGGGAGGACCGTTGCCCTGTTTGTGGCGCTCGTTTTGGTTCTGCTTGGAGTATTCACCTCACTTCCCCAACTTGGTGTCGTTCTCAATGGGGACATCCTTGTGATTCCCGCCTTCATATCTCTCTTCGCAGTCCTGCTTGCTGCTGCATTCCGTCCGTGGAAGTTCAGCAGAGCTTCTTTCGGAGCGGCGGGCAGTGCCGGTCTCTACTTCGTTCCGATGGTGTTCGTCCTTGCGGCGCACATGCTCTGGTACTTCGTAACGAAGACCTCAATAGGGGACTTCTTTGCCGGAGACTCCGCATTCGAGTCATTGACTCAGTTCACCGGGCTTGAATTCGGGCAGTTGATGCCATTGGCAATCGGTGCCATTGTGAGCGCCGTGTCTGCAGACATCCGGGGCCGGAAAGCTTCTTTCAGCACACTGCTCTTCATGATGGGCCTCTTGACCATCTTCGGGTCGGCTGTGTATCAGACATACTTCGAGCTAACGGATGTTACTCATACGACTTGGACTGTCCTTCTTGTAAGCCTCGTTCTGAGTGAGCGTTTCATCGAGGGCTACATGCTTGGCCTGTGTCTCTTCCTTATCTGGCCTGAGATTGGTTCTGCGCGAAGCAAAGGTCTTCGACTCTCGCTGATCTGGTTCTTCTTCTTGGGATACATGACGCTGTTCTGGGCGGTGGACCTAAACGCCACGGTCTTTGGGCTGGACTTCCACTTCCCGTCGGTGCTGAGAAGTTTCGGTGGTGAATTCGCCATTCTCTTCTCTCTGATTGGCCTGTATCTGATAGGTCCGTTGCCAGAAGTCCTAGGCCGCGAGATTGAGATGGAAGATCTCTCTCTTGAATTCGATGAGCGACAGGTCCGAAAGACAGTTGATGCGTTCGTGGGCGCAGATGACTTCGAGTCCATCAGGAGCCAGCTTGATATCATCGATGCTGGGCAAGAGATCAGCGATAGCGACATGAGTGAGATTCTTGGAGAGGACTCGAAGGACAAGCTGCAGCTGCGGAGGATCCCCGGGATTGGCGAGGCTCTCGAGAAGAAGATCCGAGCGGCTGGTTATGAATCGGCTGCGCAGCTTGCTGGTGAAACCGCGCAGCGGCTCGCTCAGAAGGTGGATGGACTTAGCACGGCAAAGGCTGAGGCGATACTGAAGGAGGCCCGGAAAATCGTCAAGAAGACCATCAAGAAGAACAAGCGCGGAGCGTCCTAGCGTGGCTTCTCCTGCAGTGATGTCTTCTCAATGATAGTCCCATCAGTGGCATGAGGCGACCTATAGAGGGTGTCGTTGTACTTCTCAATCTCACGTGCTTCGTCTGCTAGTCTTGCAGCGGCTCGCATCATTTCATGACCCGATGCTGCAAGCAGTGTGTATTCCTTTGGGTCGGAGGCTCGGAAGCAGGCCATAGATGTCACATGTGCTACTTGCTCCGCTATGGCGAGTGCGGCGTACGCTTTGGCCCTTGCATAGGGATTAGCTAGAGTGGCGTACTCAAGACTCGTCTTGACATCAATGATGACTCTTGGCAGTGTTGTTTCCTTGCCTTCTGCTATGCTGGCGACAACCTTGTCAATCTCGGAGTGAATTCCTCTGACCACGCCGCAGATGGCGAGGACTTTCATGGCATCTGTGTTGAATAGGACCATCTCGGTCGAATCAAGGAACTCTCTTCGAGCACCTATCATGGGATCCGGCGTGACGATGATGAATCCTTGACGTGGGTGCAGGTTGGACTCCTCAGATTCTTTCCCCTTCTGAACGAATGCTTTCTTCGATGGCGCATCGGAGATTGAAATGCTCGGAATGTCTGTGTCTTCAAGCGCCTTTCTTACAGTTGCAGGGCCTTCCAGACTCGCGTTTGGGCTGACTATAAGAAGCAGGTCCGGAGAGTAGGATCTCGCTTCGTCAAGGACCCGCATACAAGAGGCTGTGTCCATCTTCGCCCCAGTCGACCAAGTAGTGATTTCTATTTGCCTCTCCGCTCTCTCATCAAGAGTGTATTCGAGAAGTGGTGATGATGCAATGCATCCTATCTTGAGAACGCCAATGCGTGGCAGCTTGCCCATATTCGCTCGCCTCGAATCTCGAGGGAGTGGGTGTGCAACTGACAAAACTCTTGTGGTTTTCGCTCAACGTCTGAAGTGGAATGAGAGACCCGTCCCCGCTAATAGGTCCGCTCCGTCAAGCTGTTTTCCACAGGTCGCGCATCTGAATACGATCTTAGGATCATTAGAGGCAGTACCACATTTGTTGCACAGGGGCTCAACATCAATGACCGAGAGCTCGCTGACCTTCACTGGTGTCTTGCAGTGAATACATGTCACCTCAGAAAGATCATCCACAATGACTGCGTGGAACTGAGTGCTGCACCTAGGACAGAAGACGTTGAAGACTTTGTGCAGGTCCTCCGACTGGCATCTTGGACATAGCAGTTCTATTGTGACATTCGAGTCTCCGCATTGGCGGCACTCAAGACTTCGGCCGTAGGTCTTTGATATCAGCACACCGGCATCTTCAAGATCGTGGAGAAGTCTGGCTACCTCCTCGTCATCAGTCCCTAGGAAATCCCTTGCAGCGGGGTATCTGTGCGAGGTCCTCAGAACATGCTCTGGTCTTACGGAATCTATCCGACCCGTAACGAGTTCCTCGACTAGCTTCTTAACTCCTGGATTTGCTAGGAGCTCATCGCCACTGGTTTCCTTCATTAATTCATGAAGAAGTCTGAATGACTTCGCAAGTTCGTCGTCCCAGGAATCTGCATCGAAATCAATGTGAGGAACAAGCCTGCGGAGGTTTCTCTCGACAACGCTCGCCTCCTCCTGTTCTTCGACAAGTACTGCAACGCAAGCAGGGGATCTCATGTAGGAAATGACAAGGCCCTGCTGAAGCTTCGAGTAGCCTATCTCTGATTCCTGATTCACTCCGTGGCCCATGAAGACCGTAACTGCTTCTTCAGAAGTGAGGGGAGTTGCCTCTGGATATGACCGACCAACCATTGGTCCAAGGTTGTCGTCCCACCAAATCGAGAATATCGCCTTCGGCACTGCAATAGGTCCCCTGATTTGACCACCGTCTATGGATACAAGTGGACTTGCGCGCTTGAGTGGAAGTCATTCCGACTTATTTGCATATCCTGCACAGACCCTGTCTGAACTGATACAACCAGCTCTCCACCGAAGACTATAAAACCGAACCTCCAAGTTCGAGCCCCACACGTCTTGATAGACACAAGAAGGTATCCAGTTATGGCTCATCTGATTCGTAGAAGATCGATACTTGTACTCGCGATATCCTGGTTGATTCTGTTGCCGGTGCTTGGCGCTCCAAATCAGAGCGCACTCGATATTGCCCCAGTCTCGATCAGTGAGCCTGCGGCACCTACCATCACTGGCCCTTCCTACTATGAGTTCGAAAATGGTAGCCGAGGTCATACTCTCGTCTACAACGCGACCGATTCTGATCCGAAGAACTACACAGTAACGAGAGACGGATCCAGATATGACTCCGGCTTGTGGGGCGGCGGAGATATCACCGTCTATCTTGTCTACCTGTACACCCGGAACCTGATTGACGTACTTCCTAAGACGTTCAATTTCACAATCACAGTCTTCAACGACGACGACGAGTCGGCTTCCATCAATACTACAGTGTATGTGTACGAGGACATCCGGCCTCCACAGATTGTGCAGCCTGCCAATATGACTTACGAGGAGGGCTCGTTTGGCCATGAGATCTTCTGGCAAATCGATGAGTCGAATCCAGCGTTCTACAATATCTCACGGGTTTCGAATGAGCCATCAGGCAATGCCACTACTCTCGTGAGCGGCACCTGGGATGGGAACAACATCACTTATGGAGTAGACGGACTGAATGCATCACGATGGTACCTCTACACACTCTTCGTCAATGACACCCTCGGAAGGAATGCGACAAGCACTGTGAATGTCACTGTGTTTCCAGACCTGTCGTTTCCGAACGTGACTAGTCCTGATGACATCTCCTTCGAGTTTGGTGCTGAAGGGTACAGCATCGTCTGGCATGCCTATGACAGCAACCCGAAGAACTACAGTGTGACTGCAGTCATCCTCTACAACGACACAAGCTACGGGAACGTGTCAGCTCTGCGTCCTTGGGTGGATGTCATTGAATCGGACTGGACATTCACGGATCCAGCGGGGCAGGACATCGAGATTATTCTGGACGGCCTCTTCCTTGGCAATTACTCGGTTACGCTCTCCGTCTTCGACATATATGATCGAGAAACGAACGACACAGTAGAGGTCAACATCTACAAGGACCTACGCGCCCCTGTGATTACGACCTCCGGAGACTTGGTCTACGAAGAGGGATACACAGGGAATGTGATTGAGTGGTCTGCCGATGAGAGCAATCCGGTCTTCCTCAACCTCACGCTGAACGATGTAGAAATTCTTGCCAACGGGACATGGAGAGGTGAGAACTACTCCCTCGACGTGGATGGACTAGACGTTGGTGTCTATCTCTACAACATGACCTTCAGGGACTACTTCAACCAGACATCCTGGGCCGTCATTCAGGTGGAGGTCACACCGGATGCCCACTTGCCGACCATTGCGCAGGTTGTAATCATCCAGTCCTTCAACAAGATCACGACAAACAACCTCACGCTCCAGGCATATGTGTGGGACATCAACAACATATCAAGCATCGAAGTGCAGTGGGGCGTAGGAAACCCTGAGTCGGAGGACTTCGAATACAGCACCATGAACATGACATCAGCATCGATTCAGGACTTCTTCACGGCAGAGCTTGGAGAGTACCGGCTGAATCAGGTAGTGTGGTTCAGACTGAACGCCACAGACAATTCATCAGTCATGAATCAGAATCTGACCAATTGGACTAGTGTAGTCGTTGTTAGGCAAAGCTACGTTGGGATTCCAGCAGCACTCTACGGCTTCGTGGCGCTAATGGGCGGGTTGTCCTTCCTAGTAATCTTGGTGCTATATTTCAGAACGAGGACGCGAGGCAAGTAGGGTTCGCTAGAGCAGCATCTCGAGGACCATCTCTGGAATGTTTCCTCGGTTATGTTGAGTGATCTCGATCACCTTCACGTCAGGTCTTGCCCTTATTGCATCCAAGAAGGGGTCTCCTCGCATCTGGATTGTTCCTAATACACAACCGCTGTCTAGGCATCTGACGATTTCGGCTCTGAACGCAGAGGAGAAGAGCTCCATCTTCGCGATCTCGTCAACTAGGACTACGAGCCCCCTTTCGCGCGCTGATCGCATGGACGGCACGGCGACCCTCTCAATGTCGCCGACATTCACCTTGTACTTTCCGACTCGGGGACCTTCTACCAGAGAAGAGTGTGCCAAGACTCCGCTTGCCCCATCAATCGTCTGAATACTGAAGCCCACTCTTCTCCCGTGCTCTCGGATTTCCGATGACCAGAATCCTCCGAGATCTGATGGATCTAGGTTCCCTGCTATGCACTGAATTGCAGTCGTCTTGCCTATTCCTGGCTTGCCCGTAAGTAGTATGTTGGCAGCCACCAAAAGACCTCCTCGCCGGACGCTCAGTGTTTTGGTTTCATCCCGTAGTACTTGTACCTCTTCGATCTCGCAACATTCTGTATCGTGCCTAGGGACTTGGGATCAGTAAGCTCGGCCTCGATGCGCCCTTCCTGCACCGCTTCCTGTAGCACTTGCTCACCGGCAACTGTCCTCACGATGACCGTTGTGAATCCTTCTTCGGACCCAATATTGCCACATGACAGGTCTGCGTTCATGCTCGTCAGGTCGTGGCAGTAGGCGCACGAAGTCGAGGCGGCGGAGTCCAGTTCGGAGACCGGCCACTCATGCTCGGTCTTGGGAGTCCTGACCCTGAACTTCCCTCCAGATATCTCAAATCGTGAAATCTCGTCAATGTCCACCTCTTGGCTCTTCAACCACGCCTTAAGCTTGGGGTACTCGAAAGACTCCATGCAGAAGAGTCCAATAGAGAAGACTGACCGCCTTCGATCCACACTCAGGTAGCCAGCAGGATGCTGTTTCATTCGTTCAACTGCGTCGATGTCACACGAGGTTCCCACAACCGCCACTGACAGAGCCCCGTTCTTGAAGCCCTCCATCATCTTTCCGACGACAGAAGCATGGGAGTAGATGGTGCCCCCGCAGTCGGACAATAGCTTCGCATCTTCCACGAGACGCGCCTCGGGCATCCATGGCTTTGAGTCACCTCGGCAAGCCACAACAGCAGCGTCAATGAGGTCGTGGTCGAGCATGTATCCAAGCAGGGCGGTCACCACGCCTCCGTCCTGTTTCCGGTGTTCTCCTGTTGATCTTGCCTTCCAGATGCTCCTGAAGTGGCCCGCAACATCAGTCCACAGTGGATAGGTCCGAGGACACATTGCGTAGCAGACGCCGCAGGAGGTGCAGTTCCCAGTGAGTGTGGGTACATACTTGCCAGAACTCAGATCCCCTGTAAGTGCATCAGCGGGGCAAGACTCAACACATGAGCCACACTCCACACATACCCCCGGCTGAATGATGTCCTTTTCCAGCTTCTTGAATGCGTATCGCTTAGTGTTTTCTTTCAGCCATCGCTGGGCCCTATCCATAGTGACTTGATGTCGTTCTGACAATCCTTGTTCACCCTGCTGAGAAGACGACTCCCGATTCAGTATATGTCTATGCCGGAACACCCAAAAGCGACATGGCAGAGCGGTCGCTGAGCAGATAGATAACGGAGATGTCGTAGGTGAAACTTACAGATGACCAGGTCAGCGCGCTTCTCGAGGCAAGTGAGAGGCAAGTGTGTGCAACGGACGAATGCTGTGTGCAACTAGTCGCGATTGCAGATCTTCCTAGCAGGTTTGGCGAGTTCCAGATTTGCGGATTCGTTAGTCCGTGTGACGGCAAGGAACACACTGCCATCATGAAGGGCGACATAGTCAACAAGGAGTCTGTTCTGGTAAGAGTCCATTCTGAGTGTCTCACAGGCGATGTAATGGGGAGCAAGAGGTGTGACTGTCGCGACCAGTTGCTTGAGTCACTGAAAAGGATTGAGGCTGAGGGCGAAGGTGTTCTCCTCTATCTGAGACAAGAGGGTCGCAATATCGGCCTTACGGAGAAGATCCGCGCATATTCGCTGCAGGACCACGGCCTTGACACGGTAGAAGCCAACATTCACCTCGGCTGGAAGCCAGACGAACGCGACTATGGGATTGCGGCCAATATTCTGAAGAACCTCATGGTGAAATCGATCCGGATCCTCACCAACAACCCTGAGAAGGTGGTTCAGCTCAGAAACGCGGGGATCGAGATTGTTGAACGCGTCCCACTCATCATGGAGCCCACCGAGTACAGCAGAGCATACCTAGAGACGAAAGCGAAGAAGTCGGGACACCTCTTCGGAGAGTTGGCTGACTTGAGAGACGTTGACACTGTCTCGAAGATTGGCGAGAATCTGATGGAGTAGGCACTTGCCTGGTGTCTATGTACTTGCCTTTCCTGACGGCGTCTTCAGAGACGCGACGTGCTTCTTCAATTCATCTTCTGAGTTGTCGGCAGTCAGAAAGAGTGGGACATTGTCAAGCCCCATCGCAATGTAGCTGGACAGCAGCCACGACCCGGGCGGAAACTCCAACGTCTTGTCCAAGATGCCTATGTCAATCTGGAATGAGCTACTCACCACAGTCCTGTCATAGGGTCTAGGTAGCGTTCCCACGAAGAAGGTGTGTAGCTGCTGAAGCACGTTGGTGTTGAGATACGCAATTCGTTGAGTGGCAATTGCCCCGCCGAGGCCGTACTTCCGTCCCTGTCTTAGGAGACGCTCTACTGCATAGCTACATCTCTCTGTCAAGCCGCTTGCCTTACTGGGGATGAACTCCTGCGCCTCGTCGAACACGAACAGGATCTGAGGCTTAATCTCGAACTTCCTCTTCCTGTACTTCAGTGCTGCAGAGGTGAGTTTCACCACGAGTTCGCGAAGGGTGTCAGGATCCGCCATGGAGAGGCATATCAATCGCTCCTTCCCCGACAGCATCTTGAGCATGTCCGAGACTGTGACGCCCTTCGTTGTTGCCTTCTGCGCTCGGGCGAGGCTGCGCTTGAGGCTATCGCGAGTTGTCGCCCATGCGTAGACACCTGAACTAGAATGGACGTTGAAGGTTTCAACAGCCTTCTTTGCGGCCGCCGCGAACTGGGTGATGAACGGATCGTCAAGCACGTCTGAGGCCGGCTTTCCCTCCTTTTCCATCCAATCGACGACAAAGCTCTCTGCCTCCTCGATGGCTTGGATGTAGTGGGGTTTGTCAAGACCCTGGCCAGTCTTCAGGTCTCGAATCTCCTCGAGCAGACTCCCGAACGTAGGAATCTGTGTCAGTGGCTGATTGTAGTACGTGACGTGCCCATCGTTGTATAGGTCCTTCAGGACATTGTTGGCCTTGTCATCGTCCTCGAAGTCGCGCGGCTTCACGATGGACCTTGCGAACTGGTCTGCGGAAGTCGCCTCCTCTTCTAGAATCACCTTGCTGGGTATCTTAGGGTCGCTGATTACATCTGAGAGCAAGAATGGATACTCACAGCTGATGTCGAATATCACGATCTTGCTGTCCTTCGTGTGATACAGGATTCGTCTGAAGAGGTTTGAGAGTAGGTTGCTCTTACCCCCGCCTGTGAAGGAGAAGACTCCGAAGTGGTATCGTATGAGCTTGTGCAGGTCAACGTAGACCGGAACCTGCTCTTCTGACTCCATGAACATGCGCAATATACCCACCCTGGGGTCTTTCTTCGGATCTGCAACTGACGGAGTCTTGTCGAAGCCTATGGACTTCTTCACCTTCGAGTTGTAGATGCTGTCAACTGTCTGCATGTTGATGACCTGGACTTGCTCTCCAACAAGGGGGTACGAGAATCCCTTCCTGAATTCAATCTCTCCCTTGGCATTGATGACGAGGTCATAGTTGATTGGCACGGCAGTCATCTGCACCATCATGGTCGCTTGGTCGTCTGTGCCCCAGTCTGGCACTGACTGCTCTATGATCTCCATCTGTAAGGGATAGTAGTGGCTGTCGCTCACACCACCGAGACCGTAATGCTGTGGCCAGACTTTGGAGATGACCATCACTGTGAATCTCTCTATCTTCTCCCTTGTAGACCTCTTCGATTGTCCACGGAAGTTCTTGACAGCAACAAGCATACCCTCCTCGAGCTGTGCCATGAGTTCCCGGTTGTACTTGATCTTGATTCTGCAGTCGTATCTTGCGGCTGAACCTGCCCACTCACTTGTGTAGTTGGCAGCAACAGGGACCACTCTGGCCAGTCTGCCTTCGAATGCTCCATCGAAATCTGTGAATAGCTTCTCACGATAGTCTTCTCGATTGCTCAATACTTGACCTCCTTTCTCTGAATGTGCCAAGGTAGAAGAGGAATTCCCTTAGGTCGGGTCTGTTCAACAGCCACGTTCCTGTGCTTTCAATCATTCCTCTGAATTGGTTGTAGTGGTATTTGGCCACCTTGTCGGCCACGTAAAGCGGCTTCAGATGTCCGAAGAGCTCAGGAATGCTTCGGCTGGTCATCATCTCAAAGAGACGCACTATGAATCTCTGTATTGGATTGTCTTGCCCCTGGTAAAAGATCACATCGACCTGTTCTGGGCTGTCAGGGCGATTCTCATAGTCATGTTTCAGACTGACCATCTTCTCCGTTTGGTCATCATATCCCTCATAGACAAGCCTGTCGTAGAGAAGGACGTTACTGCGCAGTTTCGGCTCACTGGCTGCCTGACAGAGCTGGAAGTACGCCTTCAGGAATGTCTTCTCAAGTGAAATCTGGTTTCGTCTTGCGCCAGAAACAAGATTGGGTTCACGTTCAAGGTGTGGCACGATTGTCTTGAACGCGGTGTCGTATTCTACCGATGCCCAAGGCACTGCCAGCTTGTCACGCTCCTGAAGTGACACCCATTGAAGGATCATGCGGTCTGTGTCCGGAGTATCGTGCCCGGGGCCTCCCAGAGTTCCCTTGAATCTACCGACGTAGTTCAGAACTGGCAACACCTGTCTCTTCAAGTCCCTAGCGGAAGTGTCCTTCGCGACACCGATGAGGAGAGTCTTGTTCTGCCAGGCCTTCTCTATGGCCAAGTACAACGACATGAGGCTTAGGAACGAGAGATCATTGGTTGTTATCCACTTACCTCCGACTTTGAATCTCTCTTCGTAACTGACCTTCGGGTCATTCGAGAACATCCGTCCGCAGACCTCCCTCACCAGGCTCTCAATTCTCTGGCGGATGTCGCGGTACTGTGGCTTAATCACGAACTCCTTGCCCTTTCTTACTATGATGCCTTCTGCATCTCTGGAACCCCGAATGCCCTGCTCAAGTTCCTTGTCCAGTCTTGCCCTTCCCGAGTCACCTGTCAGCGACAGCCGGTCGTACAGCTGCTCTCTTGTCAGTCCCATTGTTTCATCTGCCAGGAGCTCGGCAATAACCCGTGGCAGTAGATACTCTCCCCGCGGCGCCGGGGTTCCCAGTCGTAGATTTCCCAGCAGCTTTCGTGCGTAGACCCATTCGGACTTGTTGAAGGGTCTGCCTCCCATCTTGTATCCGATGAGGCCGCACTCATGGTCGAGATTCACTCTGAAGTCAGAGGTTTCTGCATAGAACGATGCAACCTCCGAGGAGAACACTCTATCAAGGAGAAGAATGTCGACGGGATTCTCTCCGCTCAGTAGCCAGTACGCTAGATAGAACTCTGAGAGGCCCATCAGGTAGTCTGCAAAGGCCGAATTATCGATTACGTAGGCATCGCTAAACGTGACGCTCTCGTCTGGGGATCCGTCTTCTGCCCGGACCAGTAGTGTCTGGTCAATCGATGGCACCTCATTGATATAGACCGGGAGAACACTGGAAACGCCAAAACCTCTCTCCAGATAGTTCTCCTCGTACGAGAGATTTGCCTCACCTTTGTCACCAATCTTGATACTCCCGTGTGCCGAGTATGCCCCCGCGAAGAATATGACGAGGTCGAAGACGTCCTGCTTCAGGATAGTGCCGTCAATGCCTGCAAAGGTCAGTTCTCTCTTTCCGAAGAACCTGTCAATGAACTCGAGGTCGAACTCCTTTGCCTCGGCGGAGATGAGCAGTCTTGACAGAACCCCATCGTAGACGCCTCTTAGGCCCTCGAACTTGCTCTTGTAGTCGTCTACCTGCTTTCTGGCCCCGCCTAGAAGGAGATCTCCTGTCTGTCTAAGACTACGACCGATGAAAGAGCTATCATCGTCCATGTGATCCCCACAGTCTCCTTGTGTACATCTAGCCACGCAATCGCCAATAAGAAGATTACTCGGCAGTACCGAGAGTGCCCTCCTCTGCCTTGGCCACGGGCCTCATCGCGCGCAGCGCGAGAGCGAGCACTGCAATCATCACGAAGCTGAAGATGCCCGAAAAGAGGAAGACCAGCCGGAGGCTTGACCACGCCTCCCAGAGGAATGCTCCTAGGTTGTATGCCACAAGGCTTCCTACCGCTATGAAGAAGTTGTACGTCCCAAGTGCTCTGCCCTTCCGTTCCCTCCCGGCCCCTCGAACGACGAGAGTCTTTTCTGCCCCAATCCAGAGCGCAATCGGCAAAGCCCATGTTATGTTGAGTGCCCAGAGGGCGAACAGACCTGTAGCGGCTGAGAACACGAGAATCAGCATGCTGTTTCCCACCAAGGTTGCCACCATGGCTCCCTTCAGATTCCTGTCGGCAAAATCACCTGCTTTGCTCAGAAGAGCGGCGCTGGTGAGTGAGAAGCCGCTCCATGCGTAACCGTACATTTGAGGGCTGATGCCGCCCCATTCACCCACAACCAGGTTTCCTAGATATGCTACTGAGGCGCGATAGATGATGACGTATCCGGCCATTGCCAGGGTGAATTTCCAGAAGTCCCCACCCAGACCTCTAATGGTGACCACTGGGCCAGCCCTTGCCTTGTCTATCACCTTCTTTTCAAGTGATTCACCAATGAACGCCAGAGTCGCCATCAGGGCAACGATCGAGCCAATACCTGCAACAAGATGGAGGTCACTAGCACCATACCCAAGGTCCATCAGTAGTGACGCCGCTATAGGGCTCGTTCCATCCACAATGAAAGCAGGGAGCAGCACAACGTTGAATATCCTGGCTGAGTTTCTGCCGGTTGTGACAGCAATCTCGTCTGCTGCTATCGCACTGGATACGATGATGACGAAGGCCCAACCGAACATGATGAGCGCATACTCGACCAATATGATTGGCCACCATGGTGCGAACCTGAGTCCTACAAGGCCCACTGACATAGGAATGAAGGATAGGGCCATTGTGTTC
The DNA here is from genome assembly GCA_016839445.1 of Candidatus Thorarchaeota archaeon. Classification (GTDB taxonomy): domain Archaea; phylum Asgardarchaeota; class Thorarchaeia; order Thorarchaeales; family Thorarchaeaceae; genus SMTZ1-45. Next base: position 21,224 of record JAEOUG010000141.1, read on the forward strand.
CTCCGGCCGATGAGATCGGCGATGGTCCCCGAGAGAATATAGCCGATTATTGTTGCCGCGGTTCCGACACTGAAGACCAGCCCAATCTCCCATTTCTGAAGGACCACACCGAACGTAGAGGCTAGGTCGAATTCCAGGAAGATACTGAACTCCCATGCCCAGAAACTCATTGAGAATTGCGCGAGACCCACGACCAACGCCATTCGCCAGAGGCTACCAGTGAGACCGTAGAATCCCCTGGAGTTACTCCCCTGTTCAATGGGAGTATCACTGGCTACCTGATTCTCGTCGTGCGTCAAGCAGGAATCACATCGCATCCAGCGGAGCCCAATCTGCTTAAGAGACTGACTGTTCCCAGCCGGGTCCGGTCAACGTATCACACAATGCTTAAAGTGTAGGAGTCATGAAGCAAGCTTGCAGAGACAATAGAAGAGAGGCCTCAAATCAGTGATTACTCTGGAAGGTGCAGATCTTAGGCTCAATCGTGCAATCACTTTCGAATGGTTGTACACGAATGGCCTCGGCGGTTACACATCTTCCACTATCGTTGGACTCAACTCACGGGGCTATCATGGTCTCTTGGTATCGTCGTTGTCCCCTCCAGTTGATCGATGGCTGACCCTTTCCAGACTTGACGAAGTACTGGTCAATGTCGAAGGCGAATGCAACCTCAGCAGTCAACAGACGACAGATGGTGTGACTCATAGGGGTTACAGATACCTGAAGCGATTCGAGCTCAATCCTCTCCCACAGATGATCTACAAGACTGGCTGTGTCGAGCTCGAGAAGACGGTCTTCATGGCTTATCGACGGAACATCACTGTTGTGAACTATGAACTGAAGAACACAGACGAAACGATATTCACAGTCACTCCTTTGCAGACAAACAGAGACATCCATGCAAGGTCTCCTCGACTTGACTTCACTCCTGAGTTCGAGGCCATCGACAGTCACTCTTTCTTCTCTTTTGACGAGAGACCCAACAGCCCCTGGATGTATTCGTACACGCCTGATGCGGAGTTCATGCTAAGCCACAAGAGAGTGACTGAGCCACAAGTATATCGAAAAGACAAGGCCATGGGACTTCCCCACGAAGAGGAGCTGATCATCCCCGGCGTGTTCCACACGGTCCTAGAACCAGGTGAGCACTTCCTCTCTTTCCTTTTCGCTGTGGGTACGAGTCGCAAGAATCTCATGAAGGACTTGGGGCCTCTCGCAAAGGCCGAACGCAAGGACTTCGCCAAGCTACGTTTCGAGGAGCTCAGAAGGAGGAAGATCCTGAATGACAGGGCCTACTCCATGTCTGCACGAGAGAGAGATGAAGACATAGAGTGGCTCGTCCTCGATGCAGACACATTCATTGTTGACCGTGTTTCTACGAACATGAGGTCCATCATCGCTGGCTATCACGAGCTCGCAGATATCGGTCAGGATGCAATGGTCGCGCTACCTGGTCTGACCATGTCCATAGGCCGTTTTCAGGATGCTCGCGCGGTCTTGACCAACTACGCTCGTCACTCACGCTACGGACTTGTACCGAATGACTTTCCTGACCGAGGCATTCAGCCCGAGTACGACTCCGTCGACGCCTCGCTCTGGTTCATCATGGCCGTTCGGAAGTATCTGGAGTGCACGAACGATGTTGAGTTCCTGCGCGGAATCATCTGGGATACCATGGAGTCAATAATAGCCGCATACAGGATAGGAACGAAGTTCAACATTCATGAAGACCACGATGGCCTCATAATCTCAGGCATCGAAGGAGTTGAGGTCTCGTGGATGAATGAGCAGATAGAGAACTGGACGGCAACCCCAAGGATTGGGAAGTGTGTCGAAGTGAACGCTCTATGGTACAATGTGCTGATGGCCATGGGGGAGATGTCTGAGCTTGTTGGTCGCGACCCGTACGAGTTCCGAGCTGTTGCGTCCTGGATAAGGGAAGCCTTCGACCAAGCTTTCTGGAGTGACGAGCTTGGCTATCTCTATGATGTTGTCACCGCTGAGGAGAGTGATGGCTCTATCCGCCCCAATCAGATCTTTGCCATTAGCCTTCCGCATCCTCTTCTTGAGGGTAAGAAGGCTCACTCAGTCCTGAAAACAGTGACAAAAGAACTCCTCACACCTTTTGGATTAAGGACGCTGTCCCCCTCCGATAGACGATACGCAAGAGCATACACTGGCGGTCCTCGAAGTCGCGCTGCAGCTGCGCATCAGGGAACTGTGCATCCTTGGCTCATTGGACCATACATCAGCGCTTGGCTCAATCTGATGGGTCGTACTCCGGAGAACATGGCAGAGGCTGAGAAGGAGTTCTTCAGACCCGTGCTTAGCGCTGTGCGGCGTGGCTGTCTTGGAACTGTCTCGGGGATGTTTGATGGTTCAAAGCCTCATCGAGATAGAGGCTGCGTTTCGAGAGCTCGGTGTGTTGCCGAGCTTCTTCGTGTGTACTTCGATGAGCTGTGAACTCGCTCAATTCTAGACACGGGGAACCAGAGCGGCATCACATGTGCAGAGCGCTCATTTGGCAGGATATGCTGACGCCTCTGCCCTGAAGTCCTGTCCGAGGCTGAAGATGTCCTTTGGATTCGCCACGATGAAGGCGAATCTGAAGGTCTCTGTTGTGGCTGTGCTGGACCAGAAGATGTACTCCGGAGGAATGATGAACGAACTTTCCCACTTCTTACATACGGCCTTGAAATGGGCCTCTGCTGCTCTCTTGGAGCATGTGCGGTCAATCTCGATGTCAAACGTGTACCTATAGACCTCGTCCCCCTTCGTGAGGAACCTGAGCTTGTCAACCGCGTTGTCGAAGCGAGAGTCTTCATCGTCATCGTCGTCGAATATCGATCGATGATACTCCTGCCCTCTTTCGTCGAAGTAGTCATCAATCCTCACACGGAAATTGGTCATTCTGGAATCGATAGTCATGGAGTTGGGTACGAATTGCCGAGTGTGGTCTAGCCTCAGGATTCGGGTGTAGTTCAGTGTGATCTCTAGGACTATGCCCTCGGACTCGCCTAGCCGAATGTAGTCGCCTACTCTGAAAGGTCTGGCGAGTAGAACATAGATGCCGCTTACGATGTTCGAGAGCGCCTTCGAAAACGCGAGGCCTATGGCTGTGCCCATGAGCGCTCCGCCCGCCAGGATGTATCCCTTGACATCGTCATCAACTAGGAGAAGCAGAGTGAGCAGTGCCACAGTGAAGAAGAATAGTCGCACGCCAAACACAGTTCCGCTTGTGGCTTCACGAGGCGCTCCAACCTTCTTGAAGGAGACCTTGATGGATCTAATGACGATGAGGTATAGCACGTAGAGGAACGCGTAGAAGGGGATGGATGCGACGACACCTGCGTACGCCTGCAATCCAAACGGGGCGAGCAGAAGCCTGATGTAATCGACGAAGTAAGTGAAGAGATCCTGCAATTCCTGTGTCGGCCTCTTAGTTTGATGGCGTTGTGGTGCTCCTGTGGTGGATTAATCCTTTGTGGATTGGCCCCACTACATACACGAGATATGAATGAATCATCCATAATACATTATATACAATCCTGTACGAGATTATGTGCAGTCATTGGTTTACTCCATCAGAGGTCAAGAGGAAAGGACCTTGATGAACACGCCCTCGAACCAAAAGCAAGCCACCTGCCCAACTTCGAGATCACACAGCTCTGGGTATACGCAGCACGCCTTGCTTTGGCTGAGGTGATAATATGAAGAAGATCAATACGATTCTACTAATCACGTTGCTTTTCGTCAGTATCGCAGGTGCAGCCGCACAGGTATCTGCTCAGACAGCTGCAGACCCCATAATGGGTGTCGGTTGGTACGTAGAGGAAGACACTAGGCAGTTTGAGCACACAGAGGCGACTTCGGACTGGATTTTTGGTCCGCAGCCATCTGTTTGGATCGGATATGCGGAGAACCTGACTGATATTGCAGAAAACCGATACAGAGTGGAGCTCGGCGACCAATTGCTGATAAACATCACAATTCCGAAGAGCTTCTTGGGTGCAGGCAGTGTTCTGGATTCCGTCCAATTCGGAGGGATTCAGGCGGGCCTTGAGAGACGCGCTTCCTTTTTCGGTCTTGAGTACAATCTCACGTCGGACCGGTGGAACAGCGCAAGCTTCGTCTACACTCCAGTGTCTGATGTGCCATCTGCTGCTGGCTTTGTGACGTTGCAGTCCGGCAGCTGCGAGTTCCATGAGGACTCAGAGCAGTACGTCGTCGTCTTCGCGATTACCTACTATTTGGCGATACCTCCGGCCGTCTTCAACACAGTGCTTCAGACAATAGACTCAGATGGGAAGCCTACAGTGGCGCCTTGGATTGCAGCTTCCGTTCGCGGACAGCAATACAGTCCACCAATTGGCTTCGGAATGCCTGTGAACCCATTCGACTTCTCGTTGCCTGACTACTATTACGCTGAGATTGTTGATGAAACCGGTAGCATCCTGCACTACGCCGATGTGAATGACACCTTCATCGTAAGGATGCTCTCTACAGCTCAGCTTGGCGAGGCTCTCATCCCCTTTGCCCAGCTGACTTGGGATGATTCCTACATGATAACAGAGAACTGGACCTTCCCAGTGGGGCTTGAATTGAGCAGCGCTGTTCTTTTCAACAACGACGTCAACTGGGAGCAGAGAGAGGTTGAGCTCTACCCGACCATGTTCCTGAAGCTGAACAGCACGGATGCCTACGCAGTAGCCGGGTATCTTGATGTTGACTGGGAATGGATTGACCTGGGTGGAGGTCTTGGAATGTGGTTCCCGCATCTTCTGGTGATCGAGAACTCAACCATCGACCTGTCCCGGTACTACGTTGCTGATGATGGATTTACTGGGACCTTTGATGACCGACACAGAGTTCAGTGGGGTGGCTACTTCACAAACGAGACTGATATGGACCCGGGCTACGGGTACGGTGGAACCATCCGAACAGAGATGGACCTCGTCACTGTGCTTGATGTGAATGGCGAGCCAGTCTACGCTCGGCCTGAGATTCGCGCCAGAGAGACAATGAAGCTGGCCTTCCGCTCGTCTTTCATTGAGGCATTCGTCTACGACATGAGTGGCAACATCGCTGATGTGGCCCAGCAAGGAGAGCCCCTCAACCTGACAATGTTGGTTCATCGCAACTACGATGAGATCAATGGTTCCATAATCGTCGAACCCGAGCCTGGAGCAAGATTCAACATAACGCAGAGGCTCAAGGACCTCACATTGGAGGTAACAGGTTCTGCCATGGACAGCAACGACACACACTACTGGCGAGTAGATATCACACATACAATGGTACTTGACCTCGAGTTTGACAACTTCACAACAAGCTCGAGTTATCGGGTGTCCATGTTCCTTAAGGGAGGGACACACCTCTGGACTGTCACTGTTCCTGAGAACCATTGGGCTGTCTCAGAGTTCAGCATAGAGATGGGAGAGGACCTCACAACATTGGAGGTGCTTTTCAGCTTCGATGCAGATGCTCCCTCAATGGTAATCGAGAACGCGAGAGTGAAGGTTGGCGCTATCCAGAATGTGAGAATCTGGGATCCCTTCAACTCCACTTGGGGCTACCCGTGGTGGCTCCTTAGTGCAGGACAGGTTACAATAGGCGAGTACATCCTCCTTGTTGCATCATGGACTGACCACTATGCGCAGGTTGACCTGTCGTCAGACACCCTCTGGAGTCCGAACCACCTTCGCCTGGGTGACATACCTACATGGAGACCTCCCGTCTGGACAGTCACTGATGATGGGGCAATAGACCTTGATGGCAATGTGTTTACCACAGAGGACCAGTACTACATCCTACGGACTGGCTACTGGCATGATTGGGGCAACACGACCATTGAAGGAATGCGCGTCGACCTCGGGTTCGACCCAACGCCTGGTGAGAATGGCGATGAGTTCTTCTCAAGCAACTGGATGGGCGTCGTGCAGATGAACATCTGGTTCGAAGCCAATGAGACCTTCTACTGGTATCACGCTGGCGACGGGTCACCTGTCAGTGCTAGCGAGATGGCTGAGATTCAGGACCTAATGTGGGCTGACTATGACGATGATCTCCCGACTCCGGGTTACGAGTATGTATCTTGGCTGTCCAAGAATCGTACGTTGGATACGAGTCTCATTCCGGGCCTCGAGAGTGGTCGCTGGTCAACAACCTGGTTCGCATGGGGCACTGCGCAGACGTTCGCAGTAGCAGTTTCTCAGACCCAGGCCACCGCGGCCCACTTCAGGGCTGAGTACGCAGGGCTCCTGATCTTCAATGATGGAATCGGGCCCACTGAGAGCGCTCCTGACTTCTCGATTGAAGCTGGTCAAGTTGTGTCAGACGAGGTCACTCACCTTGTTCTCATAGACAGTGTTGGCAGTGTTGAGCTTCGGAGACCGTTCGGGGCCACAAACAACACTGGACTGGTCTACGTGGATCCGTCAACGGAGGTCACGTTTGGGGTTTCCATCTACGATGTCGACGTGACCATCTATCCTCTCAGGGTAGAGCACTCCTCTGCACTCAGAGGCGCGTGGGACTTCAGACAGTCCTATGAGGGCTCTATGGGGCTCAATGCGACAAGCTTTGACTACTGGGTGACACAAGCCACAGTTGATGAGATGTCCTTTGACATTAGCTTCTCTGTTGACATGGTTGACTTTGATAGTCAGGACCCAACCAAGTGGAACCATGCAGTCGAGTTCAAGGTCGACCAGAGGTTCGGTGACTGGACCCTCCACGACTTCGACAACACTGTTCTGGACGGTCGGAGTCTGGCTGTGAACTTCTTCGGTGTCTTGGCAACAGGCACACGCACTAGCTACACCGCTGGTGAGCGACCTGTGACGGACACCAATGGAGCCAGCCTTGATGCATCATACTACCAGTTCGGATCTGAGAGCAGTCCCTTCGCTAATGTCACGATGGGTGGACTTCCCTACACCTGGGGCGGCGATGGTCATTCACAGATCCACTTCTCTGGGTCATCAACCGCGCCTATTGGTGCCTTCAGCATCATGTACGAGTCGGCATCAGGCACATCTGTCACCAACTGGAACATTGAGGCTTCGATGCTCTTCATGACAGCAGGCTATGAGAACTGGGGTGGACAAGACATAATCTGCGACCCCGTGTTCGTGGCCTACACAAGTGCATCTCAGTCCGGAGGGACCACCTTCGCTGGCGAAGGTAATCCCGCCATGCTATACATTGCCGTTGGTGGCTTTGTTGCACTGGTTGTCACAGTGTGCGCTCTCTACCGCAGAAGGTAGTACATAGATCAAGTCGGAACCCGAGCAGCGGGCTCGGCGTTCCGCACTTCTTTTCTTTCAGAAGTGATGCTCCGGCAGACTCTCTGACACATATGTGGGGTCACTCAGGTAGCTGTTGTCCGGAGGCATTACCACGCTCCATCCTCTTGCATATTCGTAAGTTGCGCACGCTGCATGACCCATGTCAATCCATAGGCCGGGCTGGATTGGACTACCGGTCACTAAGGAATCGAACAACGCGACTATCATGGGGTCTGCAACTACTGCGAAGCTATCGTTCACATGCTTGGTGACTATCTCTCCCATACAGTCCCCAAAGCGCTTCCTCGCCTCTAGAAGTGACTCACCGTTCTTCTCTGAGTGAGTCTCGTCATTCCACATCTTGACCAGTGTTTCTATTGCCTCTTCATATCTTGTCTTCAGGTCTGGAATCCTTACGGTTGTGAGGCATTCCTTCTTTGCGGTATCAGAATCAAACTCCTTGCCAAGAATCTCACAGGTCCTGTGTGCCGCCTTGGATGAGCATGAATAGATTGTGCGCACGCCTGGAACCACTCTTGACCTTGCGAGCTCCAGGATTTGGTTCTCACCCCTCTCGGTGAGCCTGTCGATGTCGTCCGGGTACGTTTCACCAGTTGTCACCACGTATGCCATGGTCCGGGGTTCCAGCCTGGCACGAGACTCTCTCTCCTGGACGTACTCAAACATGGTGCAAACCCGCTACAGTAGTTCTGCATGCTTCCCTAATATAGGTCAGTATCATTCTTCATAACGGATGCTCTTCCTGAGAACCTCGTAGGATCCGTAGCCCCCTGCCCTGCCATCAAGCTCGAACTCGCCGAAAGACTGGATGAGAATTGAAACACTTCCGTCATCGCTCCTGAAGGGTACTGGAATGATTGCGCCAGGTCGGGCCTTCAGAATATGGCTCTCTCCGTTTGCGTCTAGGATCTTGAGTTCTGTACGAAGCGGGAAGACACCATCCTCTCTGTACGCATGTTCTTGAACACTCATCTCTACGAGTGGGATGCACTCACCATCTCTGAACATGAAGCCTCCAGTGCTCATTCTACCGTCCTCCAGTAGAATAGCAGCTGGATTGATAGCTAGGGATTCATCAAACCAAATCACGAAGTAGAACCAGTTGCCCACACCGGTCCAGTCCCTGATGCCGTGAGTGTGGTCTCGCTGACCCAGGCATGACTCAATCTGGTACTCCTCCTCTCCAACCTTTACAGATCCACTGACTCTGCCTATTTGCTCCCAGTGCCTGTCTCCGCTCTTCTTGCCGATTTCCAGCGACTCCTCTGTCATATGCTCGCTATACTCGTACGCTTCAGTGAACGGCGTGTAACGCAGGTCTATCTTTCCCCCCACTAAGTCGGAGATCACATCCGGATTCTCTCTGACGTGCATGAAGTCCTCAGGCCTGTTGAAGATGAGCATGGGTCCCTCGAAGGAATAGACCCAGGAGTCCTCTGAGCGACACTTGTGCTCAACGTTCTCCACTCTGAGTGCCCCAGGATAGTGGCTTCCATCATCATTTGCGTGATAGGCTGCCACAGAACCGTTGGGTAGGAAAAGGAAGAAGAACGTCATACCGTCCTGCTTGTTGGGCTTGAAGCCAACTCGGCTCATGCCCCCGATTCTATTCTCTTTGTCATGGAAGATGAAGTAATAGCTCTCGTTCCATTCCTTCTGTTCTGATGACGGACTGTGCGTGAGTGGCTCCATGCTAGGAATGCTCCTCGTCCTCGAGGACGACGAAACCCTGATTGCCATCAAGGGTTACTCTCTGCCCTGTAGACAGCGCCCGGCACGCGTTTCTGATATTAGTCACTGCCGGTATGCCGAACTCCCTAGACACTACAGCTCCATGTGAGAGGATTCCGCCAGTTTCTGTCACAAGCCCTCCGATCTTAGAGAAGACAGGGGTCCATCCTGGGTCTGTCCTAGGCACCACTAGGATGTCTCCTGCGCGGACCTGTGGGATATCATTAACGCTACTAAGGACTCGAACCGTCCCAGTAACAACTCCTTGACTTGCTGGAATCCCTCTCAGAGCCTCAGAGGAATCAGGGAGAGGGTCGTTGAACTCCCTATCACCGTGGAGGAACTTGGGCGGTATGACATCCTCGTGTCTCTTGAATTCCTCATGCCTCTTCCGGGCTGCTTCTGAGAGGCTCCCCTTGTCGAGACCTGCCGGGTTCTTGACTATCCTCCTGATTTCCATTCGATGCAGGAAGAAGATGTCCTCGGCGTTCTCGAGATATCCACTGCTCCGAAGGAGGTCGCCCATTCGGAGGAAGAGCCGCCTGTGGCGTGTAATCCATCTGTCGAGATTGAAACGCTGATTCTCTCTGAAAGCTATGTAGGTCCTACTCATGTTCAAGATCGTATTGAAGAGCATGAGCTTGATGGGTCCGAACCGCTGATTCCTGAGAGCGTCTTCAACAATCTGCTCTGCCTTTGCTCTCTTCTTTGCCAGGATCTCGCCCTGCTCTGAGAGGTCTCTGTTCTCATCTGAAACCAGGGATTTTAGAATGTCAAAGACGTAGGCGGGTTCTTCCTGCCATCTGGGATAGTACACTTCTCTTGTGAATCCTCTTACCCCGAACTCGTCGAGGAATTCGTCCAACTTGCCTATGAACTCTGAGCCTGCCGGTGTATTCCGAGATTCAATGGTATCCCGCAGCTGATCAGAAGGCGTGACTTGCACGGCTTCCATGAGTCCTCGATCAGATCTGATGAGGTCTGCAAGACTGTAGATTCCTCTGTTGGTTTCGCTAGTCTTGTGTTCCAGCCCAGAAACAAGGATTGGGAACAATACTACTTGCGCCTTTTCACCAAGCCAGCGCTTCAGGAGATAGTTGGTAATCAGGTTCATACCAAGATTGTGGACTGGTATGCCGTATCTTACCAGCCTGAAGTGCTTCATCATCACCTTGTCCAGGTCGTCGGCCAGTCTCATCAGGTCCCCTACGGAACCTTCCGCCATGAGGGTGTCTAGCTCTTCGTCGAACATCCTGCAATACGGAAGAAAGACCTCCTCTGTCCACTTCTCATAGACACTGGCGGTCTTGGTCATTGAGCCATCCGGATCAAGCAGCATGACTCGTATTTCAGCCATGATCCGCGCTTTCAGATTGAAGGGGAGGGCTCGCATCGTTTCTCGGCCATAGGGCCCCGAACCGGCGGGGAAGTAGTTCATGAGATCGTCGCTTCGAATGAACGGCGGCATTTCGTTGACGACTTTGGTCTTTAGTACATCCAGATTGAAGTAGGCATGTGCCCTGAAGAGCTTCATCAGCTCAGTCTGCATGCCCTTGTAGCCCATGATCTGGTTTGTCTCATTGTTGACAATGAACGTGAGGTGATCACCAAGCAAGTCAAAGAAGAGCGGAGTGACATTATCGTTCCAGTAGTCGTCGCTATATCCTCTTGTCCAGAAAATCTGCTCATCCTGCTCTGTTCCAGCTCCGACGGTGATCGGTCTAGACTGCAGGATGTGTAGGCTGCCAGCTCTGTCCACTGCCCACTCTATGTCCTGCGGAGATGCGAAGTGTCGCTCGATGGCGATGCCTGCTTCAGATATGCTCTCTACCTCATCGTCATCAAGCGACGAGATTTGCCCGTCCTCTATTGTCAGAGATGTCATCTTGACTCCTGAGCCTTCATCTGGTGTGACGACTGTTCCCTTTGTCCCAATCTCCTTAGAAACCAAAGAGAGCGTCGTCGAGTCGATGACGTATCTGTCGGGAACACCGTAGCCACTAACCACTGACTCCCCAAGTCCGAAGTTTGACTCAATCATCATTTCTCTCTTCTCTGGGTTGAGCGGGTTGCGTGTGAACAGAACTCCGGCACTCTTGGCATCCACCATTCTCTGAACCACCACGGCAACGCGGACCTGGTCATGTGGGATTCCATTGTCTTCTCTGTAGGCTATAGCCCTCGCAGTCCACATTGAGCCAAAGCACTTCTGAACGTGCTCTATCACTGAATCTGCGCCATCGATGTTCAAGGACGTGTCGTATTGGCCTGCAAATGACGCCTCTGGGAGATCCTCGGCAGTAGCTGAAGAGCGAACCGCCACTCTGGGCGACCCAATCTCACGATAGGCATCTCTGATGCTGTCCGCCAGTTCCTCTGGCATGCTCGAGGTTTCCACCAATCTCCTTAGCTCGCCGGAAATTGCGTCTACATCTGATTTGTCGGAAGCATGTTTCGCTAGGACGTTTCTCACCCTTTGCTCCAATTCGTTCTGCCTGATGAAGATCTCATAGCCGTTGGTCGTCACGACAAAGCCATCTGGGACCCTGAAGCCTGCCTTCGCAAGCTCGCTAAGGCAAGACGCTTTTCCTCCAGTTAGGTTCCTTGTTGACTCATCTATCGATGCAATGTGAAGGACAAGAGGGGTTTCACTCAATTCGCTCACCTTTGCTGTGCTGTATCCGTCAGATGCCTGAAGAGAACGGTGCTAAGAGGATTTCGGCAAGGAGGCGCTGGCGGCGAATGGCATCGTGGTTGCCGCAACAGTCTTTAAGGATTCACAGGCGAAGTCAATACGAGGAAGCACGAGATGCGCATAACCCCCGACAAGATTGGCAAGCTGGATGGCAAGACCTGCTTCATCTGCGGGCAGTACCTGTTGAACTCAACTGGAGATGACGTGGCTTATCTGCCAGTACACACTGGGAAATCAGTCAGAGCGCAGCCTGAGCGCTATTACCTCTTCAGCTGCCCAAACTGTGAATCAACAGGTCACAAGCGCTGTTGGTACAACGTCGGCGAACGGAAGCTCCGAAAGGGCTGGTTCGGGAAGGAGTGGCAGCTCATTTGCCCGTCCTGTGGACACGTCATGTCAGACAAGAGAGAGAAGAGAACAGACTGGAAGAACGGTTACCAGATTCCTGGGCACCCGGACTCAGAGATACTCGAGCTCTACAAGGCTGATGTTGTGGCGTGGAAGGCTGGTTCCGTATTCCGAGGCATTGGCAGGGCGGTTGACGGCTTCTTCAAATCTGTGGGTATTGGCTCACTTGACAGCCCTGAGCAGAGTTCCATCGCGGCTGCTGCTGCGAAGATCGGGAAGACCCTTCAGGACATCGCACAGCAAGTATTCAAGCTTGATCTCTCTGAGAAGGAGAGATCTGAACTCAAGGAGCTGAAGTGTTTGAATTGCGGAGCGCCTCTACCACTCCCTGGTGAGTTTGACGATGCAGTTGTCTGTGCGCACTGCAATACAGCCCATCTACTCTAGAGCCGAGATTCATTAATATGTGGTGGAAAACCACTTGGACAGTGACAAGCCATCTGGAGGCTTAAGTTACAGATGCCAATCTTCCTAGAGTTCAATCAGAGCACCTCTCAATTCTTTGAGACTACGCGCAGCGAGGCAACTGACGCGATTCTACTTGCCATCGACGAGGGCGCCAAGAAGCTCACGATGTCAGTTCCTTCAGGGACCTCAATGATCGCAAGAAGAGCCGCCGAGCGCCAAGCGAGAGGAATCACCAAGACAGGCTTCCTCTGCAACGATGGCGGCAGATACGGCCGAGATGCTGAGCTTGAGATTCTTGGTGAAGGCGGACAGCTTCCCGAGAGGCTCACACACAGCCCAAGAGAAGTCTACTAGACCTCCCTACTACGAAGAGCCCATCTACCGGGCTCATTCTAGTTTTTCTGATTCTTCAACTCATGCTACGACTAGTGCTGCACTTCACTTCCATCTAGTGACCCTGTCAGACTTGGGCCTGAACGCCGTAGAGAGAGAGTGGCTGCGAGCTCGAAGAAGCACTATTCTGCCCTCTCTGTTCCTGGTATACACTAGTTCCATCTTCCCAACATATTTGCCCCACATCTCTGCATAGTACTCGGCGTGTTTCTTCTTCTGACCAATGATAGTTGGCACTGTGTGGTAGTCCTTCCTGGCCAGGAACATCCACGGTGGAGGAATTCTGACAAGTAAATAGCGAGGATTGCCGATAGGGTCGAGAATCTCTTGCAGGGCCTTTAGGTAGACTGCCTTCTCTCTGCTTGTACCTCCGTTGAGGTGGCAGTACACAGAACCCAATTCTCCCTCGTCCGCGACGACTCTTAGTTTGGTGTACTCTGTCTTGATCTCTCCTATCTGACAGAGGGTCTTTAGTAAGGCCTCTCCAATGGAGCGCATGCTTGATTTCACTGGGCCGTGCCGGATGAAAAGCCACCCTGCCTTCAGTGTCATAGGCAGGGCAACTGCACCTGATATGGCAACGCCCCAAAGGAGGATGTACAGAGCGTATTGGGCCTCCAGTTCAAGAGCTGGCGTTACCGAATCAAGGTAGTAGATTAGCATGAAGGTGCCCCAGAAGATGCCTTCCCAGAACATTGCCGCAATGGTGTTCCAAAAGACGAATCCTCTTGGCAATGACACCTTTGCGGTCTGGATGTCTTCTACCAGCCTGATGCCATCCTCGCCTTTTCGCAAGGCAGATTCCCATGACGCACGCACTTCATCTCTGTTTCCTGCACGCTTCAGCATCTGCTCGTTGACTCTCTGGAGATGTCCCTTGGAGAATGGAGGCTTCCCAACGTCGAGCCTTGTGAAACCGTTCTCGATTAGAGGTTCAAGATTCGAGACCCCAACAAAGGCCTTGAACCTTCTCTCCATGGTTTCGTAGTCAGGTCCGGGGTCATGGTTCTTCGGTTCCACACAGACGATGTGCCAGATATTGGCCGTCTTGTTGGGATTGCCCTGCTCGCTCCTGATTGCTCTTCCTCTCATCTGGTTTGAGAGCATGTATGAACCAACGAAGCTCGCTATCACGAGTGAGTTGATGGATGGTGCATCCCAACCTTCGCCTAGCAGTGATTTCGTGCCGACGAGCACTTCTATTCCGCCACGAGTGAAGAGGTCGGTGATTGTCCTGACAAGCTTGTGCTTCTGATCATCTCTAACAATGACACTGAGAAACCTTGGGTCGTGAGGGAGGGGCTTTGTGAGAATCTCATGCTGCTGTATGCCCACTTCTCTAGCGCAATCACGAAGAACGGACTCCGAGTCTGTGGGCACAACGACGAGTGAGCCACTGAGCACGCCAAGCTTGGCTAGGGTGCCACTCCTTCTTATTGCCTCGAAGATTGGCACTACTCCAATCTGGTTGAGAGGCGTGGAATCACTTGGTTCCTTGGGCATCGACGCACTTCGGATGTAATCAGTGAGCACCACCATTCTGAGGTTCTCTTCGAGGGACTTCGACTCTAGCGATACTATGTCGACAATGCTCTGGAGCTTCGAGATGCTTCGCTTTAGCAGCTTCTCGATGGCCTTGACATTCCTTAGGCGTACCCTGCGCAACTCCAGCGCACCTAGTCGCTTCAGCTCATCTCTGATCTCAACCAAGTAGCCCGGATGCTTCGGACGGTCAATGCCCGGAGGATAGAGAATCCTCGTGAGTAGTATCTCCAGCCATTCATCATCCAGATCCGGAATGTTACGCGCGGAGTCTGCAACAAGACTGACTGCTGACTTCTCAATCTTGAGCCCCTTCGCCCGTAAGTACACGAGCATTGAGGAGTAGTAGTCCGGCTCATCAAGGATCTCTTCGATGTGGGAGTCTGGTGAGACTATCCAAGGGTGCTCCTCGACATGTCTGGTGAACTCCTCGTTATCAGCAAGCCAATTCTTGAAGTCCTGAACGCCTCTCCGGAAAATCCTGAGCTCTTCGCTCTCGGCATCTGAGGGCGTTGTGAACATGAGAAGGTCCTGATGGGGACATAGGTTTCCTTCCAGTACAAGTTCTGGGACAGGAATCTGGGCGTCTACAGGTCCGCACAGTTCTATGTATCTCTCCCACTCGTAGTCTGGCACATCGAATGGTGGAGTTGCAGTGAGGCTCACAATCTGGACGTCTTCGCGGATTGATTCGATCAAACTCGTAAGGCTCTTCCACCAGCTCGACCTCAAATGGTGTGCTTCATCCAGAACGATGGTTCTGATTCCGATAGCCTTCAGCTCACCTGCAAGATCCGTGATAATCCTGTTTCTGTTTGACCTCTTCTTCTGGTCAAGCCAGGAATGTATTTTCGTGCCCGTGGACTCCTTAGGCTGTTCTTCCTCTAGATCGCCCTCCTCTGTTTCCTCTTGCATCTGCTCTTCTTCTTCGTCTGAGCCTTCCTCGGCCTCTTTGCCCCGCGACATTACAGAATGGAGTGCTTGGTAGGTGGAGACATTGAAGAACATCGGCTCGTCTAGATCTCTGGAGATCCAATCTGGGATTCCCGACCCTTCAGGGAGAAACAGCTCTACAAGCCGTCGGACCCATTGGTCTCGTATTGCTAGTGTCGGTGCGAGAATGAGAGCGGGTCCATCCAGACGGAGGACCACTTCAAGCCCGAGGACGGTCTTTCCAGACCCCGGTGCGGCCACGACATGCAGTTTCTCGTCCTCAAGGTGTTGCTCTAGCTCCCCTAGGACTCGTGCTTGGTATGGTCTCCACGTTGATCTGAATCTTGTGTCTTCAGGAAATGTTCTCATCCACGAATGCTCCCGCGCTTGCTTCTCTTAAAGGGATATTAATCGATTCCGTGGCTGTAGTCATCTCCCTATTGTCACGCCACAGAACGGGCACTTCACTGGCTTTCCATCTTTCAGGTTCTCGACTTCTTGCACTGACAGCTTGCTGAAACACATGGGGCAGAGCCACGCTGAGAGACGCTCCTGAAGGTCGTCAATCGCTGGCAGGATCATGGCATCGTCCTCCCCTGAAACTCGGATTCTGCAGCTGGCACCCCGAACACCCGCGGGCCCTGATACCGACACCTCGACTCCGAGATTCTTGCCCGTGTACTTCCCGCTGGCCCAACCCGCAATACTACCAATGAAGACACCATCTACGATGTCATGTGATGTTTCAACTTCATGGAAGTTGGAGTCCCCGAGCACCTTGAGGGATTTCTCGTACATCTCCTCAGGAGTCCAATCTTCTACCTTCACCTGAATCTCCCCGGCCTCCAACTCCTCCAACTTCCGTCTGAATTCGCCTTTGCTGATGGGCTTGGGCATGAGGAGGTCGCAGACTGCTCTGATGGTGAAGGGTCGTGTCGCAAGAGTGTGGGCCTTGCCCCATGGATCAACATAAGAGACCCCAGCAACTATGTCTCCCCGAACGCAGTCCTGAGTAGGCCGGAAGTCAAAATGAGGACTTCTGAACCCGCCCGGCTCAATCTTTGTGAACTGGCAGTCATCGTCTTTGCTCGCCAGAACCAGCGCATCTCTTGGATAGGATAGCACAAAGACTGTGACATCGTTGATTATGTGGTCTGAGCTGTTGACTACTTTCACTTTGAACCTGAAGCGACTGCCCACAATCTCGCCGCCTCGGAGAGCAGTGACCGTACCATCCTTGCTCTGGTATGTCGGATGACCTTCCGCTATAGTCTTGCTTCTTGCATCATCGTGAGGAGTGCCAAGCGACTGCCAGAACTGGGGTCTGACCGACGCGCTCGGCGACCTCCTCTTGTCTGTGCCCGAACCTGTCGGACTGCTAGCAAGAATTGATTCCTTGCTGCCACCCGTTTCTTGGTCTTCGTCTTCTTCCTGCAGTCGTCGGATGAATAGAATACAGGCTACGCCAGCCGCCACAACGATTAGCGTCGGCACCAGGAGAGGATACCATGACCCAATAGAAGACCAGGCTGTAATGATGATATAGAGAATCCCTATGTACAGCAGGCCTCCGCAGCAGATGATGCCTCCAGGGTCTCTAGCCTTCTCTTCTTCTGCAAGATGAGGCTCGGTCTTCTCTGGCTCGGCGCTTGCAGCCTTCTCGACGGCAACTGGCTCCTTGCTGCCTTCGCCCTCATCTTGGCTCTCGGCTCCCTCTCTTCGTGAAGGATAGAAAGCAAAGACTAACAGAAGAGCCATTTCGATCCACAACAAGAAGATGATTCCCAAGTACACCGAAGGGTCAAACGGAGTCACTGCAAGAAACAAGATGGTTAGTATGACGAAGATGGTTAGGAGTAGGGCTCCCAGAAGGCGCTCCTCCAGCTTCATCTTCCCAATCCTATCCAGAACCATCGCCCATCCCGCTGCCTGTGTGAATTCCCGCACGAGAGGTTATAGGTCTTTCATCCTGAATGAGCCATCTCGAGGAGTGCAGAGGTCTTCTCTTGGACGCCGTGTCTGCGGCATCACTAGTGTGTACTACGACCCTATCTCCAAGCCGAATCGATCTTGGGCAGGGTCTCCTTCGGTGGCTCGGAGTCATGATGCTTCTGAACGATGTTCATGACCTCCGGAATCCAATCGAGACCTAGCTCCTTGACTTTCTCGGGTCTGGGTACACCGTTCCGTGTCCATCCTCTGCGCTTGTAAGCCGCATCTGTTAGGAGCCGGTATGTTTCCTCCCTGTTCTCTCGAAGGGCCTTGTTCTTCTCAGTAGTGGACTTGCCAGCGATGTCTATTCCTATGTCCTTGAGCTGGGCGTCATAGCGGTCCTGTCTGGATTCGTACTCCCAGTCTGTTACTGGCCCTGCGCTTCTATAGGGTATGAACGAGTCATGCAGTCTGAGACCTTTGCCCTGTCGGATATTGAAGATACGCTGGAAGTTGTACACCTTCTCGGACATCTTGATCAGGTCCTTGCCCTTGGTGGGCCTTCCTGTCATGGCCTCGAAGAAGCGTGCATAGAACTCCACGTGCTTGGGAACCTTGGCTGGCTCGTCGCTCTCAGCATTGTCGGGTGGAACCACGTCATTCCATGGCAGCTTACACAATCCATTGAGCCCAAACCAGGTCCGCCACATTGGGAAGTAGTGTAGTGCCTCTGCCTTCTGCTCGAAGGTGGGCATGTAGTTGTGGACCTGGTCAAGGAATATCAACCACGCCTCGTCGTGCTGTGGCCCCTTTAGGGTGAGTCCGTAGCCTCCCTGTTGCGCCAGGCTCTCTTTCGTGACATACTCGGAGTATTCGAGGCCCTTGTGTTCCATGCCGATGTCCTGCATGTGTTTCTCGTTCACGCCAAACTCCTTGGCGAAGTAGCCTTTCAGATAGCGGACCCCTTTGCCGAAGTGCTTCCCACCGAATCCTTTGCCCTCTGCGATCTCATGGAGTACTGCAGCGACGTGCTCTGCCGCGCCCCAGTTAAGCTTGTGACCTCCCGTGGCCTTCTGGTCAATGTGCCCTCCTTCGAAGAGCTCCATGACGAATCCCATTGTGGTGCCGAAGCTTATGGTGTCGAGACCATAGGCGTCACAGTAGAAGTTGAACTCCGCAACCCAATGAGCGTCGAACACACCAATGTTGGACCCGCAGCCTGCAATTGTCTCATACTCCGGGCCGTCTACAACGACCTTCTTGCCCTTGAAGGGACCGGTCCTGAGTTCGAAGCCCTCTATGCAGTGCGAGCAGTTGATGGCACAGGGGCGCCAGCAGCCGTCCCAGCCCTTACCTGCATTCGTGAAGATCTTCTCCCACACATCTCCGAAGAGGGCCCTTGCCTCTGGGTCTCCACCCGTTCTGAAGTTGCGTGTCGGCAGCAGGTCGAACTCATCCATGATAGATGGAAGGTGCGCCGTGCCAATGACTCTCATTCTGTTCTGATTGGGGTCTTGGTTGAGAATCTCTCCAGAGTGCTCACGTCCAACTTCCTTGATGGCCTCAAGATCGGCGGGGCCATTCATATCTAGTGTAATCTTGTCCTTCTTGGCCACTAGGGCCTTGATTCGCTTGTTGCGGAAGACGGTACCAATGCCACCTCTGCCTGCCTGCTTGTATCTTGGGAGGTCTCTCCTCATGTCCCACCAGCTGAAGTTCAGGCAACCCATCCAAGCATGCTCAGCACCTGGTCCTGCTGTCACCACAGACATGTCCTTGCCCTCCTTCTCCGTGTGCCTCTCACTCAGCACTCTGGTAATCTCATAGGCTAGGTCCGGCAGGTCGGTCGCATCGTGAATCTCTATTCTGCCCTTGTCTCCATCTATGAAGATGTAGACATCCTTGTCAGCCTTCCCCTGTATCTCCATGGCATCGAAGCCTGAGAACTTGAGGTTGGGGCCGAAGTAGCCGCCGACATTGCTGTCAATGACTATTCCAGTCTCTGGAGAGATGGAGGTGACGATTGACTTGCCTGCACCTGGATACTGAGTCACTCCACCAAGAGGTCCTGTGGCGATGCATATCTCGTTCTCTGGGTCATCCCACTTCACAATACGGTCTTTGGGAAGTCCATTCCACATCAGCCACAGATCGAATCCCTTTCCCCCCGTAAAGGTCTCTTTCATCTTGTCGTCGACTGGTCTTAGCTTGATCTCATTGCTGCTCAGATTGACGTAGAGAGTCTGACTTGCATAACCTCGCTCAATCGTCGGCACATCATACGTGAACTCCTTCAGCATAGGAACCACCAACTCACGGCCTTCTAGGGCGCTTGAGCGTTTTCGGCTCTATGTCGCATTTGAGTCTTGTTGTCGCCGACATGCTTGACTGTACATATTGACCTCGTGTCTTCACGGAGAATACTCGTGTCTGGATGTTCAAGACAGTACATTCATAACATAGTCGTGGACCCGACGGACAACTAGTACAGAGGGAGTCGTACTGCATTGAGAGAAGCCATATCCATCCTCGAATCCACCCTTACAGATGCGAACTTCAGGAAGCTTCTCGCCATTACGGATCGGCGTGTGCACCGGTTCGTTGCAGACGCCATCGAGCTATGCAGACCAATGAAGGTGTTTGTCTGTGACGACTCAAAGATGGACACTGAATACATTCGTCGTACGGCAATAGCCCGCAATGAGGAGACTCCTCTGGCGAACCCATACCACACTGTGCACTTCGATGGCTTCTACGATCAGGCTCGAGACAAGGAGCGAACCGTGTACCTTGTGCCAGAGGGTGAAAGTCTAGGCCAGCATCTCCCCCAAATGGATAGGAAGAAGGGTCTGGAGATTACCAGGAATCGACTGAATGGGAGCATGGACAACAAGAAGATGGTCGTGCGCTTCTTCTGTCTGGGCCCGTTGGACTCGCCATTCTCTATCCCTGTAGTTCAGATCACAGACTCCTTCTATGTTGCCCACAGTGAGGACTTGCTGTATAGACGAGGATACGACTACTTCCGAAGACTCCCCGATGAGAAGGAGATCTTCTGGATGCTACACTCCTCTGGAAAACTGATGCTTGGAACAAGCATAGACTGGGAGAACAGGGGGGTCGCTATTGACTACAAGGAAAACACAGTCTACAGCTACAACACTCAGTACGCTGGAAATACACTGGGCCTGAAGAAGCTCGCTCTCCGACTTGCCATTCGTAAGGCAGACCGAGAGAACTGGCTTGCCGAACACATGTTCCTGATGGCCGTTAAGGGCCCATCAGGGCGCAAGACCTACCTCACAGGTGCATTCCCCTCGGGATGTGGCAAGACAAGCACCTCAATGACACGAGGGAACAACATAGTTGGAGATGATATAACATACATCCGAGAGGTTGACGGGAAAGCCAGAGCAGTCAATGTCGAGAGAGGCATCTTTGGCATAATCCGATCGGTCACTCAGAAGGATGACCCGCTCATCTGGGATTTGCTACACTCCAGGAGGCCTGCAATCTTCACCAATGTGCTGATCACTGAAGATGAAAACCCCCGCTGGCTTGACGACGATCAGCCTGTTCCAAAGGGTGGTACCAACTATTCTGGTGAGTGGTTCCCTGGAAAAGTCAACAGGGATGGTGAGGAAATCCCTTATGCTCACAAGAATGCACGCTACACCATCGGTCTTGATGGTTTCCCTAATCTTGACGGGTCTCTCGATGATCCGCGAGGTGTGGAGATTGGTGGCATCATCTACGGCGGCAGGGACATGGATACGTGGGTTCCTGTTCAAGAGTCTCTTGACTGGGCTCATGGCGTCGTCACCATGGGGGCAAGTCTGGAGTCCGAGTCGACAGCGGCCACTCTTGGCCCGAGCGGCGTGAGGAAGTTTCAGCCGTTCTCCAACATGGATTTCATC
Organism: Candidatus Thorarchaeota archaeon; assembly: GCA_016839445.1. Taxonomy (GTDB): domain Archaea; phylum Asgardarchaeota; class Thorarchaeia; order Thorarchaeales; family Thorarchaeaceae; genus SMTZ1-45. Next base: position 42,493 of record JAEOUG010000141.1, read on the forward strand.
TCGATTCCTCTTGGCAAGTACATTCAGAACCACTTGGATTTCGGATTGAGACTTAGCGCAGTACCGAAGGTATTCGCCGTGAACTACTTCCTGCTGGGACCGGATGGCTACTACTTGAATCGAAAGGACGCGAAGATTGCGTGGCTTCAGTGGATGGAGGCGAGGATAAATGGGGATGCAGAGGCCATAGCTACTCCCACCGGACTGATTCCTACGCATGCGGACCTAGAAACCATCTTTAGAGAGAAGCTGGACCGTGACTACACTCTGGAATCCTATGAGGAGCAATTCAAGCTCCGTATTCCAGAGCAACTGGAGAAGACTGAGCGGATTGCCGGGATCTATCGAGACACAGTACCAGACTCTCCCCGAGCAATCTTCGATATTCTTGACGCTCAGAAGGCTCGGCTCGAAGAGGCTCGAACCGAGTTCGGAGACTACGTGTCCCCCCTCTCCTTCAGCAGGTCTTAGGCTGCATTACGGGATTTGAGGAGCCCTTGCGAACCTGATGCAAACTGAAAGTATATCAGGTGTCTCTGGTTACACTCTGAAATGCATGTGTTGGACTCAAGCAACAGCCGGTGTGAAGACTTCGGAGCTCGGATGTACGAAACCGTGCAGGTATGTGACCGAACCTGAAAGGAATATATACTGGAAGTTGTGTGGGCCGACGTAATCATACTCGATGAGTATATAGACAACATGAATGAGTTGGAACCCATCCTAGGTCCCAATTTGAGGTCTTGGTCGTCACAATGACTGGGAAAATGGCCCCTCACAGGATCTGTACATGTGAGCCCGCCATGCTACTTGTTGATGTGATGACCTGGTCTCTTCACCAATGTGACGATAACCCCAGATGTATGAGGTCATCTCCATGACGACAGAAAGACATCCAAAGGCCGATGCCGCATCAACTAGTGGTGGCTTCAAGTCAAACGAAGCCTTGGTCGTGGGTGGCGGAGTCGCAGGCATGCAGGCTGCGCTCGATATCGCCAACCAAGGCTTCAAGGTGACTCTGCTTGAGAAGTCGCCCTCAATTGGTGGCAGAATGGCCCAAATTGACAAGACGTTTCCGACCCTTGACTGTAGTGCGTGCATACTCACGCCTAAGCTGAGCGAGGTCGCGCGCCATCCCAACATCGACTTGGTCACGTATGCTGACATAAAATCCGTGAGCGGCGAAACCGGTGACTTCCGAGTGAAAGTCCACAAGCACTCTAGATACGTCGACGAGGACAAGTGCTCCGGCTGCAATGACTGCATACCTGTGTGCCCAGTTGAAGTGCCGAATGAGTTCGATCAGGGGATAGGCTTCCGGAAGGCCATCTACAAGCCCTTCCCACAGGCTACTCCCAACGTCGTAACGGTTGACAAGAGGGGTGAACCCGCTTGCAGGGCTACTTGCCCCGCCGAGGTCAACGCTCAGGGCTTCGTCACCATGATGCGCCATGGCAGATTCGACGAGGCTCTCGAGATTGTCCGAAGATCCATTCCCTTCCCTGGTGTGCTTGGGAGAGTGTGCATCTCCTTCTGCGAGGCCGAGTGCGAAAGGGGCATGCTTGATGAGAGCATAAGCATCAGAAACCTGCACAGATTCCTGGCTGACTACGAGCGTGAGCACGGAGCCGCTCCTGTAGAGGCCAAGATCGACAAGAAGGACCGTGTGGCTGTCGTCGGTGGAGGACCGGGAGGCATCAGTTGTGCCTATCATCTGGCCAGAAGGGGATATCCCGTCACCATCTTCGAGTCAAGAGAGAAGGCCGGTGGAATGCTCAGATATGGTATTCCAGAATATCGCCTTCCCAGGGACATTCTAGATGAAGAGATACAGCGCGTTGTGGACATGGGTGTCAAGATAAAGACCAAATCACCCGTCAAGAACATCAACGAGCTCATGGAGAGAGGCTTCAAGGCCGTGTTTGTGGCAACCGGTTGCTGGGAGAGCAACAAGCTTGGAATCCACGGAGAAGACACAGAGGGCGTCGTACACGCCATGGAATTCCTTGAGGCTGTCAACAATGGTCAGAAAGTCTCTGTTGGCGAGAGAGTTGTTGTTGTGGGCGGTGGAGATGCCGCCATTGACTCGGCCCGTGTTGCATTGAGACTCGGAGCAAAGGAAGTGACCCTCGTCTACCGAAGATCCCACGTGGAGATTCCTGCAATCCCAAGCGAGGTTGAGGACGCCAAGAAGGAGGGAATCAAGTTCATGCTCCTGACCAACCCCGTTGAGATCCTCCAATCAAAGGGCCACATCACAGGCGTCAGATGCGTCAAGATGCGTCTTGGCGAACCAGACCACTCTGGGCGACGCAGGCCAGTTCCGATACCGAACTCGGAATTCACCATGGCTATTGATGAGATGATCATTGCAGTTGGCCAGTCTGCTGACCAACGTGGAGTCCAGATGGACGTGGAATGCAATGAGTGGGGTCTTGTCAGGGCCGATCCTGTAACGCTTGAAACTAACACACCGGGTGTGTTCGCTGGCGGAGACATTGTCCTCGGTCCTCTTACTGTCGTCAAGGCCGTCGGACATGGGAAGAACGCAGCGGAGTCGATTGACCGTTACATCCAGGGACATGACCTCAAAGAGGGTCGTATTAAGGAGCGTCACCGCGTTCAGTCTTTTGAGGTGCCAAAAGAACACATCCCTGTTGAGAGCCGGGTTTCCATGCCGAAGTCTGGAGTCAGCACCAGAGCCCGTGGTTTCAGCGAAGTAGAGCTTGGGTTCAACCAAGAGACTGCTGTCGCTGAGGCTGAGAGGTGTCTCGGGTGTGCTGTCTGCTGCGAATGCGAGAAGTGCGTTGAGGCCTGTACTAGAGAGGCGATCGACCATCACCTAGAAGACGAGGTCTTGGACCTGCATGTTGGTGCGATTGTGCTTGCTACAGGCTACAAGATGTTTGACATTTCTGAGTACACGCAGTTCGGCTACGGCAAGCTTCCCAACGTCATTGATGCCATGGAGTTCGAGCGGCTGATAAACGCGGCCGGTCCAACCCACGGACATCTAGTGCGCCTGAGTGACGGCAAAGTGCCTCACAGCATAGGGTTCATCCAGTGCGTCGGTGCCCGAGATGTCC